>CAYHWW010000019.1:0-10283 GCA_964360145.1 uncultured Oligoflexia bacterium | reverse complement strand
TTTCGCGCGCCACCCCCCCCGGGGGGGGGGGGGGGGGGGGCCCCCCCCCCACCCCCGGGGGGGGGGGGGGGGGCGGCCCCCGGCCCGAACCACTCGCACCAACGGCCGAACCAAGATGAACATCCTTTGGCTGTGAGGAGCTGCTCCCATGCCCAATAACGGTCCCGGGATGGCGGCCCATTGCGGGTATTGCTTGGCCACCCTAAAAGGCACACTTCAGCCTGATCCTTTAGAAGCCATTGCCAGTCAGCCAGAATGGCTCTGCAGTTTTTTAGAGGTATGGCACGAGGAACAAAATATTTATGCTCCTTGTGGGCATCTTTTGCGACTAACGTGAGATCGCCGCTGTATTGGCCAGGCTCATCAGATTCAAACTTACGACACGAATATTTGATTTTGTTCGCTGGAAAACAACGCCATTTGTATGGCGTAGAGGCATTGAAACGCCAGGCCTCTAGAAACGAAGGTGCAGCACTCACTGTTGTGGCGTGGTTGACCCAGATGAAGAACGAGACTGCCAGCAGTTTACTTCGTTTTGAGCTCATCATACCAATTCCTCAGATCGATTAGAGCCCTCGGCTGGCGCCCGGCACGAACATCTCGAAGATATCCTTTATAAACGATGATGGTCTCAAACCAATCAGCGGAATGCCCCAACTTGCCTGAAGCAAGCCGCTGCTTACGGAAAAGCCACCGTATTCCTGCGCAAATCGACAAGGCAGGATCGAGCAAGTCGTTCCAACTCACCATGACATAATGGTTCTTCAACTCATCGGAAACATGGGAAAGAGCCCGATGGGCTTCTTCTGTAATCTGAATCAGACCACGCGCCTTACCGGCGCCACCAGCATTCTGCTCCGGAGGCTCTGGGCGAAACCCTGATTCCGTAGCAATCAACGCTTTGACCAAATCAGCGTCCAACGGCGTGGTGGGGTGGTACCTTCGGTCCGCTACGGGAATAGGATCAGGCAACCCATCAGGAGCTGCAAGGAAAAGGACTTCATTCCAATACTGCGTCCAACCCCGGATAAGATAATCGAATTCATTCCCTTTAGAAAAGCCGAGGTTCCGTGCAGCGGGGGCACCCTTAAGCCTGCCAAAACGCGCTTCGGCGATGGCGTGGACCTCACTCGGATAGAGGTAGTCCTTCCTCGAACGCTCGCGCACATCCCAACGACACTGGCTAATGGGACCTGACTCAGAATCGGGTGCCGTCCAAATCCTAGCCCCGGGACATAGACGCCAAGGATGCCAGCGTCGCCCCATGCGATCATAGATGCACTCCGCAGAAACCAGTAGATTGTCTAAAAAAGAACAAACCTCACCCCAACTGCTCTCGAGCTGAGCCATCGTGTCTGTATTCGTGAGGGGTTCCCATAAGTCTGCAATGCGGCGCCAGGGCGTATGGGGCGCTAATGCTTTCGCTTTACGCGAAAGATCACGTACCCATAACGATATCATCGCAAGATTGTCGAGCACGTCCGGGTCGTCATTGATGACGACAAAAAAAGAACGACCGGGCGGTACTTTCGGTGTCGCATTCCGGATATTGAAAATGCATTTGATGATCTCCTCAATGACGTCACGGTCATCGAGAGAAATAGGGAGCCCCATATTTACGATATTCTCGCAATAACAGGGGTCAGATTCAATGCTCGCGTCAGATTTTCACAAGATCTTCTTGCCGTAGATCAGCGTATTGAACCCCTGCCAACTGAGGCCCGGGATGCGTTCGCACACTTCGCTCAGGGCGCGGTTGAGGGGGATCAACGGACGGGGGCACTTGGGCAACACAAAGCAATAGAAGGGCTTGGTGTGTATCGCCGTGAGCTGCTCTTGGGGGAAGAAGGAGCGATAGCGCCACGGTGTGTAGGAGTTCTCGCCAAAGGCCTTCAGTGCGGGCCGCATCTCATTGAGCTTGCGCAGGACACTCAAGCCATTGGCCTCGCAAAGAAAGAAATCGCTCTTGGACACCCGCACCATCTCCGCCCCCATGGCAGCGGGGGCGTGGACGTGGTGCATGACATCAAAGGCCACCACCACATCGAAACTGTTATCTGGAAAGGCGATCTTGCAGGCATCGCTCTGATAAGATTCGATGCCTTTCTTTTTCATGCAGTCCACGCCGGCGGTGGCGTACTCGGTGGTGACATAACGACTGATCATGCCCTTCGATCGCGGGTCCCCCATGATGAGATCGTGCATTTCGCCATTGCCCGCGCCTAGCTCCAGCACGGATAGCCCCGTGCGCTTGCCGTAGAGGCCAAAAAAGTACGAGAGATACTTGGGCAGGCGATACTCGAGCCCGATCCAACCCTCGTTCTGAAAGCGCTGGGACTTCTCGGCGGCGTAAAGCGCCTCATAGGTTTGCATCATTTCTGCCATAACAGCCCTCGGAATTCTTCTGTGTTACACCGATAAAGAGAAGCACCGCCGTAGGATTCAACCCGGTCCGCGCAGGGGGAAATGAGGTTCGTCGGCAGAACGAGGTAATTGTACGCCGCTGGATGAAGCTTCCGCAGCCTCAACGCCTCGAGAGTTTCAGCATACTCATAGGGAAGGGCTTGGTGGAACGTATAGCTGCCACCGTTGTTGATGCCCCCCCAGCCGTAAACGATGAGGCCCCGCGCATCCTGTTGACGACCAGCAAGAGCGGTCATGCGCAGCGGACCCTCGAATTGAGCCCAGGACACCTTGCTGGTCCCTCGCCACGCCATGAAGCCGACGAGTACGACGACCGCGACTGTTTCAACCCAGCGCCGATGCCGGGCCATGAACTGCAACCGTGCCTGCAATGCCGCCCCGGCAAACACACAGCCCATGGCTGCGGGGCCATAGAAAAAACGGAACTCCTTGTGGGGCGCAATGACGTGCAACGCGGTAATGGCAAGCCAGGCCCAAAGCCAGGCGGGTTCTTTGCGCCAGAGTGCAGGCACGGCCAGCAAAGTCATGGCTGCGCACACGGGCTCCGTCATGAAGCGCCAGAGCAGCTCAATGGCGTGATAAAATGGCGTGGTGCCGAACTGGTTGGCCTGGCCGCCGAGATTGATACGGGCGTAATTCCAGAACGGGTAGACTTCAAAACCGTAGAGCAGGCTATTGACGCTGGCATCGAGCACAAAAGCCACGGCGGCCGCTATGCCGAGGGCCCTCACGCCCTCTTTGCGCTTTGAGACAAGGCAGTGAAGGAACAATGCGGCGGGCACCACCACGTACTGATTGCGCACCAACGCCGCGGCGGCAAACCAGAGAGCGGCGATGCGTGCCGTCGCATGCCAACGCAGCAGCCCTTCCACCAAGAACGGAAAGGCGAGCACGGAAAGGTCACAGCTCGCCCCATGGCGGATCAGCTCGGGAGTGAAGAGGCCGCAGCCCACGGCGAGCCAGGGCGCACCCCGCACGCCCAACCGCTGGCTCGCAGCCGCGGACAGACGCAACAGAGCCACGGTGTTGGCCCCCATGATCAAGAGACGCACAGCCATGGGGCCCCACAGCCCCAAACCCACGGCATGGAGCACCTTCAGGGGCGCCAGCACAAGCAGGGGTGGAAGCCAGCTGCGAATACGCTCCGCCCAATCCATGGGGTTGAGAAAGCCTTGCCCCGTCAAAAGACGGAATGCGGGTTCTTGCACCACCCAGAGCTCGTCGATCCATACCCGGCCACTGAAGCGACCGGCATAGACCAGTCGCGCAACCCAGCCCAATGCCAGCATGGCAAACCAGAGCCATTGATTTCGAAGAGTGGCGCGTGAAGGGAACATCCTGTAGACAGCTTTACAGGATTCCCCATGAAAAAACGACGCTGGTTCTGGATCACGCTCTTCGTCATGGCCACGATGCTGCTGACCTGGCTTGCTGCCACCTGGAACGTCGACCTGGCCAAGAACCCCCGCTTTCAGGACACCCCTTGGCTGAAAATCGTCGTGGGCTCCCTGGGCTTCGTCGCGGTGCTCTGCGCCACGGTGCTTTTTTTCGTGCGGCTCCTTCTCGAGATGCGGCTGAACCTGCTGCAAACAGAGTTCCTCGCCAGGGTGTCCCATGAGCTCAAATCCCCCATCACAAGCCTCGAACTCACCGCCTCGCTTCTGAGAGACGCCGACACGACCACGGATGTGCCCCGCCTCTGGGGTATTTTTGAGTCTGAGTTGAGCCGCCTCAAAACCGAGGTGGACCTCATCCTGGAAACCTCGCGCTGGGAAGTGCGGGCCCGCAAACCCAATCTGCGTCCCCTGAATTTAGCGCAGTGGATAGAGGATGCCCAACCCCGCTGGCAGGCCATCCTGGGCACCGGCGCTGAGCTGCACTTCGATGAAAATAGAAATAGTTTATCTGACACCGTGGAAACAGACCCGCGTTTTCTGGAGCTCATCACCAACAACATCGTGGACAATGTGCGGAAATTCTCCCGAGGCACGCCTCAGCTCTCCGTGAAATACGAAATCATCGAGGCTGTGCATCCTGGTGAGCGCAGATATTGGCGCCTGAGCTTCCACGATCAGGGTCGGGGGTTTTCCCCTGGCGAGGCGCGACGGTTGTTCAAACGCTTTTATCGCGCGGAAACCCACGCCCTCCACGCCATCGCAGGCACGGGGCTGGGCCTTTACCTGGCAAAGGCGGCAGGGAAGAGCCTGGGGTTGAAGATCCGCGGGGAAAGTGCTGGCATTGGCAGCGGTGCCACATTCACCCTGGAGGGGCCCCTGCCATGACTGCTGCTCTTTTCCAGCGTGCGTTGCTCGTGGAGGACGAACCCAAGCTGGGTGAGGCCCTACAGATCTCTCTCAACAAGCTTGGCATTCCTTCCGTGTGCGCCACGACCTTGGCCCAAGCCCGAAAAAATCTGGGTTCAACGCCGGACTTTGATTTGTTGCTGCTGGATCGCCATTTGCCCGATGGGGAGGGGCTCTCGCTGTGCCAAGAGTTGCGCCACAAAGGCTACAGCGGCGCGATCCTGGTGCTCACCGCCAGCGGCGACACTGACTCACTTATTGAGGGCCTGGATGCTGGCGCCGATGACTATCTACCCAAGCCCTTTTCCTGGAATGAACTCGCCGCGCGCATTCGTGCGCTGTCACGGAGACGCAACGGCTTTTCGCCACCGACGGCAACCCCTCCCCTAGGCCCCGGGCTCTGGACCTGTGAAGAGTCCCGCCTGAGGGTGCTGGGCCCCAAGGGGTGGGCCGTACTCACCCCCCTTGAATTCCGCCTCGCTCAAAGACTCATCCAATCACAGGGCACCATCGTGAAGCGGGATGACCTGCTGAAGGATGTCTGGGGCTTCAAGTGGCTCCCTCAAACCCGCACCGTGGATTACTTCCTGGGGCGGTTGCGCCGACACTTTGAAGAGACCCCGAGCCGACCCCGGCACTTTCTGACAGTGCGCGGCGCGGGGTACAGGTTCGAGAGCGCAGGCCCTACTAAGGAGGCCATAAGTATCCGCACATAGATTTGAGGCGAGTTGGGAGCGAGACGAGCCGGACGATTCATCAAAACCGGAGGAATAGCAGGGCTATTTTGAGGATTTTGATGAATCGTCCGGCGAAGTCGTAGCCCCAAATCGCCCAAAGATTGTGCGGATACTTATGGCCTCCTTAGTAAGTAGAAACTTACATTTGTCTTACAACGCACGGCATTGACGCGGGTTATTTTAGAATGACCATGAATTTATCCGCCGCCACTTCCATCACTGCCCTCGGCGAAGTTCCCAGTCACGACCCCCATGAAGCTGCCACCTACGGCTCCCGCAGCTTTTGGAGGGACATCTCTTGGGTCGGGGTCATCCCCTACGTAGGCGCGCACCTCATCGGCATTTTAGGTGTGTTCTTCGTGCCTTTCACCTGGGGCATGGTTGCCCTCTGCGTCGGCATGTACTACCTGCGCATGTTTGGCATCACGGCGGGCTACCACAGGTATTTTTCCCACCGCACTTATAAGATGGGCCGCGTCACTCAGTTTTTCATGGCGCTCCTGGGCACTCTCTCAATGCAAAAAGGGGTTCTGTGGTGGGCGGCCAACCACCGCCACCATCACAAGTATTCAGATAAGCCCGAGGATATTCACTCCCCCGTGCTCGACGGATTCTGGTGGTCCCACACTGGTTGGATCATGGTGAAGGACTACGAATCGACCAGGATGGATCTCGTGCCTGATCTCGCCAAGTACCCCGAGCTGCTCTGGCTAAATAAATATTATCTACTGCCGAGCATGATTTTCGCTTCGCTCTTCTATCTTCTGGGGGGGCCCGCCGCTCTGATCTGGGGCTTCTTCACGAGCACCACGCTGTTGTGGCACGGCACTTTCACCATCAACTCGCTCTCACACGTGTTCGGGCGCAAGCGCTACGAAACCGGCGACGAGAGCCGCAACAACTGGTTCTTGGCCTTACTCACCATGGGTGAGGGCTGGCACAACAATCACCACTGCTACCAGGCCACCGCCCGCCAGGGCTTTTTCTGGTGGGAAATCGACATGAGTTACTATGTATTGAAGGCTCTCTCCTGGCTGGGCGTGGTGCGGGACCTCAAGCAGCCGCCGCTGGCGACGCTGGAAAAGAAGCGCATCGCAGGCTGAGACCGCCTCGATATTGATGCTCGAAATCGCATCACGCTCCCGAAAGAAGCCTGCGACGGCGTAGATTCATTTACGTGGGAGCGTGAAGAAGACGGAACGATTAAGCTTGTTCCGCAACAGGTCGTTTCCGCGGAAGATGCCAAACTCATCCAAATGCTCAAAGGCTCTGTCGAAGCTTTCAAAGCCGGACGAGTAAAGAAGATTCCGAAAAAATGGCTTGATAATGACGACGAGAAGCTTTGAACTCCTATTTCTCGATACCGCCGAATCACAAATCAAAGAGATCGAACGCGGTCGGTCGCGCCAGGGCTTGGTCAAGCAGATCAAAAAAGCGCTTCGGCATTTGGCCGAAAATCCGAATCACCCCGGGCTCAAGTCCCACTCCATGAAAAATCTCGATGCCGTTTATCGGGCTGAGATTTTTAGCTCTTACGCTCAAAATAATACGCCCCAGGCCCATCGCATTCTTTGGTGCTACGGCCCCTACGCCAAACAGATCACCGTCCTTGCGGTCATCCCCCACCACTAAAATACCTGCGACGCGCCGCACAGCGACTAGTTAGCGCAACCCGGCTTAGGGCAGGCAGTGCTGGGGGCTTGGCCAGCGCCGCTGGCTGCTACCGCAGCTGGAGCTGGAGCCGCGGCTTTCTTTTTGTAGTCATTGGTGTAGAAACCAGCGCCCTTGAACTCGAAGGAAGGGCGGCCCAGGAGTCGATGCACGGCACCGCCACACCCTTCGTGGATGGTCAGGGGCACATCAGCGAACTTTTGTATCTCTTCAAAGGTTCCAGCGCACTTTTCACATTCGTAAGGGTAGAGGGGCATGGGAGAGCTTATACCAACACCTCTTGTTGATGAGCAAGGGGGATAGTCGCAGCGACTGTTGAATGTCGTCAATCGCGGGGCGCCTTGATCGGGGTTTGTACGGCAGAATCGCTGACTGAGGTGTTCGAAGCCGTTCCTTGAATAGGTGTACACCTTATGGTACACTTTACGTGGGGCTATTTATGAACCAAACCAACCCCAAGAAACTCAGGGCAGAGCTTAAAGACTACCTCGACCAGGCGGAAAAAGAGCCGGTGCGCATCCAGCGACGCTCAGGCCAGTCCATCGTGCTCTTAAGCGAGGCCCTCTACGCCGGTATGCAGAGCGAGATTCTTTCCCTCCAACGCCGCCTCCTCGGCATGTCAGATGCCCTTACTGGTAAAGTTTACGAACACAAGCCTGGCGACAAATCGCGGCTTGAGCGCTTTTCATCTGGGCGAAAAAAGAGCGCGAAGTAAGATGCCGCCGTGGCGAAGATATTTCTCACGGCAGCCTATGAAAAACGTTTATGCGAGATCGAGGATTTCATCTTCGAGTCCACGGGTGCCCTTGAAACCGTGGGCCGGTTTCTCGATGAACATGACCGGGTGCTTGCATTTCTAGCCAATAATCCCGAGACACCTGGCCCTCACCCCGAGACTGGTGATCAATCCTGGGTGCTTGACGAAGAATCCTAATGCCGAAAATTGACGCACGTGGCTGTGTTTTCGAGATTTACAGACCGTGAACGATTGCGTCTAGTCCAGGCGAAGTTATGCAACGCAACATTTGGGAGGAACTATATGCGTAAAAGTATTCGAGGAGTGCTGGCTATTGCGATGTTATTGGCGCCGCTTATGGCGCAAGCGGATCGCGGGCAGGATTGTGATGCTGCCGTACTGGGAGACACACACCTGGCTACGGTTACAGTGACTGATGCGCAACGCCAGGATCTTATTAATCAATGCACAAGAGCCAACATATGGCCCTGGTTCGTTGTTGCAGTGTATGCCGAAGCCAGGAAAGCACGTTACGGCTTAGATTCTCACGAAGTCGCGCTAAGAGAATATGACCTTTTCATTGATAGCGTGCACGGTTGGACAATTGCTGACTACGCTTTTTCCCGAATTTTAACGCCCAATACAGAAACGTCTTTCGAGATCAGAGCGCAAGCATTGCGTGACACTGTTGCTCTTCGCAGGCGTTACCGCCAATATTGATGGTTGTCCGTGTGTTCCCTTCAAGCGGACGGCCCTACATCCGGACGCGCCGGGATAAACAGATATTCAACAACATTGAGGTCATGGGCTAACGCATGAGCGCCATCCGTCATTCTCGGGTTACAGGAGCGGTAACGCGCATTGCGGGCATGTTGCCCCTAGTATGGCTTTTTGGCGTCCTGTGGCTCTATGCTCGTGCTGAGATGCGCTTGGGCTATTGGCCAAGACCCCACATCCCAGACCCTAAATCGTTACCATTTGAGATTCATTATACGGCTTTAACTGTCGGGGTTTATGCCGTTCCTGCGGCGGCACTGCTCATGCTGTTCCTGTGGTGCATCCGTGGCTCAGCTTTGGGGCCAAGGATTTTCTCCGAAGTGATCCCCTTCATTCTAGGGTGGACCCTCATCGTGGTTTTGTTTGCGTTCCGGGCTACTCCCATCGAATGGTTTTTCGATTAAAACGCCAGCGCTGTTCGATCCCTCTCCCCATGAGATTTTTTAAGGATCTGAATTTATAGAGATTTTAAAGTGGTGCGCAAGACGAGCAAGTAGACGAACCGCCGCCGGGGGCTGGGTGGCCGGTCGTGGTGTTTGAGATTGAAGGCTTGGCCGGAGCCGAAGGCGCTTACCATGGAGCAGCTGCGGACGCTGTGGGAGCGATTTGGAGGCTACAAACAGGCCGGACGAGCCATCGACATTTCCGAGGGCTTCGTCCGTCAGACGCTTAAGCGCTTTCCTTCAAACTCTTAGCCAGATCCACGGCCTTCTTATCCATCAGCTCACCGTGCGTGTAGCGATGCAGCAGGCTAGAAATGAAAGTCTGGTAGGGAATCCCCAAGCGGTCCGCTTCGGTTTTAATTGCGGCGAGAACGGAGCCATCCAGGCGGATGCTGATCGGTGTTTTCGCTGCCGCTGCATCAACCTTGGCAGCCCCAGGGCGCCGCTTTAACTTCTTTAGATCATATTCCTTCTTCATATTGCCTCCGCTCTTTTGGCGTCGCCCTTCGAGCACTGATAATTCGGACGGTCTTGCCGTCTTCTCGTTCACAAAAAACCACGAGCAGGACTTGTTCGGCCGTTGAGTAACCGATGCGAATGAATCGATCTTCGTCTTCACTACTCTCTGGGTCGAAGAATTCCTCAGCAGCCGGATCGGCCCAAACCGTCTGGGCTTCTTCAAACCAGATGGTGTGCTTTCGGAAGTTGGATTGATTTTTGTCTTCGTCCCATTCGAACTGCACAGCTCTATTGTATGCTATTGTATATACTAATTCAACCCATGCTGCGTTCTCATAGAAGAGAACCACTCTTATTCTCGGGTGTGCATCATAACTGTATGATTTATATAGATTATAATCTGTTTAGATTTTGCTTTAATTCGTACTGAATTAGTATACTACATGCTTCGTTTTGGAGGCCCCATGATTATTACTCGTTTGAAAAAAATTATTCCTGCCGTCCTGATTTTTGGAGCAGCGCTTCCCGCCCATGCTGCTTGTTTAAACATTCAGGAGTTTTATGAGCACGCCGTTGCACAAAACGGCGGGCGCCTTTTTGGATACATGGAAGCAACAGACATCAGCTCAGTTGATGCCCTTCCGCACCCAGAGGAAACAGCTCGATTCATGCTTAGCCTTGCTCGGGATCTGTCGGGGCCCGCCGTCGAGTTTCGCCCCGATTACATTGCATC
>CAYHWW010000018.1:0-36856 GCA_964360145.1 uncultured Oligoflexia bacterium | reverse complement strand
CAACAGGGTGGGTCCATCCCATTGCCTTGGTCGCTCACTCGTCGTCGCGCCTCGCCAGCCGGGAAAATACCTTCGCCTATTCGTTGGCTTTGTGTTGCTGCCGGGCTTCGCTGCTAGGTTCTTGCTGCGTCTCAGCGTCATCTGGCTCCGCCACTCGTGCTTGCACTCGTCGCCCATGGGCGGGATTCAGAAGTTCGCCGCAGAGCTGGTTGCGGGCTTCGGTGTATTGTTTTTGCTCGAGGAGTTCTTGAATCTGGCTCCAATCCCCTGCGGGGATGCCCCAGTCCGTGAGCGCAAGGGAGAGGCTTTCGTAAAAACCCGTGAGCATGGCGCTTACCAGCTTTGCGTTGAGCGGTGCCCGCTGTTTTAATTCCTTGTTTGCCCGGTGGGCCATCACGGAACCTATGAGACCGCCCAGGGCGGTGCTGTAGAGCAGGCTGGTGGACCAGATGCCGGGGCCCGCGGAAACATCAAAAGAGCTTGCTATTGCAAATCCTAAACTCGTGATGATGCCGGAGACAATGACCCCGCCGAGAGGGGCGTAGACCCGGTTAAGGCGGCTTTCCCATTTGAGTTCCTCTGCATCCGGTACGATTTTTTGGATATTAGCAAAATGGATAGCGGCCAATTGTGCCACGGCGAAGAGATCCGGCAGCTGACTTGCGGGTACTGTGATCGCGTCCGAGGCCTCGGCGGTGGTGCTGGGAGGTTGCTCTCGGTAGGGGCCCGCGGCGGCGTCAGCAGGGGGAGTCATGGCTTGGGGGTGGCGGAGGCCCCGGTGGGCCGCAGCGCTGTCCGCGATGATATGGGCCACGTCTGTGAGGAACTCGGCGGAGAGATCGCCGGAGCCAGCACGGTTAGGTATTCTTTCCAAAAAATAAACAAGCCCTCGGGTTTTGTCGGACAGGTGCCTGAGGCGCAACTCCGCATCCATGTGGCGCAGGCGCACTTCGCGGGCATCGCTTTCAGCCACACTGAGAATCTCCTGCAGCAGGCGATAAGTAGTCGTGCGATTACCGCGGTATACAACCTGGTTCTCCGTGCGGGCGACGAGGACGGCGAGATCCGCGGCTGATTCGACGCCGCCAGCGTGGCTGGAGGGGCAGAGAGCAGTCAGTGCCGCGAACGCGATCAACAGGGTTTCCATGCGCGACCCCTTACCATGGGGTGTTTTTAGCGCAATAAAAAATATTTAAAACTTGAACCCGCGATCGAAGTGGCAGGTGTAGCCGCCGGGGTTTTTCTCCAGGTAGTCCTGGTGGTACCCTTCCGCATCCCAGAAGGCCGTGGCCTTGGTGATTTGGGTCACCACGGGCTGTTTCCACTGGCCGGATTTATCCACTTTGGTCTTCACCGCCTCGGCGGTTTTTTTCTGGGCCTCGGCTGTGTAGAAGATGGCTGAGCGGTACTGACTGCCTCTGTCACCGCCCTGGCGGTCCGTGGTGGTGGGGTCATGGATGGTGAAGAAGTGCAGGAGGAGGTCTTCATATTTCAGTTTGGCGGGGTCGAAGGTGATCTTGATGCTTTCGGCATGGCCGGTGAGGCCTTTTTTCACATCGTTGTAGGTGGGTTTATCGGTGTGGCCCCCGGTGTAACCAACTTTTATTTCAATAACGCCAGGCAGTTTCCGGATGAGGTCTTCCATCCCCCAGAAACACCCGCCCGCCAAGATCGCGATTTCCACTGCTGCCGCTGCTGCCATCATCATGTCGAGCAGCCTAGCGGCCTCATCAGACTCTTGCAAAGGGCACCGCGCCATGGGAAGGCGTGGGTCTGGAGATGAAAATGAAAAAAGTTATGAGTCTGTTCCTGGCCTCTCTGGCTCTCACTTCCGCCGCGCTGGCCCAAGACGAGGGTGACGCCACCCCCACGGGCACTCGCACCGCCGCCTTCGTGGTGGTTCAAGCCGCCGATGGCGCCCGCGGCGTGTACAAGATCTCCGCTGCCGCCGTGAACGCTGGCCGCGAAGCCGTGGTGGCCGAGGTCACCCCAGAAAACCGCATTGAAGCCACCATTGTGGCTGACGAAGGCGACATCGACGCCAGCCGCCCGGCTTGGTTTTGGTGCATCAATAACTGGAACTTTGGTTGGGGCGGCGCTCGCTGGTTTGCCCCTGTTTACAGCTGGACCGTGCCCTACTACAGCTACGGTGGTTATAGCGGTTACGGTTATTCTGGCTATAACTTCTGGGTCTATCGTTGGGTTTGGTAATAAAAATTGGGATTCCAGGGGGCTGTTCGAAATAGCGGTGTCATTGCAGTCTGCATCCTGCTGACCAGCACCGCCTGGGCCCAAACCACCGTAATCCACCCCGAAGTGCTGCGTTCTCGGGCGGGCATGGGCTCTCTTCCCTCGGGTGCAGCACTTGCCTCTCTCAAAGTCGCCATTCTCGACGTGGGTTTCAGTGGCTACAGTGCGAGCAGTGGTCGGCTCCCTGAGAGCGCCCAGCTCAACGAAGGCCTCGTGAACCCCCTGCTTGCCACCAATCACGGCCTCGTCATGGCCGAGATCATCTGGGGTATGCTGGGCCGCCGTGCTGAGGGCCCTCGGTTTTACCTTGTGAACACCAACGGCCTTTCCAATTTCCGCGCCGCCATTGAATTCGTCATTGCGCACGAAATCGACGTTGTCGTCTACGCCCAAAACTGGGTCTACGGCGGCAACCTGGACGGCACGGGCTTCGTCGATGCCTTGGTGACCCGCGCCCTCGACGCTGGCGTGACCTGGATCAACGCGGCGGGTAACGACCATGATTTGGTGTTCGCGGGCGCAGTGCGGAGCCGCACCGACGGCACCGTGATTCTCCCCGGCGCCGGTGACACCCTCAGCATCCGCACGGATCTCGACGACACTGAGGTCACCGTGGCTCTCCTCTGGACCGATGTCCAGGACGACGACCGTGTCACCGCCACTACGGATTTAGATGTCATCTTTGAAACGACAACCGGCATGGAACTAGCCTCGGGCCGCCACCGTCAGGGTGGGGCCGTGGGGGAGGCGAGCACCTCCCGCTTCGCGCGGGAGTCCGCCATGGCCACGGTCAACCGGGGTGAGTATCGGGTGCGCATCTCGGACATCAGCCATAATTTTCGCTCCACCGACGAGCTGCGCGTTGTCCTCAGTTCCAATAAACCGGGCTCCGTCCATCTCACCGAAGCCACGGGCCGCAGAGAGATCCTCCCCCCCGCCGATCACCCCGGCGTCATCACCGTGGGCGACGGTAGCAGCCATTCCTCCGTGGGCCCCACTGGGGATGGCCGCACGAAGCCTGACGTCACCATCGCTGATTCTTCAGTGTCCTTCACTGACGGCATGACCAGCGCTGGTTCTTCCAATGCCACGGCCCTCTTCGCTGCCCGTGTCGTCGCTGAGTTTGCAGCTCGCGAGACTCCTCGGGGCGCGGCCCGTCGCACCCTGGTCACTGATCTCGCGCGAAGCACTTCAGCCCCCGCCGCCTTTGTCTGTCTGCGGGAAATCCCGTTCTGGCACTTGAATAGCGACGGGGCCGCAGGGCTTCCCCAGGGCACTAGTGCCTTCGGCACAGGTGCCCTGGGCACCCGGGCTGGCATGGACCCGGAAGGTCACCACTACGCCGTATTGGCCCCGGGCCGCACCAGAGCCGCTGTGCGTGGCACCGCTTTGCAGAGCCCTTTCTTTCGTGTCATCACCGCTGACGAAGAGCCGTTGCTCTGCGCTGGTGCGGCTCCGTAACCGTGGTGTGAGGTAAGACTGCGATGCCCCTTTTTACCGTACTCATTTTTGCTACGCTGGTGAGAGCCGTCGTGCTCCACCCCCAGCTCGCGGCCCTCATGGAGCCACCCTCTGTCTGGCGCACGCGCTCCATCACAAGTTACGACACTAGCGGTGGCAATGCAGATGGCGTAGGCCATCCTTTGGGCGAAGAGCAGGGCTATCAGGTGCTTTTCCGTGGCAGTGGCGAGGGTCTCGTCAATCGCCTGTGGATGACCGCCCCCGGTGGCGAAGGGGGCCAGCCAGCGGATTACACGGAGCTGTGGATTGAAGCGGATGGCGTCACCATTTTTCGTGGCGCACCTCTGGATTTTTTCGAGGGCCGTGGCCCAGTGCAAGCGCCTTTGGTGCTCGGCTATTGGCAGAGTTCTCGTGCCTATCTGAGCCTCATGCCCATCCCATACCAGCACAGCGCGACGATTTTCTTTCGAGGGGATCCCCATTATTTCCAAGTGACCTATCGGGAAGGGGAAGGGTCCTCGGCAGGCCCCAACGCCGCGGATCTGGCGACGTTTCTTTCAGAGCCTTGGGATGAACCAGCTTTTGAACACGAGCGTTCGATGCTCATTCTCCCCGGTGAGAGCGAGGAATTGGTCGCAAACCCCACGCTGCTCTCCCGTTACGGTTTTCGCGCACTGTCGGGCCTTGGGGCACTGCAAGGGCTTTGGCTGACGCTGCCCGATGGCACGGAGGCTCCGCTGCCTCTGGTTCTGGGCCTGGGTGCCCTTGAAACCTCGTTGTCAGCGGAGGCGCACGGAGCCATGCTTCAACCTTTCCGTACGGCCCTTTATTCTTGGAACAAGACCCAAGGCCTTGTCCAGGGGCGGCTGCCTCTCCCCGTGAGGGATGGGGAGCGCATCATTTTACACAATGACAGCGAAGCGCCCGTCTCACTGACTTGGTTTTGGGATGAAGCGGGTTCACCTCTTGTGGATGACTCCGGCTCCTCAGCGCATTTCGTCAGCTGGTATGGGGATCAGCGAGCCACCGGCATGGAAGGTTCCGCTCTCGTTTTCGCCGCGGGTGATGGGCCCACGAGCCTTGTCACCATGGCGCTGGAAATCAGCGGCGGCCCTGCTGGAAATCGTTTATATTTAGAGGGGGATGAGCGCCTTTTCATCGATGGTGAAGTGACCCCTGCTCTGCACGGCACTGGTACGGAAGACTATTTCAACGGCGGGTGGTATTTCAGCGGCGCCCACGCAAACGCCACCACGGGGCAACCCCGTTTCGTCGTGTTAGATCCTGAAGATGGGTGGCGTCACGCGCATTTTGAGCACGCTCTCTACCGCCACCATGTCATGGACCCCATGGTGAGCGGCAACGGGGCATTCCGCTTTGAAATGGAGTGTGGTCCCACTGGCGGCTTCACTCCAGCGCGTTACCGGTCTTTCGTGGCTGGTTACGGCTTCAATTAGCCGTCAATTTTTTGCTTTGCGCTCAAAGTATTGCAGGTCGATGAAGAGGGCGGCGGCGAGCACCAGCACTCGCTCCGAGGCGTTCTCCATCTCGGATGAAAACTCCACGGCGAAGGTGTCCTTGTCGGTAAAGCCCTCCGCGAGGATGCCGCCCCATTGTTTTTTCACCACGGCGACCTCGCGGCTGCCGCGCAGAAAAGGGAAGGTCCAAAATTTCAAGAGGGGAGAGCGCACGGTGAGGATGACGTTGCCATGGGCATCCTCCACGTCGAAGCTTTTTGTGAGAACGGAGAAGCGCTGTTGGAGCGAGCCGATCAATATGTTGTTGAGGCCGTAGATCTCGAAGCGTTGAAAAAAGAAGCGGAAGGGGTGCACCGCGTGGAAACAGAACTGGCGGCTGCTATCGAAGATATCGATGGAAAATTGGCGCCAATGGCCCAGGAATTGGCGCACGAGAAAGCCCCAAATACCTTTTTGCTGTTCAGCGGCGTAGCCCACCGCGCTGCCTGACTCGGTGAGGATGGCGTATTTGTTGCGGGTTTCGTAACCCAACAGTTCGAAGCCTTCGAAGCGTTGGCGTACGATGAGGCGAGGGATGGTGAGCAGATCGTCTGATAAGGACATCGGTGATATTCTCCCAGCATCACCGCGAAGAGTAAATGCTTACGCGCTCGCCATGGCGCGGCGGCGTGGCGCAGGTGAGCCAGGGGTGGTCGCGGTCGATGAGGCTGCGACAGAGATCGCCGCGCGCCGCTACGGTGATGGGCCTCAGGCGGGCGTGCTCACGCAAGTCAGCCAGCGTTTTCTCCATATGGGCCCGGCTGCCGAATTCGTAGAGAAAATACACATCAGCGGCCACGGGAGTGAAGCGCGGGGCGGAGAGGTCTTGGGTGTGCACAGTGGCTTCAGTGAGGCCCAGGTTGTCGAGCATACGCTGTGCTTCGAGGGCGCGCTCCGGCAGAAGCTCGTAGCCCACGAAGCGGGTGTCTGGCGCCAGCACCGCCAGCACCAAGCCCAGGCGTCCATAGCCCGCGCCGAGGTCCACCCAGAGCTGGCCGGGCTTGGTGCCGATGGCCCGAACGAGATCAGCGAGCTCGCCATAGGGCGTTTGCAGGGCAGGCAGCGGTAGCCCCACCCAGGCTTCGGCGACAGGGGTGGCGGGGCCGCTGACGCCCAAGGCCCGGAGGTGCTTCTTGGCTTCCCAAAGCTGCTGTTCAACGCTCTGGCAGCGTAGCCCCGCTAAGGCGTCGATTTCGATGGAGTCGGTTTTCGCGGAAACGCCCACGGCGGGGGTTTTAGCGATGCGCTCCCGCAGCACGGCGAGTCTGGGATGGGGCATAGCATGGAGCTTAATCGTGCACAGATGCGGAAGGCAACGGATGTTGCCTTGCGATGGCTCATTGACCTCCAATGACTACTGGGAAGGCAACATTGGTTGCCTTCCGTCGTGATGAGCCCCAAGGCAACGGATGTTGCCTTCCGATGGCTCATTGACCTCCAATGACTACTGGGAAGGCAACATTGGCTGCCTTCCGTCGTGATGAGCCCGGATGAGTCCCCTCTTTCACCTTGATCGCAAGCCTCGACCCATGGGAAATGCTCCCCATGGCTCACTCCATGACGCTGCCCCGCGCTCTGCTCGCCAGCGCCTGCCTTCACGGGATGGGTGCCTTGACGTTGGGGCTCCTGTTCACGGGCCCTTCCCCTGATCGCTTGCTGACCGCACCCCTTTCCTTGGGCAACCCCGGTGTCGTCGCTAAAACCCCGTCAGCCAGGCCACGCCCCTCCGCCGCATTGCAAGCGGAGCCCGGTGTTGCCGCCACCACTGCAACTGCCACCGCCGCGGTCTCCGATGCCACCCGCCCCTCCGGTGTCCAGCGCAATGCCTATGCCCAGCGCGTCCTGGCAGCCCTTCAGGAAAGGCAAATTTACCCCGCCCTGGCCCGCTCCCGGGGGGATGTTGGCTTGGTGGAGGTCACCCTCACCGTGGGTCGGGAAGGGGACCTGCGCATCGTGGAGATCCTGAAAAGCAGCGGCGTACCTGCATTGGATGAGGCCGCCCTCGCCCTCGTTCAGGGGCTGCCCACCACCGTATTGCGCCTCCCTGAAGAGATCCCAGGACCCACTCTCACCCTCACGGTGCCCCTCCGCTACCTCCTCCACTGACCCTTCTTGACCATTCCTTGACGTGCAGGTAACGCGGCGCAGCGTTAGAAGGGCCCCACCCCAAGGAGTACCCCATGTTTTCCCCCCGCCTTTGCACCATATTACTCGCTGTGACGATGCTGGCTTCCGGTTGTTACAACCGCGGTCGTCAAGAAGTGAGCGGCGTTCTCACCGTGGAAAATTCCGGTCGCCTGATTCTGAGGGACCGCGACGGCACCTCAGTGGAGTTTGCCAGCGGGGCGACGCTCCTGGACTACCAGGATCGTGGCTTCTCCCGCGGCACTTCCCTCTTCGTCATCCGTTCCGCATCGAATCGTTCCCATGGGGTCTTGCTGGAAGTCCCCACGAGCGCCTTCAGCGCGGACGCGAGTTTTCGCATAAGCGCCGGGGACTGCAACCAGGCCTACGACTTGAATGGCAACCGCAGCACGGAGCACCTGGGCTCCCATGAGTACCAGGACACCGAGGGCTGCACGGCCCCGGGGGTTTGTTGCCAGTTGAGTTTTCGCACTCGCACGGACAGCGATGGCCACTCACACACCGAGTCCTATACGGACTGCGGCTTTCACGTGGATTGCCCCGGCCGTCGGGACGTTCTCAAGCGGCAGGATGATTACATCGACCACTACCGCGTCGAGTTCACCCCGCAATCCAGGGTGGACGCTGCCCATTTCCGTGGAGACGGCCCACCTTACTCAACCCACACCAAAATCCGAAACCTTTCCGGCTGCCGCAACTGAAGAAGGAACTCGTTATGAAAACTCTTTCAATTTTATTGAGCCTTCTTTTTTCCTTCCCGGCCTTTGCCTACTCCCCTGATTTTCCGCAGGGTTTGAGCGAAGAACAAGTCCAAGCGGTGGATGAGGAAACGCCCCAGGAAACCATGAGTATCGCGGCCCGCCATCGTTTTCTGCGCCAGGCGGCAAACCGCGTCCACGGGGGGGTGGCCGCATTCCAAGCCGCACCGGTCGGTTCCGTTGAGAGGGATAGTTTGCGTCAGGAAGTGTTGCAGTCCTTTCTACAGGTTCATCTCGTCACCGATGCCAACTATCTCTCCGCCATCCCCCAGGGCATGGATGCCCGAGCGATCAAAAAGGTCATCTGGGCCGTGGGTATTCCCGCCGTCGCGTTGCTTTTCACCGCCGTTCTCAAATTCAATTACGGCGACATCCCCTGGTTCACCCCCGCCGCGGATCTGCCCGCCTACGCGAACCTTGTGACCCTGGGTTACCTCTCCACCGCGGGCCTGGTGGCTGGCGCCGCCCATGCGGTGGGTATCGCGGCCAGCCCTGTCTATCGTCACATGCTCAATGGGGGAAGGAACATGCCCACCACCGAAGAAGGCTTGCAGCGCTACTTCATGGGACAATACAGCAAGCTCAAAGGAGACGGGGCCGGCTTGGATTACCGCCAGTTCATGGCGTTCATGACCGGGGTTGTGGGTTTGGGAGCGACCGAGAGCGCCTCCTCTCCGGGGCGTTTCGCCGATGCACGGATGTCTGAAGGCGAGGCAAAACAAACCTTGGCGGAGCTTGCCCGCGACATGGCCCGCGTGCTGAAAGAACAGTCGTTGGCGGCTCTGCGGGGGCCGGAGGCCGGTCCCTTCCGCAGCGCTGACCCCTTGCGGCAGCTGCGGCGCGAGGAAGCGGAGCTGCTCCGTGACGCTGAATCCCTCATTTTTTTCGCTCAGGTGCGCACAAGCGGTTTCCGCCGCATTTTGGAGCGCGTGGGTGTCATGACTCCCGTGCGTCAGAGGTTGCGCCGCCACTTTTTTGAGACCTTGCAGCGCGAGCTCATCGCTGTGGAGGGAGAGGTCTTGCTCGCCAGCGCCACTCCCCTGATCAGTGAAGAAGAGCGCGTCACTTGGGTGCGTTTGGAGTCAGAGCTGCGCCATCGCGGCACGGAATGTGCCACTGCCCTCATGGCCGAGGCGCTTCCGTAGCCGGGGCCACGAACTCTTTGAACGGGTTCTCAAAAGCCGTCCAGTTTCGCTTGAACTCAAGCTCACTGACGAGGCAGCGATCTAAAATATCGCGGATCTCCGCGATATTGAGCTTGTAGCCCAAAACCACGATTTCAGTGAAGCGGTCCCCGAGGTGCCCATCCCAGCTGCTGCGCAGCTCGGCATCCACCACCATGCGTTCGGATTTCTCGCTCACCGGACGAGCGGCGATCCATTTGCCATCGGGCCAGAAGCGCAGAGCCTCCGGGCCCGTGGAGCTGAAGGCGAAGGCCGTCTCCCCTGGGATCGCAAGCCAGAGTTGGCCGAAGGAGCGCATGACGCTGTCCAGGGGCCAGTAGTTTTCGAGGGCCGCGTAGATGCGCTGGGGGTGGAAGGGCAGGCGTCGGCGGTAAGCGTAGGCTTCCACGCCACTGTCGAGGCGGACGTGTTTTTCCAGGCTCGCCTCGCTGTTGTCATAGGGCATTTGGAGAAAAGCTGTGTGCCAGGCTGAACCGCTCTCGGTCTCCGTCTCGTCAAATCCCCGGGTTTTGTAAAGGATGAGGTCAGCGTCACAGGGGTGCTGGGGTGAGAGCGGGAGAACCGGGGCGCGGTGCTGCAGGATCCGCAGCGCCGCCAGGGACTCATTGTGATCCACGGGTCGAAGGCTTTCTCCCCGGGTGGTGATGATGAGGTCGCAAAACTCCAGATTGGAAGTGAGCACGTCGATGACAGAGGTTTCTCGGTCGGCCTCAAAGGGGTTTTTGAGGCTAGCGAACCAAGAAGCGCGCCGCTCCCGCAGGAGCAGGTCCGTTTCCAAGTCCTCCCAGAGGCGTGAAACGTCGAGGACGCTGATGATGCGATCAAGGCGGATCCGAGCAGTGAGCCCCGGCTGGTCCTCTGGCGCGGTGAGAACGGTTTCCGCGAGGAGTCTGGGGTCACAGTCCGCGGAAGCCTCAATGAAGATCAAGTCAGCAAGCCCGGCCGCCAGGGCTTTGCTCAGGGCCTGGTCCACCTGGTGGTACAGGCCGCAGTCTTTACAGATGGCGTCCTGGCGGGTGAGGGCAGGTTCATCAATGACGAGGGCATGCAAATCCGGGCGTGCCGTGATCAGGCGTTGGATGAGGGTGGTCTTCCCGGCACCGGGCAAACCCGTGACGATAATCACGGGGGTGGGGGCCTGACGGTAGCGGTTGAGGCGGATGAGCTCACCCATGCTGCTGAACTACGGCATGAAGCGCGGTGACGCAATCATTAAGAGTCTATGGACGTCGTGCCCCCGGGCGACCTCCTGCACGGCGGCCATGCCCAACACAATCCAGAGGATGAGGGGGTATATATGCTGAGTGAGCCGCCGTGCAGTGCCGTTCATGGCTTAAAGACTACGGGGGAGGTCTCAGGCTGCGATGAAAAGATTATGATGTTTTCTTCATTTCCACGATGAAGAGGGCCCCTGAGGGCGCGGCATCCTCGATGTGGATGGTGCCGCCGTGCACTTCGGCGATGCGTCGTGCGATGGTGAGCCCGAGACCCGAGCCTTGGGTGTGGGCGGAGTGGAGGGGGTCCCTGTGGAAGCGGGAAAAAACCGCTTCGCGCTCCCCTGGAGGGATGCCCGGGCCTTGATCCTGCACTTCGATGATCATGCGATCCGCAAGTTCCCTCAGGCGCACGTAACAGTTTGCCTGTGGTGGACTGAACTTGATGGCGTTCTCCAGGAGGGATTGGAGCATGCTGCCCAAAAGCTCGTGGTCGCCATCCATGAGGAAATCAATATAGTCGTCACCCTGGCCCTCAAGGGGGGAAAGCTGCAACTGCAGATGCACGTTTTTCTCGCGGGCGATCTTATCCATGCGTGCCACGCTTTCCATGGCGATCTCATCGAGGCGCGCCTTGCCGAAAAACAAGGCTTCGCGTCCCGCGTCAGTTTTCGCGAGGAGCAGCAAGTTCTCCACGGTGCGAATGAGGTGGGCGATCTCCTGGGAAGCACTGGCGAGCCCCTGTTGAAATTCCTCCATGGTGCGGGAGCGGGACTGCAAGAGATCCAGCTCGCCCTTCACGATGGCGAGCGGTGTTTTGAGTTGATGGGACGCGTCCGCGACGAAGCGATCGTGGGCTTGCACCGAGAGCTGTACCCGCTCAAGAAGGGAGTTCACTGTTTGGGCTAGCGCGATGAGCTCGGGGTCGCCACTGGGCTTGCCGACGCGGCGAGAGAGCTCACCGACGCCGATGGCATTGGTTTCCTCGGTGAGTTGGCGCACGGGGCGAAGGGCGCCTCGGGTGACCAATAAGCCAACGATCATGGAAAGGAGCAGAGAGACCGGCACGATGATGAAATAGAGGTTGCGCAGGCGACGGCTTGCCGCTTCAACGGCGGTGGGAGGTGCCGCGATTTGCAGGATCAGGACGGGCAAGGTGGCTTTGCGCACGAGGTAAGTCACCACACGATAATTCCTGCCATTATAGGGGAAATCCGAAAAGAGCACGCGGCTGGAATAAGCCTTGGCCAGCTCCACCGGCGACAGCGGGATCTCGGTGTTCTTGATGTTCGGCGAGCGGGCAACCACTTCGCCCGCGGAGTTGCGCAGCTGCATGAGCGAGCGCTGCACGGGATAGGGGCTTCGCTTCAAAAGCTCTTCCTGCGTGTAGAGCTGCACGGAGACGTTGCCGAAATAATCGTAGGAAATGGCCTCCGCCACGTCCACCGCGTGGTTGTACAGGGCCTCGTCGAAATCCTGCTGTTGGGAGACATTGAACATGAGGTAGGAAAAATGGGCGATCAATGTGAGCGCTACGCCAAATACCAATACGAAAAGAGCAGTGAGTCGAAAGCGCAGGCTTTTCATGCGCGACCCCTCAGTCCGGTGATTTCAGCATGTAGCCGACGCCGATGACCGTCTGAATGAGCTTCTTCGGGCTGCGGTTGTCCACCTTTTTGCGCAAGGTGTTCACGCACACGTCGATGACGTTGCTGCCGCTGTCATAGTGGATGTCCCACACGTGCTCGGCGATGGAGGTGCGGCTCACGGGGCGGCCTGCGTTGCGCATGAGGTACTCCAGGAGGGAAAACTCTTTCTGGGTCAGCTGCACGAGCTCGCCGCCGCGTTTCACTTCCCTGCTGAGAAGGTCCAGTTCCAGGTCCTCGTAGGTGAGGCGGGTGGTGACGCCCGCGCCCTGGCTGGAGAAACGCCGCAAGAGCGCCCGCACGCGGGCCAGGAATTCGGCGAAGTCGAAGGGCTTGGTGAGGTAGTCGTCGGCGCCGGCGTCGAGCCCCCGCACCTTGTCTTTGGTGTCGCCAAGGGCGGTGAGCATGAGAATGGGGCCGGCGAAGCCATCCCGCCTCAGCCCCCGCGCCGTATCAAAACCGGTTTGATCCGGGAGCATGACATCGAGCACGATGAGGTCGTATTCGTTCTCCGCAGCCAGCACGGAAGCGGAAGCCCCGGTCTGGGCCGGGTCCACGGCGTAGCCTGCCTCCGTGAGACCCTTGCGGATGAATTCCAACATTTTCTTTTGGTCTTCGACGACGAGGATGCGCATGGTTGAGGACCCTAGCCTAAATGCCGTGAGGACGCCGCTGAGATTTTCTTCATGCGGTGCTCGCAGGAGCCATTACTTGCGCGCGGAGAAAGTTTTGACGATGTTCCGCATTTGGCGCCGGTGAACGCTTGAGTGAACGGCCATGAGGCAGCGCCAGCCATGGGCGTTGAGGGGCCCCAGCCAGGGGTGCAGGTGCAGCGCCTTGGCTTTGCGGTCCCCCACCGCTCCATCGATGTCGGTCATGATTTCCGCGGTCATTTTTTTGAAATCCGCCAAGACGTGCTCTGGTGCCGGTTCCCCGGTTGGTTTTACCTTTGCTACGTCAGCCACGACGTCAATGGCCTTGCCGTGGGAAAGGGCCACCACAAATTGCTTCATGGCACCGTGGGTAATGAGCAGATGTTCCAGCACCATGATGGCCGACCAATGACGGGAGCTATCCTCAAGGCCTTGTTGGGGCGGCACCAGCACGCGTTCGGTGAGCTGCTCCGGACGCAGGCTTTCCGCCATGGCTAGAATACGGACATTCTCTTTTTGAAAGACCGCCGCTGTTTTTTCCCAGCTCATCATCCGCGGCAAGAGCGGCCCTGTGACCCAGCGCACGAGGAGCCCTTCGAAGAGTGGCAGTCCCTTTCCGGGGGCTTGGAGCTGGGGCGTGCCATCAGCATTGAATGTCACCTGCGGCGCGCCATCCGCGGCACCGACGATGGCCTTGCGTAGGGACACAAGGTGCAGGAAGTACGCGCAGGGGACCAAGAAGGAGGGGAGCCACTGCAGTGGGAACTTCGTCAATGCTTCGGGCCTGAAGAACACGCCGTGGGCTACGAATACGGTGAGCATGGCCATGCCGAAGCAGTTCCAGGAGATGATGAGTTTCTTCATCTTCGCGGGGCCTCGCGCCATGACAAAGGCCGCCAGTGGCAGGGCAGACAGGCCCACGAGGAGATCAAGGTTGCGGCCCTGGATAGTCATCTCCCAGGGCAGTAATTTGTTGGTGGCAAGGCCCAGCAGACACAGCTCCACGAACACACGGATGCCCTGCAGGCCGATGAGAAGGGGCTGGGGCGCGCGGCTGAGCTCTTTATGCAAGGGCGGCGCGAGAGAGGCGAGGATCATCGCTACGAGTGCGGCGGCGGTGACGTAGCCAGGAAAGAATTCATTCCACGCCAGGGCAGCAGTGAGAAAAAACCAAGTCGGGACGAGGGTGATATAAAGTACGTGTTTCTTTTCAAAATACTGCCTGAGGCTCAGCACGTACCAGAGCATGAAGAATGAACAAGCGCTGATGCCCGTAATGGAGAGCTGCAGTGAGGTAGTCATGGGCCCCGACAATACACGGCGTGAAACCCTTGGGGTAGGGGTGTATCACCGAGATTGTTTTTCCTATCGCTTGGCCCAAAGGCGCTTCATCCAGCGCTCCAGCTCAGCGGTTTTCTTCGGAATGCGGGCAGACAGCACCTTGCATCCCGAGGCGGTGACGAGGACATTGTCTTCGATGCGCACGCCGATGCCGCGGTAGCGGGCGGGCACCGTGAGATCATCAGGTTGGAAGTACAAGCCGGGCTCCACGGTGAGCACCATGCCGGGTTTCAGTTGCCCAAACTTGTAGGCCTCCGCCCGGGCGGCGGCGCAGTCGTGGACGTCGATGCCCAGCATGTGGCTCACGTTGTGCAGCGTGTAGCGCTTGTAGAATTGGTTTTCCTCTTTGAGGGCCTCTTCAGCGGAACATTTGAGGATGCCGAGTTTTTCAAGGCCATGGGCGAGCACGGCCATGGCTGCCGTATTGGGGGCCATGAAGTCGTTGCCGGGCTTCACCTGTTTCATCGCCACTTCTTGGGCAGCCAGCACCAACTCATAGATGGTTTTCTGGTCTTTGGTGAAGCGGCCGCTCACCGGCATGGTGCGGGTGATGTCAGCGGTGTAGAGGGAGTGGCCCTCGATGCCGGCATCCAAGAGGAGGAGATCCCCTTTGCGGATGTGGCCGTCATTTTTTTTCCAATGAAGGGTGCAGGCATGTTCGCCGCTGGCCACGATGGATCCATAGCCCACATCGTTGCCCTCCATGCGGGCCCGGGTCCAGAAGACCCCTTCCAGTTCCCGCTCGGATTTGGCTGTTTTGAGGCGCCGGATCACGTCTTCAAAGCCCTTCAGTGTGGCGTCGATGGCGGCTTGCAGCTCCTTCACCTCAGCTGCGTCTTTGTGTAGACGCATTTCAGAGAGAGCCGTGGTGAGTTCCTGGTCCCGGGTCCATTGGTGGGGGCCAGGGGCGGATAGTTGAGATTCGAGGGTGGCATCATGGCCACGGAGTGCCCGCCACCGGCTGCCCGGGACGATGAGGCGCTTCAGCGTGGCCCCTAGTGCGGGGAGTCCACTGGTGGCTGCGATGCCATAGAGGGCCGCGGCGGCTTCCACGGTGGGGCGCGGGCCTTCCCAGAGCTCGCCCTTCACGCGATCGGTGAAGAAACTGGGATCGGCTTTGCCCAGGTTGGGTTCCACGAAGAGAAGGGCATCGTGACCAGAAGAGGTAGGCTCGAGGATGAGCACGCAGTCAGGTTCCCAGCAGCCCGTGAGGTAGAAGAAGTCAGACCCAGGACGGAAGGGATAGTGAGTGTCATTGGCGCGCACTTTTCTGCGACCGGTGGGGATCACAAGGGTTTCACCGGGGAAGAGCTTGGAGAGAGCGGTGCGGCGCGCTTCATGCTGGGCGGCGTTCTTTGCAGGACGCGGCTGGGGGCCCGTGGGGCTTTTCCAGTCTTTCAGCATGAACTGGATGAGATTGCGGGGAGCTGCCGTGTCGTGGGCTTGGCGGCTCGGGGTAGAGGAGTTGTCGCGAGGGTCAAAGGTCATAGTGACTCAGAAGATAGCGCAACACGAAAAGGTACGCCGTTACTTTTTATGACGCAATGAGTCGCAAAAAGTAACGGCGTACCTTTTTACCATTTTTCAGTCTTTCACCCAAACGTCGAGTTTGTCGGAGCCGATGGGTTCCCGCAGGACGCAGCTATAGCCGGGTGGGAAATCCCCGCCAAAGCCATGGTAGGTGACCACGCGGGTGCCAGCAGGGGCCTGAAGCAGCTTTCGCCGGACGGTGTGGACGTATTTCTCATAGCAAAACCAGGTTTGGGCCACGTCGTTGTCGATTTGCGAGGCCTCATCGTACATGTTCTCGACGAAGGGGTTGTAGAGATAGAAGCTGTCGTACTCCGACCAGTCGAGGCCCATCATGTTCCCGTGGATGAAATGGGCCCGCTCGATCAGGAAGCGTTGAGCAAGGCTCCGAGAGAGTTCCACGAGGTAATCCCTCTGCTCGATGCCTGTGAACACGCCCTCAGTGGTCAGCGCACCGATGATGCAAAACTTCCCCGACCCTGAGCCCACATCAAGGACTTTGGTGCCAGGCTTGGTCACCAGGAGCTCAGCGGCTCTTCTTGCCACCCGCACCGGCGTCCAATGGGCGGTTGAGAGCCTGTGGATGGGGTCGGGGTAAACCATGTCGAACCGCTCGTCGGAGACACCCTGATTGGCGCGTAGCCGTTTCACTGTTTGAATCAAGTCGATCATGACGAGGAACCCTAAGTGCAACGAGTTGCAATGGCAACTTTCTTGCCTTAGCCTTCAGTCCGCATGGAAAAAGACGCAACGGCTGGCGCCCTGGTGGCGGGCATCGCGAAGAATCTGTGCCCACGCTGTTTTGAGGGCAAGGTGTTTCGCGGCCTCTTCAAGATCGGTGATGAATGCCCCGTGTGCCAGCTCAGCTTCCAGCGGGACTATACGGGCGCACGGTGGCTCAGCTATTACGTAGTGCTGTTCACCGTGCTCCCCGTTTTTCTGGGCTTGATGCTACTGCGGGCGGGGCTGCCGTTCACCCTGGGGGCATCCCTACTGATGCTGTTGATCGCAACCCCCTTGGCGGTGCGCCTCGTGACATTGATTTCTTTGTATCTGGAAGTGAAAAGGTAAAAAGGTACTTAGAGACCGTTTCAAAATGACAACCTATTACGACTGGCTGCAAAATCATCTAGCTTCCTTCTCGGGCAAAAAAAGGTGCTCAGCGGGCCTACTGGCACGCTTCCGCTCCTTTTTGCCCTGCGGCGTCGCCAGATGATTTTTCGCTCAGTCTCATTGACGGTTGTCATTTTGAAACGGTCTCTTAGTTACTTTTTAAGACTCACCGCGTCATAAAAAGTAACGGCGTACCTTTTTTGGTATAGAAAGCAGACCATGTCCTTCGATGCCATTTTTGAGGCAGTGCAAGAAGCCGCGCTCCCCGCCATTTTCTCCAAAGGCGTGGCATTGGCTCGCACCAAGGCCGTGATCCTCGATGGCGTAGACGGTGGCGAGGCGCGGCTGCGCATCTATTCCCCCGGTGCCGCGGTGAGCCCGCGGATTACGCTTTGGTTTGAAGAGGGGGACTGGCACTGCGACTGCGGCACTCGCCAAGATCCCTGCCATCACGTGACGGCGGCGGTGGCGGCACTCAAAAATGACTGGGTGGTAAAGGACGCGGACGTCGGCACCGCCGGGGCCGTGGTGCGGGTGGGCTATGTGTTCACATCGAAAGACAACGAACTTCACTTCGAGCGCCGACTTCACTGTCCCGGTTTGGATCGCCTCTTGACGGAAAGCCTCGTGGCCTTGGCGGGAGGGGTGCAAACAGGACGGGTGCAACTACCAGCGTCGTTGTCCGCGGCCCGGGAGGACTACGCCGTGGACCATGCCCTCAGGGGCCATGTGCATGGCGCGGTGAAGCCCATGACAGTGGTGGCGCTGTTCAGCGCGCTCCGTGATATCAATGGAATAACTTTAGACGGAGCGCCGGTGTCGGTCACCGACCGCACCAATGGCGGCGCCTACCTCCTGCGTGGAGACCCCCAGCGCGGCTGGGTCATTGATCAGGCATCCACTGCAGCGAGTGCCGCGGCGGATCGCATCTATGAAAACGGCGTGGTGCTCTCCGAGGGTGTGTTGCGGCCGACGGACAACACGACCATGGCAGCTGAAAATATCCTCGCTCCGTGGCGTGCCTCCCGGGGCTGGCGGGTGCCAGCCGTCGCGGGCGAAAAGCTTTTATTCGAAGTGCTCCCTCAGTTGCGGCAGCTCGCCTCAGTGGATGTGACCGGCGCACGTTTGCCTCCGGTCGTTGAGGCGGCGCCTCGCGTGGCCCTGACCCTGTTGCGCCAGGGGGAGCGCGCCGTGCTGCGGGGGCGCATGGAATACGTGGATGCGGTCACCGGGGCGCCGCTGCCGGAGGGCACTGTGTTTCAGCGCCGAGAGGGTCGCGAGAGGGAGCTGGCCCAGGATCTGCGCTCAGATTGGAATCTGAGCATCGGCGATTTCCGGGAGATCAGCGACGGTGACTTGGCGCAAGGTGCGGCGAAACTTGCGCGCTGGGATGCGCGGGATGAGCAGGGGCAGCCGCTGCGGCTGCGGGTGGAAGCTGTAAATGGCGCGCTGAAGCTCACGTGGGGTTCCAGGTCAGGGGGCACAAGCGTCCCGCAGCTCACTCTTTCTCCCGACGCGGAATGGTTCGCACGCCACGGCGAACGCTTGAGCGTGCTCCTTGCCGCTCGGGGTGGAAATCGAAAACTTGCCGCTGCCCATTTGCCCGAGTTGCTCGCCATGGCATCCGAGGAAGAGGCCCACGGTGCGTTTGATCGCAAAAGCGCCGAGCTGCGGGATCGTCTATTGGGGCGCGAGGCCCCCGCCCGGGTGGATCTGCCTGTCGCCGTGACCGCGGCGCTGCGCACGTATCAGCGTCAGGGGGTGGCGTGGCTCCGTTATCTTGGCGATCTGGGGCTCGGCGCGCTCCTCGCCGATGATATGGGCCTCGGCAAAACTTTGCAGGCCCTTTGCGCCATGGAGGGCCGCACCTTGGTGGTGGCGCCCACCAGCGTGCTGGGCACCTGGGCGGATCAGGCGCGCACCTTCCGCCCGGATCTCAGGGTGCACGTCCACCACGGCCCCACGCGGCGATTGGACACCGGAGCTGATATCACGGTGACGAGTTACGGAGTGCTGCGGCTCGAAGCCAGCGCCTTTGCCGCCGCGGGTTTTGACACCGTGGTGCTCGATGAAGCTCAGAATATCCGCAATGCCCAGAGCCAGGCGGCCCAGGGCGCTTACCTCCTCACCTCTATTCCTCGGCGCATGGCTCTCACGGGGACACCATTGGAAAACCGCCCCGAAGATCTCTGGGGCATTTTCCGCTTCTTGAACCCCGGGCTTCTCGGCGACATGGGCGCTTTCCGCGAAGAGGCCGATCGCCAGCCTCTTGCCACCCGTGCGCGCATGAAACCCTTCCTGCTCCGCCGCCTGAAATCCCAAGTGGCCACGGACTTGCCGCCCAAAACAGAAACTATTGTCCATTGCCAACTGGGCGAGGGCGAGCGTGCGGCCTATGAAGTGGTCTTGGCCGCTGCCCGCAGGGATTTGGCGGAAGACACGGGCCACAGCGCGTTCAATGTTCTCGAAAAGCTCCTGCGGGTGCGCCAGGCCTGCTGCCACGGGGCCCTTGTACCCGGAGCGTCGCCTGATGCTTTCACCATGCCTTCCGCGAAGACCGAAGCGCTGCTGGAGCGCCTCACCACCTTGGTGGAGGAGGGCCACCGCGCTTTGGTTTTCTCCCAGTGGACTTCATTTTTGGATCTCATCGAAGGGCAGCTGAAAGGCGCGGGCCTTTCTTGGCTGCGTTTGGATGGCACGACGCGGGACCGCGCCTCCGTGGTCCAAGCCTTCCAGCGCGCCGATGGTCCGCCGGTGATGCTCCTCTCATTAAAGGCCGGCGGCGTGGGATTGACCCTCACCAGTGCTGACCATGTGTTCGTCATGGACCCCTGGTGGAACCCCGCTGCCGAGGACCAAGCCGTGGACCGGGCCCACCGCATTGGAGCCCAGCGCCCCGTTTTCGTCCATAAGCTCGTGGCCCAGGGCACCGTGGAGGAGCGAGTGATCGCGCTTCAGCAGGAAAAAAGGGCCTGGGCGAAAAGTCTGTTGGACGGCGAGAGCCCAACGTCCCTCCAAATTACCCGGGAAGAGCTGCTGGAGTTGCTGGGCTAGGCAAAAAGGTACGCCGTTACTTTTTGTGACACAATGAGTCGCAAAAAGTAACGGCGTACCTTTTTAAACAGGCCTGAAGGGACGATAGGTGACTTACATGCCCAAGAAAAAAGCCAAGCCCAAAGCTCCCCAGGCCAATGCCTTCAAAGTGCGCCGCACTGAGGATCGGTATCTCGCTCTCTGCGCTCTGACGCAGATGGCACAGGAATCAGATCTCGGCGATCCCGAGTTGGAGGACTGGGCCTACGGCATCCTGGATGGCTCCACCACGGGCACGCCCCCTGCTCATGCCAAGGCTAAGCGCAAGACAACCGGCGAGAACTAAGGGCCTGTTAAACAATATTTTTAGTAGATCGTTGAGAAAGGGCCAGCTGCGAGGCGGAGGGCCGCAGCGAGCGACCAAGGCGTACTCCTGTACGCCGCGTGGAGTCGCGAGGACCCGACAACGAAGCAGATGGCCCTTTATCGACGATCTACGAGCACGCGGCTTATGACTGTGCCGCCGTGGCGCCACAGTAGTACGTGTTCCGCCGGGGCATCGGTGGGCGTCTGAGCCTCCTCTAACCAGTAGGCGTGCACCGCGCAGGGGAGGTGCAACACGCGAGCAGGGGCTTCTGCCGCGTGAAAGCATTGCAGCCAGCCCTGCTCCAAGCGGGCCAGTGCCAGTGCTGCCACCGTGTTCGCCTGGTCTGTCCAATGCTCCAAAAACTCCACCAACTCATCGCCGACGTGGGCGAGGCTAGAGGTGCGAGAAGGATGGCGCGCCAAGTAGTGGCGTACGAGACGCTCGAAGGCCTCCGCGCCCAAAAAGCGCTGTACCGACCCATAGTCCTTCGCAATCGCGCCGTGGATGCGCAGAAACCAGGCTTCCGCGTGGATTTCCAGCTGCGATTCCCGTGTCCGTGGCGGGCCCGCTTTCACCCAGGCCGCGGACGCGGGGGAAACTCCATTTAAAAAGTCGAGGTGGGTGATATCAAAGCGCAGCTGTCGCTGTAGGTCTTTGAGGCTGGGCGGGGGGGCGTCGCTCACCGTGGATCTCCTCGTGGATGGATTTGGCTTTCATGACTTCCGCGGCAAGTTCACTGAATTCAGGGATGTTGCCATCCCGTTCCACCGCGGTGGATACATCAGGGAAGAGGGCGCAGGCGCGGGCATAGAGGGCCCACACTTCATCGCAAATGGGCTGGTCATGGCTATTGATGAGATAGGTTTGCCCATCGCCTGCTTCGGTGCGGCTGTGGCCCGCTAAGTGGATCTGGCCCACGCGTTCCCGGGGCATCGCTTTTAAAAAAGCAGTGGCATCGAAGCCGTGATTCACGGAGTTTATATAGATACTATTGATATCGAGGAGGAGCCCGCAGTCGGCGCGGCGGCAGAGCTCGCCCAAGAATTCCCACTCCGTCATGGTGCCGTGGATGAACTCCATGGGGCTCGAAATATTTTCGATCAAGATGCGGCGCCCGAGGGCTTCCTGGGCCTGGAGTACCCGCGTGGCCACGTGGTTCAGCGCCTCCTCGGTGTAGGGAAGAGGCATGCACTCGTGGAGATTCTCGCCGTCCACCCCGGTCCAGCAGCAGTGATCTGAGACAATGGCGGGCTGGAACCTGTTGATGAGGCCTTTGAGGCGGGCCAGGGAACCCGCGTTCAGGCGGTCCGTGGAACCTAGGTTCAGGCACACGCCATGGAAGGCCAGTTCGTAGTTGGCGCGTACTTTTTCGAGGATGCGCAAGGGGCGCCCACTGTCTTCCATGTAGCTCTCGGTGACCACCTAGAAAAAATAGAATGAGGCGTTCCCCTGCAGCGCTTCGCTGTAATGGGCCGCACGGAGCCCCAACCCAAAACCGAGGCGCGGAAACAATAGCTTCTCGCGAGCATCCATTCTCTTCTCCTAGGCTGCCTCCATTGTAACCGGAGGTCCGCGCCAACCTAAGTCTAAATGCGTACGCGCGGCGCATTACCCCGAATGGAAGAGGTCCAAGGTACGAAAATTTTCCCGGGCGAGAGCAACAATCTCAGCGTCTGTGGGGTGATCAACAGTGAGAGTGGCCACCACCTTTTTCGCCAGGTCACTGTGATGATGGCGCTTGAGATGAGCCGTGAAGTGCTTCTTCGCAAGCCCGGGGCCCATGAGGAGAATCTCCTGGGCGTCCTTCAGGGCCTGGGCCACCTCATGAAAGAACTTCTCAGAGTTCTTTTGGTTCGCCGGATCACTGGAGTCATGGTGCCGGATTTCGTGGCGGTGCATTTTCTCGGGGCTCACCGAACCAGCACCCAACTTGTAGAGTTTTGCGTGATTGTGATCAAGCCAGAGAACGATGGCTGCCATGGGAAGCCTCCTATGGAGGCACTTCAAGAGCAATGTCCATGCCATTGAAATGGCAGCGGATTTAAGGGCGTCTCAGAGGCAGCGGGGAGTCGAAATGGCGCATGCGGCGAAGTTTGAGGGATTAAATGTCCCGCGGCTCCCAAGGCAATTCCCAGGCTGTTTTCAGTACATCATATTGAGCCTGGGGCAGTTGCACTAGCGTTGGCTTGGCAGCGGCACGGAGCCAAGCTGTGGTCGCGATGATGGTGGGTACTGCCATGGCGGTGCAGCCCGCGGTGCCCCGGTCGGCACCGCGCCAGATGTGCATGAAGATGCAAGAGCCCATGCCCATCACAGCGGGGGATACGTTGTGGTTCACGACAATGCCAACGCTGTAGAGACCATCGGTGCGCAACATGCCTTCGTCGCTGGTCCATGGCAGTGCTTCACCCTCGGCGAGGTTCAGCTCGCGGGTGTCCACAAGCTCGTTGTAGTAGGGGGAATTCATGTCATCCACGCAGCGTAGAGTATCCGTGGCCTGAACGTAGGGGTAGCTGAGATTGAGAGGTAGGCTGGGTAAAATGGGGGTAATGCCAAAGGCTGTACCCAGGCTAAATACGCCCGCGGGTGCCTTGCCGTCGCCCTCTTGTTTGATGGGCTCTCCGGGTTCGGGGAGAAATTCTAAGTCACTATGGAGACCCAAGCCCCAGCCGAGGCCATTGCGCCCAACGACAATGGGTTCGGTGATGCTGGCAGGGATTTCGTTGCCGTCGATGTCAAAAGCGCTGACCTCGTTGACGGGGACCCAGGGGCCGTTGTCCGCGTTGCGCTCATAGCGTCGCATGGTGCCTGTCATGGAGTCCCATGCTGACGCGGTGACTACGATCAACTGATGACTGTCGCTGGGGATTGGCGAGGCAGCATGTGTCGACGCGCAGGACGCCAGCAGGATGGCGCCGAGGGTGGAACGCAGATATTTCATGGTGGTGACTCCGCAAGGCTTGGGGGACGGGAAGAAGCGCGGGGATTTTACGGTATAAAATTAAAAAGGTCAACTATAAGTTAGGAACCCATGCGGTATGTAAAAATAGACAGTAATTCCAGGAACATATAGCTGAAAAAGGATGCTTCATGGGCTTGGATGGCGGCTTTCGTTTTCATGGGGACCTCTCTCTTGTCCCCTAGTAATGCAGCGCCGATGCCAGGCTAAGATCTTGTTATGTAAGGATAATTCAGTGGCTATGTCCCCGGAGACTGGGTCCATTCGCAGAAATAACGCAGTGAGTCTTAAAAAGTAACGGCGTACCTTTTTGCGCATTTAGTTAAGGGCGGGTGGGGCCGATAGTTCAATATCCGGAGGCTCCTATGAATCCATGGCACAAAAATCCCCTTCTCTTGGGCTTGCTCATCAGCTTGCAGCTCGTGGGTCCTTCGGTGCTGGCGGCCCATGGGAATAAGGCGGCCCGGAGTTCCAAGGGCAGCGGGCGCAGCATCGCCCAAGCGACCGGTGATGCTCAGCAGGACATGATGACCGGGGCTCAGCGCGTAGACTCTGCATTGGGCGGCGTCGGCATCACGGTTGCCGCGGGCTCCGTGGGTGGCGTTGCCAACATCCTCTCCCAACGGGCCGCTGGCCCCATTCGATTCCATGTGGCCGCTTCTTCCCGCAGCCCAGCCTTTGGCGTGGAAGCTCGTTCCACTCATGATCTATCGGAAAGCGACAAGGGCGTTCGCATCGCTTTTGCCGCATACACCCCAGACTTTTCCCGTCGCCTCGTCATGCGCAGCGTGGATCTAGGCAATGACCCCAACGCGGGCGAATCCCGCCTGCGCTTGGAACAGACCATGAACAGCATGGCCCACGAGGTACAAGCGAGCCTCGGAGGCGTTGGCCTCAACATCTTGGAGAGCTTGATCCCCTCAGCCCACGCGGCTGGAGGTATTGAGCTCGTCATGGCTGTCATCGGTGGAACTGCCATTGGCATCATTGTGGGTATGTACGGTCTTGCCACGGTGGCTTTGGAGGGCTTTGCCCGGGCTGCTGGCGGGCGTGGTCATGGCAATGTCACAGTGGTGATCTTTGGCTTGGGGTGCTTGGCGCTTTCCGTTGCGAGCTTTGCCTATGTGATACACAGCCTCTACACGGGTGATGCGGGCTTCAGCATCCGGATCACCACGGATTAATACCCCTCAGTAAACCAAGGTGACCGGCGCAACGAGCACACGTTGATCCAGAACCCGTGCTTTTTCATCTGCGTCCACGGTGACCAAGACCTTGGAGTTGTTGTAGCTCCGCAAGAAGCTCGAAATCGCTCCTTTCGCCGCACGGGTCAGTTGCTGAGATGATTCGAGTGGGAGGATACCGAGCACTCCCTTGTCTGATCGAATCGCCAGCGGAATACTCGAGCCCGCCCGAGTGAGGTAGTGGAAGTAACTAGGGGTAGCGCCCAAGCGGTATTCAAACTGGGCGCGGGCGTTGCGGTATGCCAGTCCCACGCGCTTGGCCTCGGATGAGAGTTTGCCCTTTGCCAGGAAGTTTTGCTCATATTGATCCTCGAACCAAGTGATGACTCCCTTGCGCCCGCCCCCCTCGATGGGAAGCGTTCTCAATAAAAAAATGGACTCCATCGCATGGAGTAAATGTTTGAGCGTGCGTGGCGCCATCCCTATTTTCCGGGAGGTGGCGGCGATTTCGACGGATTTAAGGGGAGTCGTTGCGAGTTCAATACAGAGTGCATTCAGATCTGAGAAGGGCAATGGCGTTTCATAGACGAGCCTGAGGTCGCGATCGAGCACAGTTCTTAAGAGGTCTTGCATTAAGCGGTCGCGAGCTTGGGGTTCTCGGATAAAACAGAGTCCGGGAAGTCCTCCGCACTCTAGGTATTTATCGTAATCTTTTTGTCGGCTGCGACGTGCGTTGGCAGCGAGGCCTGCACCGAGGTGAAATCCAGTAAAGGACGACGCCTCAAGGGCGCGACAGAGAAAGTCCGGCAGTTCGTCTTGTCGCATTTCAGATAAGACAAACGGAAAAAGCTCCACCGTCGAGATACGCCCCGTCAGGGATTCACGAATTGCTCTTCGACTGGTGAACCGCACAGAGCCGCTTAATAAGAATTGCCCAGGCTTTTTGTGTTTTTGCACCCATAGTTTCAACGCGGGAAACAGCGGTGGCGCCAGCTGACACTCATCAATGGCACTCCCGGAGCCTTTCATGCGACTGAGGAACTGGCGTGGATGAGACTGTGCTTCGTGAAGTACGGCATCATCATCGAGACTGAGGTAGTCGCTGGAGTGAGCTTCCAAAAATGTAGTTTTGCCCACTTGCCGGTGGCCAAAAATGCCAACGATCGGAGAAAAAGAGCAAAGCTTTTGAAAGGCGGGCTCTACATGCCTCAGTCTCGTGTGTGGCATACCAGTATCATAATGACATAGTATGTAAAAACAGGCAATAGGTGCATTTTATTGCATGGTATGCTGATTTTGATCAAAAAATCCCGTGGGCCCCTCAGGGCAGCCTATGGACCGTGGCATCGGCACGGTGGGTTTGGGCGATGAGGTCGAAGGTGCCTTCGTAGTTTCGATACGGAAAGGTCGTCATGTTTCCCTCAAGCTCATCCATGACCAGCCGCGCAGCGTCCCCGGTGAAAATCAGCACTTCCGCCGGGTCCCGGGGATTGCGCAACATGACTTTCCGAACTTCCTTGATTCCGCCACGTCCCCCACCTTCTCCATCGAGAACTGTCGTGCAGACGTAATGGGCCGCGAACATCACCGCATCGGGATGGATGACGCCAGGTACCAGTTCCTCCCCCTCCGCCACGGCAAAGGAGGAGTAGCGGGCAGCAAGGGCATAGGTGGACAGGGCCCACCGGGGGGAGCGCATGCCCAGGAGCACGCCCTGGGCCCCCTTGGTGTAAAACAAGGCATCGGGGCCATCGCTGACCGCTACGGTGAACTCACTTGCCTCTAGCATTGAATCTGCGGTGGACATCCAGGGAGAGAGCGCGCTGCGGTCGTCACCCTTCACGTGGTGCTCCACCATGCGTAACCGGGACGGCAAAGGCCCCTCGGGCATTGCCCCTTCATCGGCGAGGAGACGCCGGTTGTGATCCCGGATCTCCCGGCGCAGCAGCCGTTGGAAGTCGGGGTTGTCCCGTTCCATAGGAATGCCTTGGTCAGCGAGACGCTCACGGAGACCGTTACTCATGAGATGGTCGTTGATGTCGGTGAAGAGGCGCAGCATGTCTTTCGTGCTGACTCCGCCTTCGTAGCTCAGCCCGCGATAAACGAGGTTGCTGTTGTAATAACGGGAAAGCAGAGCGGAGCGCGTCACAGCGTCCCCGTGATGGCTCGCTAAGAATTTAGGGGCAAAGGCCTCCTCATCGACCAGGGGCAGGAAGCCGCTCGCCGTGCTCCGGTGCTGCTGCCCAGGGTACAGGTAATGATGGGGCCTCCAAGTATTGGCGCCGAGATGGGTCATGTAGGCACCGATCACCTGGGGCCAACCCCCGCGACGCCAGCCTTCCGGCGGGGACCGCTGGAACCACCGCGCGAAATCCGTGCGATCCAAGGCGAGTGCGCTCGTAGTGCTGCCCACCGTGACATCGAAGAGGTCCGGCAACCCGGGGAAGAGCAGCAGAGGCGAGCGCTGCCAGGGCAGGCCCAGAGCACTGCGCGTAGCGATGTCCTGATTCAAGTCCCGGGCCTGGAGGATCCCGTCCATGACCCGATCCCGCAGCATGTGCAAAGAGAGAAGAATGTCTTCGTCTAGGTTGGCCAGCCGGGGCGTGGGCAACCCCACGGCCTCGATGAGGCGATAGAGCACGCCTACCCGCAGGGTGCGGCCGTTGGCATCGGTGAAAGGATGGATGGCCACCAGGTTTTGGTAGAGCTTCACCACGCTCGTCACGTACTCGTAAATCTGATCTCGGTACATCATCTCCTGCGGGCGGATGCGGGGGGATTCGGGGCCCAGGGCCCAGTAGCCCCGGGTCTCCTCGATGAACTTCTCCAGAGCGTCCTCGGTGAGGCGCGTGACGATGGCCCGCTCCAAACCCGCGATGGTGGCAGCCCTGCTGATGCGGCCCGCCTCAAATTTTTGGATGCGGGCGATGAGTTCCGGGTCCCTCTTCTCCAAAATAGTGCGCACAGTGGGGGTAAGACTCTCGAGCCCGGGATGGACTATTTGCCCAGAAATGCGCTCTCTGGCCCGCAGGCGCCGCTCCACCATGCCTGCGCTCAGCAGGGTGCGGTACATGCAGTACCCACCCTGCTCCAGATTGGCGAGCTGGGTGGCATCCACTTGGTCCACCTTGTCGGAAGAATCATTCTCATATATTGACTGCGGCTCCATGGTCTTGCCGCCGCTATTGATGGCTGCAAAGTCGCGCAAAGTACCGGCCTCCCGGGGAAAACCCAGGTTCTGGGTGAGCCTGACGTTGGTCTCCAGAAGCTGGGCCATGGTGGGGACGGTGCGGTCCTGGGCAGCCCAGAGGCGGGTGGCGCGGAAATTTTCAAACACCTGGGATCGCGCGCCCCGGCTCCTCAAGCGATCGCCCCTTTCGTAGGTCAGGTGCACGGTGGAGCGCTCCGGCGTCACCACCCCCACATAGAGGTCCGCCATGGCGCTGAAGCCATGGCTATGGTTCACCAACAGGCCTGCCTCCAGAATGCGGTCCATGGCCTCGGGGTGCGGCCCGGGTATGCCTGAAAAGCCCACGAAGCCCTCAGTCTCCTGAGACACGAGAGCCGCTAAGGCCTGGCCGTAGTGCTGGGGCCAGGCCTCAGAGAGTCCGATACTGACGGCCCTGCCCTCCATGCGATGGGCGGGTACCAGGAGATTGCGGCAGGGATCGTCTTCGTAGACGCCGCCAGCCCATGACGAGGCCAGGGAGAGCGGCACGTCCCGCCACGCCGCCGCATGCGCACCGGGTAGGGCGGCGACGCCGAAAAGCAGCGCGAACATGGAGTAGGCTGGCGCCCGAATCATGGGGCGGCTTTACACCAAACTATACTCATTTAACAAATTAAGATCGTTTATGAGCGGATTAATTCCCGGCCAACCGCACGATTTTCTGGATGAGGGCCCCGTACTCCACGCCGGCCCCCGCCGCGGAGGCCGCGAAATCCTCGTCTTTGGCGATGGTGGGGTTGGGGTTGGCCTCCAGGAACACGAACTCACCGCCGGCGGTGAGGCGGAAATCCAAGCGGGCGTAGCCTCGCAGGCGCAGCAGTCGGTAGATGTTTTTACTGGTGGCCGTGAGCCGTTGTTCTTGATCCGAGGTCAGTTCCGCGAAGCCCGTGCGGATGCCCCACTTCTCGCGGTAGCGATCGTTCCATTTCGCATGGTAGGTCGCCATCCGTTTGCCCGCGTCGTCAGCCCCATCGAAAAACAGCTCCCGCGGGCGAAACACGGTGAGGCGCTCATTGCCCGCGACACCGACGTAGATCTCGCGGCCTTGGATGAACTCCTCGATGATGGCATCGCAAGCATAGCGCTCATGGATGAAGGCGCAGCGCTTCAGCGCATCCGTCTCGGTGCTTGCGAGAGAGGCCTCCGCAACGCCTTCAGAGGCTTCGAGCCCCAGGGGCTTCACCAGGGCGGGAAACGGGAAGTCCGTGTCCAGGCTCTTCTCGGGGCGCGAGAGCGTTGAGACCTGAAACCGAGGAACCCGAACTTTGTGGTAGGTAAGGATCTTTTTCGTGAGCCCTTTGTCCTTGCAGAGCGCCAGGGCTTCGGGGCCCGCTCCGGTGTAGGGCAGCCCCATGAGCTCCAGCAATGCGGGCAAGTTGGCCTCGAAGCGCCGGTCGCCACGGAAGCCCTCGCACATGTTGAACACCAAGTCGGGGCGCTGCTGTTGCACCTCCACCAAAAGGGGGGCGATGTCGTCATGGAGGGCGAGCAACCGTGGGTGGTGGCCCAGGGCTGTAAGGCTCTTGAGCACATGGGCCTCGTTCTTCCACTCCTCGGTGGTGAGATCATAGGAGTAGTCATGCTGGCTGACCGCGGGTTCCGCGACGTCCACCAATACGAGGATGTTGAAAGCCCTTACAGGAGCTGCCATCCTCTATAGTCTAAGGGCGAGTGACGAGCCTCACATCAAAATTCTCAGATTTTCTGCGGCGGTAATAGCTGCCCAGCGTCATATTCATGCGATCCGCGCGGAAGTCCAAATGTTTTTCATCAGCGGCGCGGGGGGTGGGTGCTGCCGCGAGCTCGGTGGCAAGGCGGTCGATGTACTGGAGCTTGCGGAGTGCCGACGGCCATTGGGCGTAGCGTTTTTTCCATTGGGAGCGGGGGTTGAGCCATACGGCAAAGGTTTCGGCGAAATCCTCACAGGGATGGGCCTGGGCATACCAGCGTTCTAAATTGTAAACAAAGTCAGTGGTGGCCGGGTCAGCACGATAGGTTTCGGGGCGGTAGGCACGCCGGGCATCACCGAAAATCCCACGCCATTGGCGGCGCCCACTCAGTGAGTACGCATGCTCGAAGCAGTGCCCGGCCTCGTGGCGGAGGAGTTTCATGAAGTCTGCGGGGCGTTCGCCCTCCACCTCCCCGCTCATCTCCTGCTCAAGCCGCAGCAGCCGGGGGTGGGCAAGGTAGAACGGGATGGAAATGGCGCACTCACCCTCGGGGCTGAACCACTCATCGCCCAGGTAAACCAGGGGGCGGATGACAAGCCCCCGGCCCGCCAGCTCGCGGTACAGCCGCTCCACGGGCAGCTCCAGGCTTGAGCCCTTCAGCCGCAAGTTCAAATCGCGGATGCGGGATCTCAGCAGCTCGGGGGTGGGAGTGCGTGTGCGAAGCGGGGAGCCCATGGTGATGTCAGATGACTAGGGGCCGACGATGCGGAGACGGGGATTGCCGCGACTGAGGGCAACAACGTCGCGCACGGGGTTGCCGCGCACATCAAGTCGCAAAAGCGAGGGATTACCTGCCAGGGGCTCAATGGAGGTGATGACGTTTTTCCTGAGCACGAGGAAGCGCAGGGTTTCGTTGGCGCTCAAAGCGGACACGTCGCTGATGCGATTGCCCACGGCGGAGAGATAGTCCAGGCGAGTCAGGCTCGCCAATGGCGCCACGCTCTCGATGTCGTTGCCGTCCAGGATCAGGGCCGTGAGGCCAAGGGCCCCGCCCAGGGGGCCGATGTCGGTGAGGCCTTCGTGGCTGAGGTCCAAGGCCATGATGCCGTTGAGGAGCTGCAAAGCTCGCGTGCAGGAAAGGGTGCCCCGATCCCGGCGGAAGCGGTCTTCGCTGGATGCCGCGCCTCGGGCAACGGCCACGGTGAGGAGCACGTCCACGGTGTGTTGGGTCTCGGGCGCGAGACGTTCATATTCCGTGCAGGCGATATAGAACGGGTTTTCAAAGTGCAGATCAACATCGGCCCGCACAGTGGCGTAGCCCAAGGTCAGCATGGCGACACCGGCGAGAAACACATCTAAAAATAGTTTTTTCATAGGAAACCTCCACAAATAAAAAGCGTGATGCTGGCTTCATCAGATTCCTGTCTCGATGTCGAGTGAAATCAGGCTACGCTAGGTCCATCCCATGAGCTCTCGCCGTCCCCTCACGCCCCTGCCCATCGACAGTCACATCGCCGCCATTCTCGATGCGGTGGAACGTTTTGGCGCCGTGGTGGTGGTGGCTCCCCCTGGCACCGGGAAAACCACCCGCGTACCGCCGGCGCTACTCACCGTCCCGTGGCGTCGCCCTGACCAAGAGATCATCGTGCTGGAGCCCCGGCGGCTCGCCGCCAAGATGACCGCCGAGCGGGTGGCCTACGAGCGAGGCGAGGAGGTGGGGGCTACGGTGGGTTATCGCTTCCGCGGGGAGTCCCGAGGTGGGGCTGATACGAGGCTTTCTTTTTATACCGAAGGCACGCTGCTGCGGCGTTGCTTGAGGGACCAGGCCCTCGCCGGAGTTGCCGCGGTGGTGTTGGACGAGTTCCATGAGCGTCACCTTCAGGGGGATCTGGCCCTGGCCTATTTAAAGCGCCTTCGCGCCGGGCCCAGGCCCGACCTCAAGCTCGTGGTCATGTCGGCCACGCTGGATGCCGAGAGCGTGGCGGCCTACCTTGGTGGGGCCCCCGTCATTGAAATCCAGACCAAGATGTACCCCGTGGAGATCGAGCATCTGCCCCGGCCCATGGATCGCTACCTGGATGTGCACGTGGAGCAAGCCGTGCGCACCGCCCTGGAAAAACAGGGCCAGGGGGATGTGCTCGTGTTTCTGCCCGGCATGGGGGAGATTCGCCGTGCGGAATCCCGTTTGAATGGCCTTGCTGGGGTGGTGGTGGCCCCTCTGCATGGGAGCCTATCGAAAGAAGAGCAGCGCAGGGCCGTAGAGCCCTTGCCATCTGGCCCGGGGCTCGCCCCGAGGCGCAAAGTCATCCTCGCCACCAACATCGCGGAAACGTCGCTTACCATCCCCGGCGTCACCGCCGTGGTGGACTCGGGCCTTCATCGTCAGGCGAGTTTTTCTTTCTGGTCGGGCATGCCGCTGCTAGCGACCAAGCCCGTGAGCCGGGCCTCGGCCACCCAGCGGGCGGGCCGTGCGGGGCGCACGGCCCCGGGCTATTGCCTGCGGCTCTTCACGAAGGTTGAGGGCGAGGGTCGGCCGTTGTTTGAGCTTCCTGAAGTGCGCCGGGCGGACCTGTGCCAGACCGTGTTGGAGCTGAAAGCCATGGGGGTGGAGGACCTCCGCGCCTTCCCTTGGTTTGAAGTGCCTGAGGAGGCCCGCCTGGTGGCGAGCGCTGAGACCCTGTGGCGTCTGGGTGCCCTGTCAGGCCCGGGCCTCGATGGCGTCATCACCGCGCTGGGCCGGAAGCTCGCGGCTGCCCCCACCCACCCGCGGCTTTCTCGCGCCCTGTGGGAGGGATTGCGCTTAGGCGTGGAAGAAGACGTGGCCCGCATCCTCGCCATGCTGGAAAGCGGGGAACTCACCGGCGCGCCCTCCAGCAAAGTGTTTGATGTGAGCGCTCTTGATGAAAGCGCCCTGCAGGGGTTCACCGCCCGCCGCGAAAAACAGCGTCTCCTCGATGTGGCCCGGGGCGAGTGGGGCAAGGGTGAAAAAGTCGAGGGCACCGAGGCCCTGCCCCACAGAAAGCGGGTGGCCCGCGCCTGCCTCGCGGGGTTTCCGGATCGCATCGCGCTGAAGCGCCGGGGGGCCAACGGCGTCGAGCTCTTTTTATCCTCGGGTGGCACCGCCCGGGGCAGCGATCAGGATCTGCTGGCCTATGAAAATCTCTTCGCCGTCATCGATGCCCAAGAGGTGCGGCGTGCGGCGCCCCCCGCCGCCACCAAGCCCGGCCAAAAGCCCGGCGCAGTGAAAAGTGTTTATACGGTGACCGCCGCCGTTCCCATCGAGGAGGACTGGCTCCTCGATCTGGACCCCACGCCGCTCAAAGACAAGGTCACGCTCATCTGGGACAAGGGCAAGGGCCGGGTTTTCGAGGCGAGCCGCATGCTCTGTGATCAGCTGGTGCTTTCCGAGACGCTGCGTCCCGCGCCGCCGTCGGCGAAGGCGGCGAACTTCATGCTGGCGGAGGGCCTGGGCGTGCGGGCGCCACAGCTGGCGCCTCTGCCTCTGGCGGAGCAATGGGCGGTGGTGAGCCAGGCCATCGGGGGCCGCACGGACCTGGAGCAGCTGGATGCCGTGCTTGGTAAATTGGAGTTATTGGGCAATGCGCGGATGAAGAGCGAGCCATTGACGGCGTTGCTCCTCGCCATGGCGGGCGACATGAGTTGCCTCGATGATCTGAAGAACGTGCGCTGGGGCGAGCGTTGGTTGGAGCTTCTCTCGGCGGAAGAGCTGCCGCGGATTCATGCTTGGCTGCCCGAGCGCCTGACCTTGCCCTCGGGCCGCAAGACCCAGGTGCATTATCGTCTGGGCCACGGGCCGTGGGTGGAAAGCCGGTTGCAGGATTTCTTCGGCATGCGGGAAACTCCCAAGATCATGGGTGGTCGGGTGCCCCTTACCCTGCATCTTCTCGCGCCCAATAAAATGGCCGTGCAGGTCACCAGGGATTTAGAGAGCTTCTGGGCCCGCACCTATGCTGAGGTGAGAAAAGAGCTCTTCCGCCGCTATCCCCGGCATAAGTGGCCCGAAGATCCGCGGGCGTTGTTCGAGGAGGACTGAAGTAGATCGTCGATAAAGGGCCATCTGCTTCGTTGTCGTCGTCGCCCGCTCCACGCGGCGTGCATGAGCACGCCTTGGTCGCCGGGCTCCTCCTCCGCCTCGCATCTGGCCCTTTCTCGACGATCTAGAAAAACCAATATCGATGATACACGGACTAAATGACTTCACTGCGAGTCAGTGCACGAGGTGCTGAATTTGATCCTGTGAGTCCCGGTGAAGTGCGCTTTTTCGTAGTTCGGCTTCGATGCGTTGCCAGGTTTCCGGTGGAAGTCCAATCATCCCCCGAAGTCGTTCCTCTTCGCGTTCAATAGAGAACCGCCAGCCCCGGATCAAGCTCAACTGGCATCCTTCGAGGGATTCAAGTGCGCTCATCAAGAACCTTTTCATCGCACGAGCTTCGTCCTTGGGGCCGTTTCGTTGGCCGAAATGCTCAGCAACGGCTCGGAGATACTCGGCTCTAAGCTTTGCTTCAACAAAAACTGTCGCAGCTTTTAGTCTCAAGCCCTCTACGTCAGGAGATCGATAGGGTGAAGCCCCCGCAGCAGCTGCGATGCGTTCGAGAGTCAGAGCCAGTTCAGTGCCAATCTCGGACATATGCACGAGACATTCATCCGCAGTATATGCATAGTGAACAACCCGCTGGCGAACTCCGTCAGGCCCAATCACAAGGGACGGGTCGTACCTCCCTGCCAATGCAGGGCTTGTTGCTATTACTGTTGCGATCACCCATGCGGCGAATGGCGGCATCATGGGCGCGTACTATCTCAAAAGTGCGCGCATGGCCAATATTTTTGATTCAATATGGAAATAATATGGCAAGCACGCGGCGATCCCACAAGGCTTTAGGTCAACGCTGACCAAGGAACAATTTGAAGTTCAGTATCATTCCCGTGTTGATACACTCCTAGGCATGGCGCGGCGATAAATACGGGAATTTTGCGATGCTTCTTACGGAAGGCCTCTACTGATCGCAGCAAGTAGGTTCCGGGCGACTCGTCATGAACGAGTTTAATTGCATACACTGTGTCTTTACCCTTGATCACGAAATCCACCCTAGATCCTCGGCTTGTTTCATAGAAGAATACGTCGGGACGCATTTGTCCGGAATATGAAAACTGGGAAAAGCATTCATTCAGAAACCAGATCTGAAGACGACGCTCTACGGTAGCTCCAGCAAAGCCAGCCAAGCCTGAATCGAAGCAATAAAAACAGGGTTTTCCTACGCTGGTCTTGTAGGGCTCGATCTCATAAAAAACAAAGAGGGCCTTGAATGCCTCGAAGTATGCAGCAATTTGACGAGGGGTTTTTCCCAGAGCTTTGGCGATTGGGGCGCGCTGGGGGATTTGCGCTTGCACGGTCTCGAAAAAAATCCGCCGCGCAAGATCTGGGTTAAAATGAGGAATATTGAATTGCGCCAAGTCACGAGTGCATGTCGTTTCGATCCAACTCTCAAAGAGCGCGGCACGGCTGGATGAGTCGCGAACGGCAAACATGCCCGGCATTCCGCCTCGATCTAGCCACGCCTGAGATTTCTCAAGGGGGGGGAATTTCCGTCTGGCAAGCTGGCCCATGGGGTCGAGCAGCGGATACATCGACTTTCGCTGTTCTGTCTCGGCCTGATTCAACGGGAATAATCTCAGTAGGGCAATACGTCCTGTTAACGAATCCAGCACTCCGGTCTTCTTCGAAAACTCAGTTGATCCTGAAACAACGAATCTTCCAGGACGCTTTCGTTCGTCGACCTCCGCCTTGAGCGTGTCAAAGAGCACGGGCGCCTTTTGGATTTCGTCGATACAGACGGTCTGAATATCAGGCAATTCTAAGTTTTTAACAAAGAGCGACGGTTGACGAGCGGCCTGCACCTTCACTTCATCTCGGTCAAGAGTGATGTATGTGGTCGATCGCTTGCCTGGAAGCAGGTCCCGAAGCAAAGTGCTTTTGCCGGTTTGTCTCGCGCCCAGAACTCCGACGATCGGAAAAAGAGTCAGTCTTTTTTCAAGAAGTTCCAGAAAGTGTCTGATTCTCTGGTGAGGCATATTTCGATGATACCAAGTATGTCGAGTTCTTGCAAACTATTGCAGGAACTCGACATACTTATGGGAGATGAGCCCGTACTCGAACTCGATCTTGCTCAATAGAGTCCACAAAAAAACGGAGTATTGACGCTTGATTGATCTTTGGTGTTCACCTACCTCACCAACCGCATGGACCTCTCCGCCCAGACCATTTGTGACCTCTACAAGGCGAGGTGGAAAGTGGAACTTTTCTTCAAAACGATGAAGACCCATCTGAAGATCAGAAAGTTCCTCGGAACGAGCTACCACGCTGTAAAAGCGCAGGTTTTAGTTGCCCTCATCGCGTATTTGCTCGCTCAGCCCTTCGCCCTTGGTGGTGGGCACACCGTGGAGAACCTCCATCTTCTTTGTAGTGCACACCACGGGCGCACCACTGAAGAAGTCTTCGGCCCCGGTACCCACTCCAAAATTTGATACAGTTAATCGACGGCGAATCAAAGGCGTCGGCGGCCCACGGCTTGCGTCTCGGCTTCCGCTGCTACTTCTTCTTCCTCCGGGGCGTCGGCAGCCACGCGGACCGGCAGCGCCGTGGCAGGTTCCAGCTGTGTCTGGCAGAGGTGATTCAAGAGGGCTGTGATGTCGCCCTTGGCCAGGGGCCGGGCAAACTGCTCCGTGGAGGGCAAGAACGTGGCAAGGAAGGACACGGCCCCAAGGCGGGCGACCCTGTTGCGGTACCAATCGCGGATGCCGATGCGGGGGAGGAGTGCCGCACCGAAGGCCAATGCCACGGCGTCAACCGGAAGGGCCAGCGACCAAGAAATGCTGTGATTCAGTGTGAATATAAAGCCGAGAGTGGCAGGGACCGTTGCCGCCAGCATTGGAAAGAGGGTGTACCTCTCAGGCATGTTATGAAACCGTACATTGGAAATCTGGGCAATGAGGGCTGATGCGAAAATGAGAGCATGGCGTGCGACCCGAGGATCAGAGGTTTCACCGCGGATGGCCTGGTCACGGTAGCTGGGATCCGTGGGGGGCAGCACGGGCCGGGTGCTGGCTTTGATCTGTGCCGCAGTGTATTTGCCTAATTCCCTGAAGAAGAGATCCCGTTGCTCTTTGGGGGTGGTGTAGCCTTCCTGCACGGTAAAGAGGGGCATCAAAACACCGTTGTCACTAAAAGTTTCCACCAAGGCCCGGAGCTTCGTTTCATCGCTGGCATCCAGGTCGGCTCGCCGACTGTAGGCAGAATAGAGAATGGAGATGAGATCGCGGTAGTGCTTCTGGAGCGGCTCCACGCCTGGCCGCTTTTCTTCCTCTATGCGGGCGGCGACTGCTTCGAGATTCCTGCGATCGAAGGAGCCCGCACGGGCCCCGTGGGCCAGCGCGATGATCACCATGAAAGAGAGAATGGCTTTCTGAAGCATGGTCGCTCTGTAGCATGGTGGTCTGAATGTGTAAATATAAAATATTTATCAATAGAGAATCACTGCTGTCCGGTTCGGGGCGCAGCGTGAAAATGAATAAGGCCTGAAATTC
>CAYHWW010000017.1:10448-37389 GCA_964360145.1 uncultured Oligoflexia bacterium | reverse complement strand
CCCCCCCCCCCCCCCCCCCCCCCCCCCCCCCCCCCCCCCCCCCCCCCCCCCGGCCTTCATGAGGGGCATCAAGGGTATGTTGACGCCACTGGCTTGGCTCACCCAACTCTTCCACCCCTTGAAGGAAGACGGCGTCATGGTCAATCGCAACGGTCTCACGGAGGAGGGCTTGGCCTCCGCCAAACGTCTCATGGCCCATAAGGTCTGGTTGGATCTTGCTCATGCGTCTGACGAAGCCCAGAGAAAACTCATTCCCCTCCTCACCGAGTCCGATCGGCCTTTGCTCTACACTCATACCTTCATGCGTAAGTACCATCAGGCCGAGCGGGCCATTGCCTCATGGCAGTTGCTCGCCTTGAAAAAGAGCCGGGGTATCCTGGGTCTCATGCTCAGCGAAGACAGTCTTGGGGGCATGGAAGATATCCCCGGCCTTTGCCCCGCGGTTTGCGCGGGGGCCTGTAGTGGGGAGGCCGTATTTGGTTTCATGCTGCACTTCCGCGAGTTGGCCGCCATCCTGGGGCCGGAGAGCGTGTTTCTGGGGTCGGATTTCAACGGGGGCGTGCCCCACCTGCAGCCCGCCAGCCGTTGCGGCGCCTTGAAGGACGGCCTGGACACCGAAGGCGTGTGGAACGTGACCCATCTGGGGAGGCTGGAGCGCTTGCTGGTGAAGCAAGGCCTCATGCATCGTGATGTTGCCGCGGGCCAGCCTTTGCATTTCCTCCAAACTTGGCAGCGAATTTGGCGATGATGAAGTAGCCCAGGACATGAGGTGGATCCAAGTTTTGAGGGGTACACCGTCGATCTTTTAGCCAGCCGTCAGGGCTAGGGGATGTGTCAAAACTGACATATGCCTTGAATATCAATTACTTATATTTACAAACTTGGCTCTCCCTTTGCTCTATCTAGGGGCAGGAGAGACATATGAAAAAACAGGGCATATTAAATAAAGTATATTGGATCCATTGGGCAGCCGCCGCCTTCATCGCCATGAACCCCGGCATCGCCCGGGCTCAGGAATCGCCTATCCCCACTCACGACATCCCCGTGGACAGCCACGAAGTGACGGGCGGCGTGGGCGTCGGAGTCACTTCCCACACGGACCCCGTGGTGGAAGCCCGGCTGGAATACACGGGCCCCCATGGCCGCGTGGCCGGCAGGGTAGGCGCGGATATGAACCGCGGCAATCCCACGGCGGGCTCCATCGCCGAAGCCCATATTCCCCTGTGCAGCAGCGGATCCACGCGCAAGGCCTCCATGTGCTTCACCATTGGCGCCAGCGGGCAATTGAATTGGGTTGAAGACGGTCGCACCTCGGCCATCGGCACCATAGGCGCCGGCGCCTTGGCCTTCATCAGCCCCAGAAGCCGCATGGCTTTCGAACTGGCCTTAGTCGCTCTTTATGGCCGTGATTCCAGCGTGGGCAGCGCAATGGAAGCCCTTCGCTTCGGTGGTGCTGTTCACGTCCCCATCCGTATCGTGGCTGGTAATGTGCGCTTCGAAGCCAATTTGGGGCTGGGATTAGTGCCCTCCATTAGTGAAACTTCGGACGGTGATCGTCCATTGAACACCGTGTTTTTCGGTGATGCTGGTTTGCACTATCAGATGGCCACTTTCGATGACGGCGCCATGGGGCTGAACTTAGGTTTGCTGGCCTCCTGCATCGCAACGACCGGCGAGGGCTCAAGCCGCCCTGACTGCCGGGCCATGGCCATGCTCACCCTCGCCGGTGATGTGACCCCCAACGTGAACCGCGACTCCCGCGTGGCCGATGTGGACCGGGACGAAGTGCGCCTTACCGAAGAAGAAGAGGACCGCGCCTACATTGAAGCCCGCCGCGACGCTGAGGAAGATCGCGATGAGGAAGACCGCCCCGCCGTGGGTTACCGCAGCGGTGGCCGCTACAGCGGCTACAGCGACGGCTCCACCGACTAAGTCAGAGCACGCGCAGTATGATCTCCGAGGCCTCGGAAGCCCTGCCCCGCCCTGGGTAGTGTTTCTGAGGCCTCACTTATTTTGTTTAGTTGTGATACAAGCATGCCCCCATGAGCCCCCTTCGCTACTCCCTTACAGTTTTGCTGACTCTGCTTCTCTGCGCCCCGGCGCTGGCTGCCCGAATGAGCGCCTGTGGCGCACTTCTAGGGGGCCAGCTCAGCACGGAAATGCGGGTAGTGAGTGTGCGTCAGAAGCTCCAGCTCCGGGTCCCACGTGCAGCTCGGGGCCGTTCTGATCTCCAGCAAAGCCCCTTCGACCATCTCTCCATTGTCATCGAGACTCTGAGGGTGGAGGCGCCCACCGATGGCCGTTGGGTCGAAGTGGAGGGCCAGGTGAGACTCTTGGTCCAGGATTCAGATGGCGGAGAGCAGGTTTTGCAGAGCATGATGATGCTCAGCAGGGACTCCGCATTCAACGTGGTCTTCGCGACGAGGATGCATTTAAACTCGGAAGTGAAGGACCGGCTCAGCATATCGGGGCGCGAGTACCTTGATTTTGGTATTTCCCTCACAAGGCCCCTCAGCGAGGTCGATGAATGGCAGGCCATGGTCAGTGTCGCATCAGAGAGCGATTCCACGCGACACTTCGCATACGATGCCACCGTGGAGGCCCAGCACCTCACAGTCATTGATTACCTGGACGATGGTACCATCCACACCATGATCCATGAAGACCCCCGTGAGGATATGCAAGATGAGCTCCTCGAAGACATCACGGATGAACTCGACGAGCTATCGATACCGCCCCCGCCTCATCCGCGCTCCAGCGCGAGCCGTGTGAATCAAAGGCCCAGGGAAGACTGAAGAATCTGTCGGCCCTCGTTGAGGCGCTTGAGACGGTCCAGCGGCATGCCAGAGACGGTGTTGCCATCCCGCCCCACAGTGGTGCGTCCGGCCACCAGGGTGTTGTACAGAGCCTCTTCGGCGATGTCCGCCGTGGCCTCAAAGAGGGGACTTAAGGAGAAGTCGCTCAAGAGCTCTAATTTCAAGAGGGGGTCCTTGGGGTAGTGGGGGAATCGATTGGCGGTGGAAAAAGCCAGGGCCACGTCTCCGCTGCCGTTCTTTGCCACCGCGCCGGTGCGGCCGATGCCCAACCACACCCGTTTGGAGAGCCGGGTGAGTTGGCGGCTATCCAACGGCGCGTCGGTTGCGAGGACCACGACGATGGAGCCATCTTCCGTCAGTTTGGGCTTCATGTCCGTCCAATACTGGCCTACCGGTTGGCCGAGGAGACGCAGGGTTTCGCGATCGCCATGGTTGGCGTTCAGCAGCAGCCCCACGGTGTAGGTTTTCCCGCCCAGCATGACTTTGCGGGATGCGGTGCCGATGCCGCCTTTGTATTCATAGGTGATCATGCCGGTGCCCGCCCCCACGGCCCCTTCCGCCACGGGGCCTGAGCGTGCGTCCTTGAGGGCCTGGAATACGTGTTCGGCCTTCACATGCTGTCCGCGGATATCGTTTAAAGCGCTGTCATCGCATTCCATGACCACGGGTGTGGAAGTGTCATCCCCTTTGCCGATGGCGGGATGGGTTTTCATGAGGTGCTCATTGAGCGCTTTCTGCACGGTGCCCACGGACAGCGTGTTGGTCAGCGCGATGGGGGTTTCCAGGATGCCTGATTCCTGCATCCACATGAGGCCCGTGGCCTCCCCGCAGCCATTAAAGGTGAAGGAGCCCGCTGCCACTTTTTCAGTCCAGGGGTCGCCGCCGTGGGGCAGGATGACGGTGACCCCGGTGCGCACGGCGCCGTGGCTCAGGGTGACTTGGCCCACCTTGACGCCGGCGACATCCGTGATGGCGTTCAGGGGGCCCGGGGCGAAGCGGCCCACCGCGAGGCCCAGGTCCCGCGCCCGGGGCTGGGCTGGAGGCGTTGTCGCGGCCAGTGCCGCGGTGGCTATGAAAGCAGTTAAAACTGAGAAGATGGTTTTATGATTCATGAGTGCCCTCTATTGCATTCGTAGGGGTAGCGCCACGGTCAGGGTCTGGCAATGGCGATGTTGTGGGTACCTAAGCGAGATTCTTATGTTGTGAGATTCTTATGTAAACAATAATTATTGTTAAACTCAACGCAGTATGCGACAACGTCGGGCCATGACGATTCACGGACTATTCTTGACCTGTATCCTCTCCGCGGCCCCTGCTTTTGCCCAGGATGCCGGTACCATGTATCGTGATTACGGCTGCGCTGATGATGCGGCAAACACTGAAATGAGCGCACGCCAACTGCTCCCTCGGTTGAATCGAGTGGCCGCCACGGACCAGGCGCTTCTGAGCGCTGTCTTCGATTTCATTATGGGCAATGGCCTTCAGTTCTTGCGGGATATCGGGACCGGTCGCTTGGTGGAGCACCCGCGCCGGGGCTGGCTTTCCACTGCGGCCCCGGGCGCCGATGGCCTCACTCTGGGACAGGCTCTCCGTTCCTTGGGGACGACGGCTCGGGAACACATGCTCGCGGAGCAGGCCGTGACTCAGTACCTGGAGTCCCGCGCCTCTCGCCTCATGGGCAGTCGATTTGAGTACAAGGGTAGAAGTCTCACCACCGCGGCGGCCCGTCGGTTGCGGTCAGAGCTCCGTGGGCAGATCGAAGTGACCGAGAGAGCTCTCAACCCCGTCATCCGCGGGCAGACCCAGCCATTTCAACGAGCGCTGCCAGGGGAGTTGGAGAACCAAGCACGCCAGGCCTACATCAGCTGTCGTGCGGACTCAGCGGCAGGGGGCGAGTTTTCCACAGTTCGTTGTGATGATGCGCGCATCGCCAACTACGGCATCCGCGAAATCTATAACCGCGCCTCCATGGGCTCTGGCCTTCAGGTCACCGCCGCCGTGAATGCGTTGGAGCTCACCGCCTGCGCGATCCGCGTCATGGCACCAGAGAAAATTGAGGAGCTCATGCCCCACAGCGCCATGCGCCCCCTCGGTATCTTCCAGCAGGTGGAGCTGCGCTCCTGTCTCGTGGTCGACCTCACGCATGTGGAGGATGCGAGGCGCGACCGCGCAACCCTCAACGGCGTGGCCCTTTCCTTTTCTTCAGTGGTCCAGTCCCAACAAAATCCCCAGTGCCTGGAGTGGGCCGCGGCTGCGGCATCCAGCCCTTACTAATGAGGCCATAAGTAGCGGCCCTTTGCGCGGGCGGCGGTCTGTGTCATACAGACACCATGCGCATCGCTTTCTTTGATACCCATGGCTTTGAGAAAACAGCCTTCGATGGAGCCAATGCATCATTGCAGCGCCCCCACCAGATCGCTTACATGGAGCCGCGGCTCACTGCGGAGAGTGTCATCATGGCCCGGGGGTACGAGGCGGTGTGTGCCTTCGCCAACTGCAAAGTCTCTGGCCCCGTGCTTGAAGCCCTGGCTGCCGGCGGTACTCGCCTCGTGCTGCTGCGTTCCGCGGGTTTCAATCACTGCGATGTGGCCGCCGCTTCTCGCTTGGGTCTCAAAGTGGCAAGGGTCCCGGAGTATTCACCATATGCGGTGGCCGAGCATGCGGTGGCTTTGCTCCTCACGCTGAATCGCAAGATCCACCGTGCGCACGCCCGGGTCCATGAAATGAACTTCTCTCTCGACGGTCTCGTGGGGTTTGACCTCCATGGCAAGACCTGTGGTGTCATCGGCACCGGCCGCATCGGCAGGGCTGCCGCCCGCATTTTCACTGGGTTCGGCTGCCGAGTGCTCGCCCACGATCCCTCAGAAGACCCGGGCCTCAAGGCCTTGGGGGTGCAGTACGTCCCTTTGATCGACATTTATGGCCAATGCGATGTGATTACCCTTCATGTGCCGCTGACGCCTCAAACGCTGCACATGATTGATCACAAGGCCTTGAGTCTCATGAAGCCCTCCGTGTATCTCGTGAATACGGGGCGCGGCAGGCTCATCGATACACCGGCCCTCGTCCACGCCCTCAAAGCCAAGCGTGTCGGTGGTGCGGCCCTTGACGTCTACGAAGAAGAGGAGGGGGTGTTCTTCAATGATTTGTCTCAGCAGGGGCTGCAGGATGATCAACTGGCGCGCCTTCTCACATTTCCCAATGTGCTGATCACGTCCCATCAGGGGTTTCTGACCCATGAGGCATTGAGCGGCATTGCGACGACGACCCTTGCCAATGCCAGCGACTTCGAAGCAGGCAAGGCCTTGGTCAATGAGGTGGTTGTCAGTCCAGGGTGAAGGTTTCTTCTGGGCGTGGAATGAAGCACTCGAAACCCAAGGTGTCTCGCAACTTGACGCGCAGTGAGTCGCTGGCCGCGGGCTCACCGTGCACGAGGAAAGTGAATCGTGGTGGTTTTTTGAAATGACGGCACCACCACAGGATCTCTCCCTGATCGGCGTGGGCCGACAGGGGCGAGAGGTCATGGACCTGCGCCTTTACGGGGACGTATTTCCCTTGCAGCTTGATCTCGGGGGTGCCGGAGAGGAGCTGGCGGCCTCGGGTGCCCGCCGCTTGGTAGCCCACGAGGATGACGCTGTTCCTCCTGTCCGGCAGGCGCTCTTCGAGGTGAGCAAGGACGCGGCCCCCGGCGACCATTCCAGATCCGGCGATGACCACGGAGGGGCGCTTGGATTTGATGATGCCTCGGCTCTCCGAGGCGGACCGCACCATGATCGCTATTTTTTCTAGTGCAAGGACATCGTTGGCTTTGAGCTTGTGCCACTCGGCATGCCGAAGAAAAATCTCAGTGGCGGCCACCGCCATGGGGCTATCCAGGTAAATGGGCACGCGGCTCAGCTTCCCCTGTCGTTGCAGGCGGGAAAGCAGATAGAGGATGTCTTGGGTGCGACCCACGGCGAAGCTGGGGATGATCACGTGGCCCTTGCGCCTCACCGTTTCGTTGATGAGGCGCCCCAACTCCTTCTGGGGTGACACGTCGGAATGGAGGCGATCGCCATAGGTTGACTCCATGACAAGCACGTCAGCATTCTGGATGCCTTGAGGTGGATGCAGGATGAGGGGTGAGCGCCGACCCAAATCGCCAGAGAACACGATGCGCATGCCGGCAGCATGGAGTTCCACGAAGGCAGAGCCCAGGATGTGGCCACTGGAGATGAAGCGGAAGCGGCAGTCCCCGATGTGATGCCACTTATTGGCCGCTGCGATGGTGAGGGCGCCGATGCCTTTTTGGCAATCCTCCATGTCGTACAAAGGGCGGGCGGGTTTGTGCTTGCTGAACCCCTTGATGTTGGCTGTCTCCGCGTCTTCCTCCTGGATTTTCGCGAAGTCTTTCAAGATCACTTGAGTCAGATCCTTGGTGGGTGCCGTGCAGTAAGCATGGCCCCGAAACCCCTGCTTCACGAAAAGCGGGAGATAACCGGTGTGGTCCAGGTGGGCATGGGTGAGGATCACGGCATCCACGGAGGCTGCATCAATGGGCAAGGGCATCCAGTTGAGGAGGCGCAGTTCTTTCAGTCCCTGAAATACGCCGCAATCCACCATGATTCTCGTTTTGCCCGTGTCCACGAGGAATTTGGAGCCCGTGACGGTGCCAGCCCCTCCGAGGAATTGGATTTTCACGCTCATGTCAGCTGTACCTCCTGAAACGCCAGAGAAGGCGTGCGATGATGCCGATGAACCCTTTGTGGGCATTGCCGCCCTTGCTCTCGCTGCTGAGTCGGCAGTCTTTCTCGAACTGAGCCGCCATGGCGTTGATGCTTTCAGGGCGGCTCAACACCACGTCAAGCTCAAGGTCATGGATGAAGCTGCGGTGGTTGAAGTTACTGGAGCCGACGAAGGTCCAATCATCGATGATGGCTGACTTCGCATGGAGCACCGAGGGGACATACTCGAAGAAGCGCACGCCGAAGCTGATGAGAAAAACCGAGTAGAGGCGGGTGAGCCACGGCACGAAAAACACGTCGGATACCTGAGGCACGAGCACTCGCACATCGACGCCCCGGGACGCCGCGGACTTGAGGGCCAGGGTGACGAGGGTGCGGGGGACGAAGTAGGCGCTGGTGATCCAGATTCGCCGTTCCGCTCTCGCAATGCGCCTGAGGAGGCTCATATTCGCGGAGAAGCGCAGTTTGCGCGTCATATTGAGTCGGAGCCATCGGCTCGGGGGTAAGGCGCGCAGCTGACCCCTCCAGACTTGCTCGAAGGAGCGCACGATAAGTTCGATGGCGCCCCCTCTCACGCGCACGCCGGTGTCCCTCCAGGCATCGCCTCCGCGCTTTACGCTCAAGTGGGGGGCGGTGACGTTGGGGCTTCCGACCCACGCCGTTTCATTGTCGACGAGGAAGAGTTTGCGATGGTCTCGCCGATTGATGCGCCACCAGAAGCGCAGGGGGTTGTAAAAGCGGAAATCGATGCCAGCTAAGGCGAATCTGTCTAGCATCCGCGCCGAAAGCACTGCGGAGCCAAAACCGTCAGCCAGTACGCGAGCTCGCACACCCCTGCGTGCGGCCCCCTCGAGAGCCGTGGCGAAGGCCTCCCCCAAGACGTCATCCCTGTAGATGTAAACCTCGACGTCCACGGATTGCCGGGCACCGTTTATCGCCGCGATGACGTCGTCGAAGTACGCGTCACCGTCGAAGTAGAGGTGTTCCTCGCGCCACGGTGTGTTCACGGTCTCGTAACGAGTACAGGCACCTGCATGCGGCGGAGCAGATTGCGGGTGATACTGCCGAGCAGAACCGCCTGGACTCTGCTGCTCTGAGCCGTGCATGCGACAAGGGCGGGCTTGATACGGCGCACGGTGGCTTCCACCGCCGCGGTGACCGAGGGCACCCGGGTCGCGATGATCGCCTCACAGGGAACCCCCGCCTTGCGCGCCTGGACCACCCAAGCATTCGCGCGTTTCTTTTGAGCCTGAGACTCCGTGGAGAAGTAGGTGCCGAGGGGAACCCAAGCCCCCCCCAGGAGGGCCGCACCGGACTCCATGACGGGGTTGGCGGGAATGGGCACAGCGTGGAGCATGGTGACCTTGGCATTCAACGCACCCGCTAGTTTCAGTACGCGACGAAATGCCCTGTGGGATTCTTTGCTCAAATCAGTAACGAAAAGGATGTCCTTCATGGGATGGACTTTGCGCGCAAGGGGGTTGCAGGAAATCACGGGAACCGAGGAGCAGAGCACCAGTGTCTCCGCAAAGCTGCCCAGGATAAGGCGGGCCAGCCCCTTTCTCCCGTGTGTATCGCAGATGATGAGATCCGCATTTACCTTGCGGGCGTGGTCGGCGAGGGTCAATGCCGCATCGCGCCGGGCCAGTACCTTGGGCTTGAGGATTTGGGGCGGCGCGGTCTTCAAAAACTTCACGGACGCCAGTGCCCGCTTCATGTTGCGCAGGGCCGCCGGTTGGTAATCATCGATATCCAGCGCGGTTGCCTCAGACCAAAGTTCAAGGTCCACGAGGTTCAGGACAAAAACGGGGATGATCTCTAACGTAGCCTTGGCGCCGAGGCTTTTGAGCACCGCCGCGGCGCCGCTTTGACTGAGATTCAGGCCTCCACCCAAAGCATCCATGGCCCACATCACTTTGAGGTGGGCGCGCTGATTCCGTCGCGGGGTCTTCTTTGTTTTGGTCATGGTCGATACTTCAGCACAGAACATGCCAATGTCCCAAGAGGGTTATCTTCTCGTGCGGCACGCTTCAATGTAATCCTGGCGGGGCAATTAGTCCTATGTGTGGGACTAATCATCTCTTGGCGGGGTGAAAAACAGCCCTCATGGCCCCCCAGGTCTCATTTGATGGTCGGAAAAACACTGGCACAGTTTCTGCTTTAGCCGCAGCGCAGAGGAGCATCTTATGAAGACCATTCCACATATTTCCAAGTTTATGACCACCGCCCCCCACACCGTGGGCGCCGACATCCCAATCAAGAAGGCCGTTGAAATCATGCGTGAGCATCGCATCCGTCACTTGCCTGTCATGCACGGGGGCAAGCTCATGGGGGTGCTCACGGACAGGGATATCAAGCTCGCCTCGTCATTCCAAGGGGCCGCGGAATTGAAGGTGGACGATGTCATGAGCCCCGACGCCTATGCCGTGAGCCCACAGGGTGGCCTGAACGAGGTGGCGGCGGAGATGGCTGAGCATAAGTACGGTTGTGCGGTTGTCATCGACAATGGCAAGGTCGTGGGAATCTTTACGGCTACCGACGGCATGAGAGTCCTTGCGGAGATCGTGCGGGACAACTACAAGTCTTGAACTCATGACTACCCCCACTTCTGCAGCCGTTAAGGGCACCATTGCTGTTATTGATGATGAAAAAGAGATGCGGGGGCTCCTCCATGAGGTTCTGACGAGGGAGGGGTACCGCGTGATTCAGTTCCCCCTCGCCATTGAGGCCCTCCGGGCCTTCATTGATGGGGGCCGCTTCGCACTCGGCGCCCCTGAGGCGGATGCGGTGGATGTGATCATCTCCGACATCAAGATGGCTCAGCTTGACGGCATGCAGTTTTTGAAAGAGATGGGCAAGCATCGACCCGAGATCCCCGTGATTTTGATCACGGCTTTTGGCAGCATCGACACGGCCATCGAAGCCATGAAGAATGGTGCCCATCACTATTTGGTAAAACCTTTCAAGCTGACTGAGATGAGCGTCGTTGTTGAAAAAGCTATGGAGAAGCGTCGTCTCCAGAGGGACAACCAGATCCTGCGGGCTCAGGTAAAAAAGCAGTACAGCCTCGGGGATGTGGTCGGTAAGTCCCCGGTGATGGCCGCGGTCTTTGACTTGGTGCGCAGAGTGGCTGGAAGCACGGCTAATGTGCTGATTACGGGGGAGTCAGGCACGGGAAAAGAGATGGTGGCGCGCGCCATCCATGCCAGCGGCCCCCGGGGGGCGAAGCCGTTCATCGCCATCAACTGCACCGCCATCCCTGAGTCCCTGCTGGAGTCTGAGCTTTTCGGTCACGCCAAAGGTTCTTTTACCGGTGCCATCGCCCGGAAAAAGGGCCTCTTTGAGGAAGGCAATGGGGGCACAATCTTTTTGGACGAGATCGGGGATATGAGCCCGCCCCTCCAGGCCAAGCTCCTTCGTGTGATTCAGGAGCGCAAGGTTCGTCCGGTGGGTGACAACGCCATGATCGATGTGGACGTTCGCATCATCGCGGCAACCCACAAAGACCTCAAAGCGGCAATCCGCGAGGGTTGTTTCCGTGAAGACCTCTATTACCGCTTGAGCGTCATTCCCATCTCCATCCCCCCGTTGCGGCAGCGTGCCTCGGATATCCCGTTGCTCGCGCAGCATTTTCTGCGGAAATATGCCGCGGCTAACGGGGCTCGGGTGACAGGTTTCACTCCCGCCGCCATTGAGAAATTGATGGCAATGCGCTGGGAAGGCAACGTGCGGGAGTTGGAGAATGCCATTGAGCGCGCCGTGGTGCTCGCGTCCGCCTCTCTCATCGACACACAAGATATCGATTCACCTGAGGTGAAAGATGCGGATCAGTTCTTCCGTCGCTCCAGTGACGACTGGCCCACGGTGGCTCAGCTTGAAGAGCGCTATGTTCGTGGTGTGCTCGAGAAAACCGCTGGTCGCAAGGACAAGGCTGCCCAGATCCTCGGTATCAACCGCAGGACTCTTTACCGCAAGGAGCGCGAGTATGGCATGGTGTCCGCCCACGTCACCGAAGAAGATGCGATTCGCGAGGACCCGGATTCCGAAGACGGATCGTGAACGTGGTCCCTGTTCCCTCTTTGCTCTCGCAATAGATAGAGCCCCCCCAGGAGTGGATGATCTGGTAGGTGATGGCGAGCCCCAAACCGGTGCCTACGCCCACCTCTTTGGTGGTGAAGAAGGGTTGGAAAAGCTTCTTCATGTTCGCGCTGCTGATGCCGCATCCGGTATCCGAGATGCGGATGTCCCACCAGTCACCGTCGGGGCGGGCCTCAATGCACAACCGATGGGCAGTGTCTTTGCGCTGATCCGCCGGGGCCTCCATGGCGTGGATGGCGTTGACGATGAGATTGAGAAGCACTTGCTGCAGCCGGTCCTGTTCCGCCATGACGGTGACGTCTCCTGGGAGCAAAATCTCAACCGCGATGCTGTTGCGCTCAAGCTTCTGGTTCAGCAGAGTCAACGCGGGGTTCAGGGCGGTGGCGATGGGAATCGGCGCCATGGCCTCGGTCCTCTCGGCACGGGCGATGTTGAGCAGGGAGTAGATCAACTTGGAGATGCGATCGATCTGCTCAATGATGATATTCAGCCCGGACTTCAGCGCATCGTCGCCCGCCAGCATCTGAAGGTACTCGGCCCGTCCCCGCACCACACTGAGGGGGGTGCCGATTTCATGGGCCAGCCCCGAAGCCAGGAGCCCGATGGAGGCCATGCGGTCCTGGTGGATAATCTGGGACTCCATGCGTTTCTTCTCGGAAAGATCCACGGCGATGCCCATGTATCCGCGGATGTTTCCCGCGCTGTCCTTGAATGGGGTGATGGTGAGGATGATGGGTACTTCCCTGCCATCCTTGGCGCGATTGATGAGCTCCCCTTTCCAGGACCCCGTGGCGAGGATTTCATCCCACATGGAATGGTAGAACGCGTCATTCTGATGGACGGACCGCAGCATGCGAGGGGTCTGGCCCACCACGTCTTCTTTCGTGTATCCATAGATGCGTTCCCAGGCCGGATTGACATAGAAGAGCGCACCGTGGGTATCCGTGAGCATGATCGCTTCTTCGCAGTGCTCAACGCAGCTGAGAAAAACGGAGCCGCGGTCTTTAAAAAAATTCAGTTCCTCGGAAGTCATCGTTTTTGTTATCCTAGGGCGAGCCCTAGTGAAACATGCCGGAGGTTCTAATGGACAGTGTTTTCCTTGCGATTGCCATGGTTCTTGCGTTGCCCGCTCATGCTGCCGATGAGGGTGTCAACGCGGCCATGCGGCATAATTTCCAGTCGCTGATGAGTCTCCAGCCCTACCTGGCTGATGAAGCGCGATTCCGCAGCGATGATAGCAAGGATGAGATCCGGCGCAGCCTTGGCGCACTCACCTCCGTCGGGAGGGCGTTGCCTGAGATCGTGAAGAAGAATCGCCCTGGTTTGAAGGCCATTGCCGAGATCTTCTCGGAGTATGTGGCCTCCGCGGAGACCAACTACAGGGCAGGCTACAAAGACTATGCTCGCAGTCAGTTGCGGACGGTCACGGGGTTCTGCATGGCGTGTCACACTCGTGGTGAAATGGCGCAGGAATTCAAAGACTCTGAAGACTTGGTGATGAAGGCCAAGCTGACCCCCCTTCAAAAAGCGGAATACTTCGCGGCGACGCGCCAGTTTGACCGTGCCCTTGAATACTACGACCAAGTGGTGTCTCAACCCGCGGCGGACGAAGTGGCCATTCGCGACATCAATCGGGTGGTACGTTCGTACCTCAATGTGGCTGTGCGTGTGAAGCAAGACCCCAAGACCGCTTTCGCCTTCGTGACCAAGGTCTCGGGTATCAAGGGGGTCGCCGAATTCTATGAGCGTGAAATCGCTCAATGGAAGAAGGACCTCGCCTCATGGATGCAAGAAAAGAAACCCGCCAAGGGCCGCTCTGCCGCGGTGCTCGTGGCTGAGGCCCAAGGTCTTGTGAATCGTGCTCGTAAATCACAGATGTACCCCGCAGACCATTCCGCTGACATCAGCTACTTGAGGGCGACCAACGCCCTCCACGAATCCCTGGAGCGGGATCCGGGCAGTAGCGCTCAACAGAGAGCCGAGGCTTTTTACCTACTCGGTACGTCTTATGAGGCCCTCAATGAGCCCCTGCTTTGGGATCTGGGGCCCTTATATTACGAGGCCTGCATTCGTGACTGGCCCCATAGCGAGCAGTCATTCAAATGTTTCAAGCGCATGGCGTCATCTATCTACATCGGCTTCAGTGGAAGCGGTGGGGTGAACGTGCCCGACGACCAACTGAAAAGACTCTCTGAGCTGAGGAAGCTGGCACAGCCCCGATGAACCAGCAGAGACGGGCGTTCCATCGTCGTGTGGGTCACGAAACAGTGCGTTTCGGGCGGGCGGTGATGGACCTGCTCACTCAGCCTGCGTTTTGGGTGCTCACCATCCTTGGAAACATGGTGACTCTTCTCATCACACTGGTTGTTTACCACCTTGAAAAGGGGGTCAACCCGCAGATGAGACATTTTATAGACGCCCTCTGGTGGGCAGCTAGCACAGTTACCACCGTGGGCTACGGCGATGTGACCCCTCAAACTACGGCGGGTCGCCTGGTGGGTATTGTTCTCATGCTGGTTGGCACGTCCATGTTCTTTTCCTACACGGCCCTGTTCGCCAGCATTATTGTGAAAGAGGGGATGGATCAATGAGTCATCTTATAACAGCGTTCCTCTTGATCTGCATTTCAGCCCAAGCTCATGGCGCGACCGGCGGCGGCCCCCATGGCGGCACTGTGGTCAAAGACGCCCAGAGCACTTATGAAGTTCAGGTTGATGAGGAATCCCGTGTGGTGAAGGTCTATACGCTGCGTTCTCTCAAGCCACGGCCAAAGCAAATGGCCGTGACTCTTTTCGAGAACCCAGAGACCGGCCAAACCGTGGAACTCCAGGCCGTCAACCCTAGGGCATCCCTGCCCGAATATCGCGGCGTGGTAGGGCCTGGTGCAGGCAACTTCATTGGTTTTGAGCTGAAGCTGAACTTCCCACATGCTGGCGGCAGAGTGCTGAGGCACATGCGCTAAGGGCCTGTTAAACAATAACTGCCCATTTTGGCATCTCATCTTCCGGCCATCTTTGCCCGCTACTCAGTCGCAAAATCCTCAGCGTAGCCCTGCTACGCTTCCGGTTTGGCTCCTTCCGTGGCGGCCAAATCTGACCGAAACCTGAGCGCCAAAACGTGCAGTTATTGTTTAACAGACCCTAAGGATCGGTCTCATGACCATCATGAGCGAGTCACCATCACGGGGGTGTTGAGGCGCCGCATGAGGTTTCGTGTGACGCTGCCGAAGAACGCCGCTTCCGCGCCAGTGCTTTCCACGGCGCAGGCCACTAGGGCGGGTTTCTCCCTGCGCACAGCCCGTTCCACCTCAGTTGTTACAGAAGTGGCTCTGGCTGCCACGGATGCCTCCGCCCGCACGCCGACTTTGCGTGCTGCCGCGGCCCAGATTTCGGCGAGTTCTTTTTGTTCTTTGGATTCCGCCCCGTAATAGGCCTCCAAAGGCACCCAACCGGCCCCCAGCAAGCTTGCCCCCGTTTGTAGAACGGGCTGGGAGGGAGCGGTGATGGCGTGGAAGATTTTGATTCGAGCATTCAGAAGGCGAGCGAAGTCGAGAATGCGCAGAAAGACCTCATGGGACTGGCGGCTGAAGTCCGTGATGAAGAGGATGTCCTTCAAGCTGGTCACGGTACGGCAATGGGGATTGCACACAATGACAGGCGCGGGGGAGGCCAGCACCAAAGACTCCGCGAAGCTTCCCTGAATCAACCGCGAGAGGCCGCTGCGGCCATGGGTCTCGCAGATGATGAGGTCAACCTTGGCCTTCTTGGCGTAAGCAACCAAGTCCACCACGGCATTCTTTTCGGATGCTTGGTGATGGACGATCTCTAGGGAAACATCAGCCTTTTTCCTGAGAGTATGGATCACGGACTTGGCACCGCCATGGGCGCGGTTCCCGCGTCCTCCCCTCCCGTTGGCATCCTCATTGACGACCCAGATCACTTTCAATTGTTCTTTGATGTACATTGCCATGTATTCCGTAGCTAGCAGGGAGCGTGCCAGCGTCAGCCCTCCCAGGGAGGAGTTGAGAGGGCTTCGTTCGCGGGTTCGGGGCATTTTTCCCAAGCGGAGAGACATATGACCCCAGGGGCCGTGGCATGGTTCCTGCTCTTCAGTTCGGGTGGAGGGTGGGCCATGACATGGATGTTTCTGGTGGCGATGTTCGGTGCGTTAGTTGCTGCGGATAACCAAAGTTTGTTGCATTGGGGCGTGAGCCCCGGGGGGCCGCCATTTTTGCAATCAGCACCCCAGAGGCGCGGCGGACAAAGGGGTTCTTTGATTTTACTTCAAGATGAGGGAACAGGGAATCGAGTGGAATTACAGACCATGGCGGACGCCATGACGGTGTCAGGGCCGCTAGCCCCTCAACCCCCGGGCAGCCCCGGGCCCCTATCAGGGTCTCGGCTGGGGGTGCAGTTTCTTGTTACTCCCGGGGATAGATCATTTCTTCAGGGCGCACCCACAGGGCAAATTGCTGCTCCGTGAGAAGCCCTAGTTTCAGCGCGGCTTGCTTCAGGGTGAGGCCCTCCATGTGCGCGGTCTTGGCGATCTTCGCCGCATTGTCATAGCCGATGTGCTGGTTCAGCGCCGTGACGAGCATCAGCGTGTTATCGAGATGTTTGGCGATGATTGCCTCGTTGGCCTTGAGCCCTACAAGGCAATGGTCCACGAAGCCAGACGCACTGTCTGCTAGCAGTCGCAGGGAGTGGAGGAAATTATGGATGATGACGGGCTTGAACACATTGAGCTCGAAGTTGCCGCTGGCGCCCGCCATGTTCACCGCCACGTCATTGCCCAGGACTTGGCAGCACACCATGGTCATGGATTCGCTCTGAGTGGGGTTGACCTTGCCCGGCATGATGGAGGAACCGGGTTCGTTCTCCGGCAGAGCGAGCTCACCCAGGCCGCAGCGGGGGCCGCTGCCGAGCCAGCGTAGATCGTTGGCGATCTTCATGAAGCTGCAGGCCAGGGTTTTCAGGGCGCCGTGGGCGTAGACCAGGGCGTCGTGGCTGGCCAGCGCTTCGAACTTGTTCTCAGCGGTGACGAAGTTCTTGCTAGTGAGTATGCTGATCTTTTGCGCCACGCGGGTGGCGAACTCGGGGTGGGTGTTGAGGCCCGTACCCACGGCGGTGCCGCCTTGGGCGAGGGACCGGAGTCGCTCAAGGGATTGGCTTACGCGCTCGATGCTCAATTCGATCTGCATGCGATAGCCCGAAAATTCCTGCCCCAGGGTGAGGGGCGTGGCATCCATGAGGTGGGTGCGGCCCACTTTGATGATTTTCTCAAAGGCCTTTTCTTTGGTGGCGAGCGCTTTATGAAATTTTTCGAGAGCCGGAAGCAGGGCGTCCTCGATCTGCTCCACGGCGGCGATGTGCATGGCCGTGGGGAAGGAATCGTTGCTGCTCTGACTCATATTGACGTGGTCGTTGGGGTGAATAGGTTTTTTAGAGCCCTTTTCACCGCCGAGAATTTCTATGGCCCGGTTGGAGATGACCTCATTGGCGTTCATGTTGGTCTGAGTGCCCGATCCCGTTTGCCAGATGACCAACGGGAAGTGGGAGTCAAGTTTGCCGGAGATGACTTCGTCCGCCGCAGCGGTGATGGCGTCGAGCTTATCCTTGGGGAGCTTGCCCAAGTCGTGGTTGGCCTGGGCCGCGGCCTTTTTCAGGATACCCAGAGCACGGATGATGGCACGCGGCATGCGGTCTTCGCCCACGGCGAAGTTGATGAGGGAGCGTTGAGTCTGTGCGCCCCAATACTTGTCGGCGGGGACTTTCATCTCCCCCATGGTGTCGGTTTCAGTGCGGAATTGTTGGGTCATGGTGTAGCAACTCTAACGACGAAGCGCACGTGGCGCGACTAAATAATGCGGTCGCTGCCCCCATCAACGGCCACTTGGGCGCCGGTGGTTTTCGAGAAGAGAGGCCCCGCCATGGCGCAGACGAGATCGGCCACATCCTTGGAGCGCACCTCGACCTTGAGCAGATTGTTCCTCTTGTATTCCTCTACGGTCATATTGTAGTTGCGGGCGCGCCCCTCGAGCACCTCAGCGGTCCAGAGGCCCGTGTCCATGACCGCATGGGGGTGCAGCATGTTGACGCGCACGCCCTTGGGCCCCAGTTCCAGCGCGGCGACGCGGGCGAGCTGGGTCATGCCTGCCTTTGAAGCCGAGTAAGCCGCCGCCCCCGGCCCCGGAGCGGGTACGTTCTTCGAAGCCACGGCGACAATGGCGGGGTCGATGCCGAGGACGAGATAGGGCACGCAGGCCCGCAAAAGATACATCTGACTTGTGAGGTTGACATTTATGGTGCGGTCCCAGGTATCGTCGTCCATGGCCTCAATACTTTTACTTTGAGGAAAAAGACCCGCATTGGGCACCACGATGTCGATGCCGCCAAAGCGGCGCACGGTCTGTGCAATCGCGGCATCGATGGCTTTGGCATTGGTGACGTCGCAGACGAGACCGAGTACGTCAGCACCCTTCCACATCTTCGTGACTTCGGGGTTGATGTCGAGGGCGGTCACTGCCGCCCCTTGGGCGCGCAGGGCTTCGACGCAGGCTTTTCCGATGCCGCTCGCGGCACCGGTGACGATGGCGATCTTGCCTTGCAGGGGGGGGGCACCACCGCCCTTTTTCAGCTTTGCCTGTTCGAGCTCCCAATACTCCACTTCAAAGATGTCCCGCTCGGGCAGGGCCACCCAGCCGCCCATGCCTTCGGCCCACTGCTGGGCTTTCATGGTGTGGCGAATGATATCGGCAACAACATCGGCGCGCTTCGCGTGGAGCCCAAAGGCCAGAACGCCATGCTCGGGCCAGACGCCCCAGCGCGGCGCGGGGTCGAGGCACTTCAAGTCCCCGGTGGTGTTGCGCTCAAAATATGCCCGGTACTCACTTTCAAAGGTGGCCAGTGCCGCCGTCATGCCCGCCGTGCTGGCGGTGGCTGACAAGACCAGGGGCAGGCGCTTGGTGTGGATCACGTGATCCGGCGTCAATGGCCCACGACAGGACAGGTTTTCGATGTTTGGTAAGCCCGCATAGGCAAGGGCCTCGGGCGTGTTGTTCAAACGGGCCACCACGGGGGCGCCCCATTTCCGGGACACCTCACGTCGCAGGTGGGCCAATGCCCGCAAGTCTTCTTTTGGCTGAGCGGCAGGGGCGGTGGGCAGATCGAAGACTTTTTTTGATTTGATGAAGTCTTCAGCCTTGGTGACGAGGCGGATCATGCGCTCATAGGATTCACGCGCATTGTCGGCAAACGAGAAAATGCCATGGTTGAGCAGCACCATGCCTTCGTATTTTTTCCAATCCGCGTCGCGGGTGAGCTCGTAGACTTTACGGGCGAGGACAAACCCCGGCATGACGTAGGGGATGTAGAGTACCTTGTCGCCCAGAATTTTGCGGATGGTCCCATCGCCACCAGGTGTGTTGGTGATGGCCACGACGGCGTCGGCGTGGGTGTGGTCGACGAACTGAAAAGGAATGACGGCATGCAGAATGGCCTCGACGGAGGGAGCTGGCGCCTCGGGGTTCGTCATGGCGGATCTTTGCACGTTCACCATATCGGCATCGGTGAGGCGCTCGAGGTTGGCCATGCGCATGAGGGTGTCCATGCGCACGGGGGCAAAGCCCTTGGCTTCCATGGTTGCTAGATCCCAGCCACTGCCTTTGACATAGAGGAGGTGCTCTGAATCACCGAAAAGGTTCTTTTCATGAATCTTCACCGAGGTGTTGCCGCCACCGTGGAGTACCAGTGCGGGCTCGCACCCCAGTAGTCGTGAGGTGTATACGCGGAGTGCCAAGGGGTCCGCACCGAAATCCGCAGCTTCTTTGTCGTTCCAAAGGATTTGCATGGGAATGCTGTAGCACATCATTGAACGGTGTCGCGACGCGAATCACGACGCACCGCGTGCTGACATCTCGCACGCCGCATTGCAGTGTGCCCATTCAACGCAGTTCAAGCAAGGGGTGCGTCATGGGGTTGGTGAGCTTTGGGTTACCGTTGGTTTTGTTATCCCTACTCGCGGTTACTCCCGGCGAAGCCGACCTCCGGCGCATCCCTGTGTCTTCGAACGCTGCCTGCACCCAGGCCCTTCTTCCAGAAGGCTTAGGCTTCCAGGAGCGCATGCTCCGCAATATCTCTCCCCAGGGCGCAGCTCGTGGGGCGGTCATTGCATCGCCCTCCACCTCGGACCCCAACTACTTCTACCACTGGATTCGTGATGGGGCCCTCACCATGGATGTGGTGGTGCGCCTCTGGGAACATGAAAACGAACCGGGTCGCCGCACGGTCCTTTTTCAATATATTTGGGACTATCTAGTTTTTTCCCGGCAAAACCAACTTACTGTGACGCTGACCGGTCTTGGCGAGCCCAAGTACGAGGCCGATGGTCGAGCCTTTGATGGTGAGTGGGGACGCCCTCAAAACGACGGGCCCGCCCTGCGCGCGGTGACAGCCGCTCGGGTGGCCCTCGCCTCCATGGCCCAGGGGCGTCGCGATCTTGCGGACCAGTTGTATCGTGCCGAGATGCCGGCGCGCACACTCATCAAAAATGATCTCGAATACGTCGCCCACCACTGGCGCGATGCCTCTGTCGACCTTTGGGAGGAAGTCACGGGAGACCATTACTACACGCGCCTCGCCCAGCTCCGGGCTCTGCGCATCGGCTCTGTCCTTGCCCGGGAACTGGGGGATGTCCCCGCCGCGCGCTTCTATACTGAGCAGGCCGAAGCCATCGCAGCGAGCTTGGACGGGTTCTGGGACCCCGCGGCCCGGCGCCTCAAGGCCACCGTCAACCGCGTGAGAGGGGTGGACTATAAACATTCTGAATTGGATGCTGCCGTCGTACTCGCGGCTCTCCATGCCGGCGCGGACGGGGAGCGGGGTGGGGTGGACGACGATCGGTTGCTTGCCACCATCCCTGTCTTGGAACTGGCCTTTACGCAAGCATACCCCATCAACGGGGTTATTCCGCATTTACCGCCTGCCATCGGCCGCTATCCCGAGGACCGCTACTATGGTGGCAACCCCTGGATCCTCACGACAGCCGCAATGGCTGAACACGCCTTCCGCTTGGTCGTGGCCTTGCGCCATAAGGACATCGAGCTCAATGAAACCAATGGAGTCTTCTGGCATGCCGTGGCGCCAGGCCTTCCCATGCACTCTCGCATTACGGCGGGCTCCGCGGAACACACTCAGGTTCTCGCCGGGCTCCAGCAGCGCGGTGAGGGGTACCTCGCCCGTGTGAGTCGCCACATGCCCGAAGACGGCAGGCTCGATGAGCAGTGGGACCGCACTACGGGTTTTCAAGCTTCTGCCCGAGATTTGACCTGGAGCTATGCGTCTTTGGTGACAGCGTTGCTTTGGAGAGATGCGGCATTGACGAAGTAATGGCGCTGGGGTTTATTTCGCCACCAACATGATGTCGCTCCTTCGAGTATTGTTTCTGGTAATGTTGCTGGCCCCCATGGTCAGCGTGGCAGCGAGTCCCGACGACGGCGCCGCGCAACACCATGTTTTGGCCCAGCGGTTGCCGGAAGCACTTGTTGAGCTGCGCGGCAGCCTTGAGCGGCTCTACGCCACCGCGGGTACGGGAGCAGTGCTGCGTGATCTCCGTGCCCGTTCTGAAGCAGGCCAAGATCTTGAGCCGTTGCGCCGACTCGTGCGAGCCCAAGTACCGGGTGGCGTGGAAAAAGTTCCCGTGGTGGTTCATTCCCAGGCCTTGCCCCGGGTAGCATACGCCAATCGCTTGTTGCGGGCTTCCGGCATCGACTTCATCCAGTACGACCCCCAAGTGGACGACACCTTACCGCCCCCGGAGCTACCCGCGGAGAGCGATGCGAAGGTTTACAAGCGGTGGAAGATCAGCCGCAGCATCATTCTCCCCATTCTGGGTTTTGCCACCGCCCTCGCCCAGGGGGGCATGGTCGGTGGCATTGAGGCCCCAACTCTTGCGCGGGGGTTGGCGGGTTTTGGTCTCGAGCTCCAGTTCTCTCTCCTCAATCACAAGTGGGTGAAACTCTGGCGTCAGGACACGTCGCTTTTGAACTTCCGCTTGAAAGAGCTGCCGGGCGCGGAAGCCTCTCGCTTGCGTGAGCGTTTGAATGGCCTCGTGCGAGGCACCAATAAGCTCCTCGATAAAATGAGCTTCGTGACTCGGGCACACGCCTGGAGCTATGTCATCAACTGGGCATACACCGTGGTGCTTTATGGTTCAGGGGTCCTTGGCCAGATGATCGCTGGCCAGCCCGGTGCCCACTTCGACGTATTACAGCTCGTCATGGATTCCTGGCTTCTCAATACAGCCTTCTATGTGTCCTTCGGCTTGAGTCAGATTGCGCTGACAAACTTCAGCATGAGAAGCGAGATCTCAGAGCTGCTGCGCTTTCAGATTGAGACCGTGGCGTTGAAGTGGAACAGTGTCTGGCGCATGGTGAGCTTGGTGCCGGGTCTAAACAGCCTAGGCATGGCCATGCAATGGGGCTTCACCGCGGCCATCGCCGCGCCACTGCTCATCAAACTTGCTGGCGCCAACGCCTACGCGGAAGCCACAGCGGCCCGTTTCCAGGCCAATCAAAGAGATGAGGGTGAGTCCTCCGCGAAGCCTAGGACTCAGGGGATTTGCGCTGGTTTTCTGGGGGCGGTATATGGGGCGACGCCGTTCCGCACTGGTGAGAACATTTGGCAAGCCGCCCGTCGTTGGGGCGGGGATGTCGTGGCAGCCCTGCGTCGACTCATTTAAAAAAAGGGGCAGTCTGCCCCATGAGATTTTAGCTCGTATTATTGCAAGACATCGTTGATCCTGAGACTTCTTATTCAGCGGCCAGAGGGGGAAAGTCTTGAGTCGAATTCATGCAGTTCTCAAACGCATCGATGGCGCATTGAGCCGCGGGCTGGATCGAGCGCTTCCGGAGAGTCTTAAAACTCGCTATATTCTTGCTCTGGGTCTCATCGCCGCGCTTTTAATCACGGGACAGGTTCTTAGCCAGATATCTCTCGATCAACAGATCACCAACAGCCGCCTGATCCATACGCTGGAAAAAACGACACAGTCCCTCCAGCTGAGTCAAGAAATGCAGATGGTACGCATCCGCCGCATTGAGTTCTTCCTCTTCTTGGCGACGTTGCTCATATTGCTCCTCGAGGCCCTCTATGTTTTTAGGCCAGCGGTGGCACGTCTGTACCGTGCGTTGCGCGCTCGTGCGGACTTCATGAATCGAATGGGTCACGAGCTGAGAAATCCCCTGAATTCCATTCTTGGCATGAATGAATTGCTCATGAGTTCCGCTAAAGACAACGTGCAGAAAAGCTACCTCTCCGTGCAGAGGAATTCAGGCATCGCATTGCTCGAGATGCTCACGAGTCTCCTGGATCGCTCGAGCAACGATTCCGATCAGCTGAATCTGGACCATCTCAAGGTGCACCAGGCATCACGGCCCTCCGTGCTGCCCCGACGTATCAAGGTTCTCATTGTCGATGACAGCACGGACAACCTGTTTCTTTTGCGGAGCTACATGGAAAATGCCCGTTGCAGCGTTGAGATGGCCGAAAATGGCAGGCAGGCGCTGGAGATGTTCAAAGGGGGCGCCTATGATCTGGTGCTCATGGACATTGAGATGCCAGAGATGAATGGTTACGAAGCGGTCTCCTTCATGCGCTGTCACGAGAAAGAGGTGAGGCCGGAGAAATCCACACCCATCATGGCAATCTCCGCATACAGCAATCTGGCGAAGGCATTGGATTCGGGATTCAGCCGTCTCTTGGTCAAGCCGGTTACCGCCAATATCCTCATCCACGCCGTGAGCGATATCATGGGTTTTGCCCACACCGAACAGGCCGTAGACCCCGTGATCGCCGAGCTGGAGCGCAAGTTGAAGAGCATGGGCCCCCGTTATCTGGAGAACCGCCGAGGCGAGCTCGCCGATTATCAGAAATGGATTCAGGGGGCGGAATACAAAAACCTGGAGCGTGCCGGGCATCGCATGAAGGGCAATGCGCTGAGCTACGGCTTCCCAGACCTGGGGCTCCTCGGCGGCGAGCTGGAGCTGGCGGCCAAGGCTGAGGATGGGCTCAAGGTTCGGGAGGCAGTGGCTCGGATAGAAGTCTATCTGGCGCAAGCCTCACGCGAGGGGAAGCAGGCTGCTGAGGAGCGGGAGGAGCCTTGATGCCGTACTCCCGCTCTTTGCGGTAGAGGGTCTTGCGGTTGATGCCGAGGATCTCGGCCGCGCGCTCTTTATGGTCGCCGGTCTCCGTCAGCACGTAAGAGATGTATTCCCGCTCCAGCTGCAACAATGAGGGCAGCTCGGCGAACAGGCCGCGCACTTTGTCATCAGCGGCGCTGGTGCTCTCCGTGCGGATATCATTGTGGTCGATGATGTCCCGCTCCGTCATCACGGCGGCGCGTTCCACCGTATTCTCCAGCTCCCGTACGTTACCCTTCCATGGCAATCGCATGAGTTTGGCAAAGGCGTCCTTGGTGAGGCGCTTGGGGGAAATATTATTTTTCGCGCAAGACCTCTTTAAAAAGTGCTCCGCGAGGTAGGGGATGTCTTCAGAGCGCTCCCTCAGCGCGGGGAGCTCAATGGGCACGACGCTGAGGCGGAAGTAGAGATCTTCACGGAAAATGCCTTCATTGATGGCCTTCTTCAGATCCATGTTGGTGGCGGCGATCACGCGCACGTCGATGTCCACGTTGATGTTGGCGCCCACGGGGCGCACTTTGCGTTCCTGCAGCACCCGCAATAGCTTCGATTGGAGGCTGCGGGGCATATCGCCGATCTCATCAAGAAAGAGCGTGCCACCATTGGCCTCTTCGAAAAGACCACGCCGGTCGCCCTGGGCCCCGGTGAACGACCCCCTCTTATGGCCGAAGAGCTCGCTTTCCAGCAGATTATCGGGGATCGCTGAACAGTTGATGGCGATGAAGGGCTTCGATGCGCGAGGGCTCGCATCGTGGATGGCGCGCGCCACCATCTCTTTGCCCGTGCCAGACTCACCGGTGATGAGGACACTGGCCGTGGAGACGGCCACGCGGTCGATGAGCGTGAAGATCTGCTGCATCTTGTGGCTCTTGCCGATGAGGGCGCCCTTGCGGCTGCCCTGCTCAACCTGGCGACGGAGCACTTCATAGTCTTGCTCGATCTGATGGAGCTTGATGGCGCGGCTGGACACGGTGAGGAGCTCGGCGGCGTTGATGGGCTTCGTGATGTAATCGAAGGCCCCTTTCTGAAGAGCTTCGATGGCGGTTTCCACGGCTCCGTGGGCCGTGACGAGGATGACGGGCGCACTAACCCCTTGCAAGCGGAGGCGGTCGATGACTTCGAGGCCGTCGATATCAGGCAGTTTCAAATCGCAGATGATGACGTCGCAGGGAAGGTCGCGGCCCTTGGGGCCGAGAGCTTCCAGCGCTTCCGTACCGCTGCCGAAAGTATGGGTGGCGTAGCCTTCGATGCCGAATAACTCAGCTAAAAATATTTGGATCTCAGGATCGTCATCAATAAGGACAGCGGTTTTGTTCTTCATCATGGCAGGAGTATAGATGGAAATGGGGCAAAATAAAAATATTGCTCGGGGCTAAATGCCCCATGCGCACCGCATCACATGCCACGAGATAATGCAAAGCATTGAATCTATGCGCATCATAAATATGGCATCAAATTTGTAACACAGTCCTGTAGAACAGGAGGTTCTATGCAGTATCCCACGGCGAAGACTTATGAATTACAGAAACGGAATTTCAAGGCGCTGGCCCCCACGCATAAGCGCATCTTGGTGGTGGAGGACGACCACGAGATGTGTGCATTGGTGGCGGGCGTCATTTTCTCCATCGACGCTGAGGCGGAGGTGGACTGGGCGTCGAGCGCGGAGCGGGCGCGGGCATTGCTGGCTCGCAGGGCGGTAAGGAAGGAGAGCCCCTACGATCTTGTGTTGGTGGATATTTTTCTAGAGGGGGAGGCCAGCGGTCTCGACTTCTGGAAGGACCTGCAGCAGCAGCTGCCCGAAGTGCCCATCGTCATGACATCCTGCATGCCTATGCATAAATTCTTCACAGCGGTGGGACCAGGGGTGGTTGCGCCCCCTTTTCTGGAGAAACCCTTCAAGCCCGCAGAGTGCCGTCGGGTCTTTCAAGCCCTGCTCAATGAGGACGTGTTCACCGGTTGATCATTCGCCGGTTTCAGCGGCGTCGGCCTTCAAGAGGATGGGAATCATCTGAAAGGCGAGGCGTGTGAGTACGGGCCCAAGGATGAGGCCGGGCAACCCGTATATGAGTACGGCCCCAATGATACCGAGCAGGGATACGATGGGGTTCAGATCCCCCCCGCCCCCACCGGCATTGATGAGGGGCTTGATGAAGTTGTCTATGGTGCCGGCAATGAGGGCGGCGATGCCCATGACCACGCCGGCACCGATGTGGCCACCGACGAAACACGAGGCGGTGAGTACGACGCCTATGACGCCGGAGCCGACCATGGGAACAAAAGAGGAAATGAAGGTGAACAAAAAGATGAGAAGGTATTCGTGGAAGCCTGAAATCATCGCGCCTATGAGTATGATGACGGCTTGGCTGAACCCCGAGATGGCTGAAGCCACCAACGCTGTGTAGCTGCTTTTCTGGATGATCTCGATGATGCGATCCAGTTCGGTTGGGGTAAGCAGGTCCAATTCTTTGACGCTGTGTTTGATGGCCCTCGATTGGGTGAGAAGCACGTAAAGTGCCGCGGAGAAAACGAAAAGACCCAAGATGAAAGAGGGCACGCTGGAGATGATGGTGGTGGTGATGTTCATGACTTGGGCGGCGCTTTTGTTCACGACGTCGCCACCCTCGGTGAAGTCACTGAAGTACGGGGACAAGGACTCCCAGAGTTCCGTGGCTTTCTTGTAGAGGGGCAGGCTTTGCAAATCCATGCGGGCAAACTGCTTGGCCTTCCTTACGAGGCTGTAGGTCATGGCTGCGAGGGGCAAAGAGATGCTGAGGAATATGCCCGCGAGCAAGAGGGTGGCGGGCATGCGCCGCTTTGAGGTCTTCGCGGAAAAACGACTCAGTGTGGGATCGAGGGCGAAGGCGAAAAAAACGGCGAGGAGCAGCGGCGTGATGAGGGGGAGGAACACCAAGGCGAAAAAAAAGAAAATGGCCACAGCGAGGGATAAGCGGCTTGCGCGGTGCTTAGTCAGGGCTTTCATGGGCACATTAGAGACGAATCTTCACCGAGGCGGCAACCATTCAATCGTCATCGACGCGCCCCCGCTGTCGTTTTTTTTGACTCTGGAGGCGCTTGTTGTCTTTGCGCTTCAAGGTGCTGGAGTAGGA
>CAYHWW010000017.1:2314-10438 GCA_964360145.1 uncultured Oligoflexia bacterium | reverse complement strand
AGTAGGAGGGCTTTGTTTTTTTGCGAGGGCGGGGAGGCGTGGCCACTTCCCGCAGCATGGATGAGAGTTTCTCAAGGCAGTCATCGTGATTACGCCCCTGGTCGCGGTAGCGGTCGCTGGTGATGACTACCGCTCCGTCAGTGGTGATGCGGGAGCTGTAGCGGTCAAGAAAACGCTGACGCACGCTGGCAGGCAATGCGCCGCTGCGTGCCGGGTACCAGTGCAGCACGGCCTTGCTGTTCACCTTGTTGACGTTCTGTCCGCCGGGGCCTGAGCTGCGGGCGTAGGAGAACTCCAGTTCCCAGTCGGCAATTTGGATCGTGTCAGTCACCCAGAGCATGGTGTGCAGTTTACTACGGGTTTGTCGCCGCGAACAGCCTCGACGGTATTTCCATTGCAGCCATTGTTACCTATTTCAAGGATGCGGATAATGAGCCTGACCCTGTTTACCCGGACAAAAAAACGATCCGCTGGAGTGCCATCCGCGGTTTTTTCCAGAAGCACGTCCGCCAGTTCGTGCTGGATCTCTCGGGCTGAGGGTGCGCGAAAGCTGGTGCGCAAGTCGAGCAAACTTAGGGCCTGTCCTCGTCGACAGGGGCAACCTTCAATGTCTATGAAAATTCATCATTTGATACCGGATATTCATGCTCCATAGCCTGCTCGGCATCAAATCCCATCAAGAACTACTGAGTCACCCCAAGCTTGGCGCGTCCTGGGAGGGCTTTGCCCTTGAGGCAGTCTTACAAAACCTTGCCGTGGATCCCGATGAGGCGTTCTTCTGGTCCGTTCACGGACAAAGCGAGGTGGATCTCTATCTACCCGGGTATCGCGGCGGGGTAGCCTTCGAGTTTAAGCACGCATCGGCACCGACGCTCACCGCTTCCATGAAAGCCGCTGGCGAAGGTGGTGCAGATGTGAAAAAGATTCTAACTCTGAACCTTCATTCGGGGGACTTATGACTATTTGCGGCACCTGGATGCTTGAGAGCTTTGAGCTTGAAAACGAGGGTAAGCGCACGGCTTGGGGTAAGAACCCGCACGGCTTGCTGATCTATGCCCCCACCGGACACATGAGCGTGTCGATTAACAAGGCCGTCGAAAATGATTCAAGTCAGACTGAATCGGAAAATCTCTTCGACTCAATCCTATTTTACTCAGGCACTTACACAGTGGAGGGCGATCTCATCCGTCATCAGGTGACCAACGCCTCCAACCCCACACGCATCGGCAAGGAAATGCTTCGCTACGCTAGCTTTGAGAGTGATCGCGTCACCCTCAGCACACCTCAGGAGACTTTCGGGAAAGCCATTCTTGTTTGGAGGCGGGTAAAGTAAATGCTCTGATTAAGGTTTATTCAATAAGTCGACGGAAACTATCTGCTTTATATTTTATAAATCAATTGTGTATGGTATTGGTCTGCGCCATGAAATTGAAGTCCTTAGCATGGATGTTTTTGAGCTTCGCAGTGCTCCTATCCCATGCTCAAGGGGGAGAACTACAGCAGGGATCAGCGGTCAACTGCGCGAGTTTACTTGTCCCAGAGAGCGCTTGGGATGACCTGGACGATGATCCTTCCCCGGTATTCCGCGAATCGGGCATTGCGTCATTAACGTTTAAAGGGCTGTCGGCGTACATTGAGCATAGGAATTATGCCAGTTTGCCTGCAGAGCGCCTGCCTCCGTCTTTTTTACTCCTTATCTATGAGGTGAACCGGACCCTTCGCAGTGTGGCCCGAGTTCTTGGCCTGAATTTCGCCAGAAGCTTTGGCGAAAATGGGGTCTCCCTGAATATAGTGGTCGGCCCTCTTGGCCCCATCGGCTCCGACGATGGCGCTATGGGTGTGTTCACTGATTGGTCCCCAACAGAAGGCGTGGACCCCGTCGTCTACGCTCACGAACTAACTCACGTAATCACTCACCATCCAGAGTCCCATGGATTGCCCCCTGTTTTGCGTAGCCTTGATGAATCCTTTGTTTTTAATGAATTCATAGCAGACTGGGTGGCCTATAAAGCTGAAGGCCATGTCGACGTCAGTATCCAAGGCGTGGATCTCACGGGTTTTCATATGCGAGGCCACGATCTCATATCCTACGATCTACCCTCTGGTCGCTTTTCCGGCCAACGCACCCAATACGATATATTGGGATGGATCAGAGCCATTGCCGCCAAGGAGCAACCCTTGCCTAGGGAACAGATCCTATTGAATGGTGTTGTGGAAATGATCGGTGGCGCCATTCCAGACGAAAGCAGCCTGCCTCCCCTTGATCCGAGCCCTCTGGCGATAGGCGGCATTCGTGGCTTGGACAATCACCAGCTGGGGATGCCCCTATTCTTTCTGTTCCGCGATTTGGAAACCCGTCTAGGTCGGGATCTCATGCCAGAAATGATGAGAGCGTTCCATGCTCTGGACGCCCAGTCTGTCACAGACCGTACCTATCAGGTGTTCCTGGAAGGGTATGAAGAGCGCACTGAAGATTCTATTCACGTCGTCATCAAGCAACCCCGCCATTTCCTCGCCCATTTTCGTGAGCAACTTGCCGAAGGGGCCGAGAGACAGGCTTTTGATGAACTGCTTGACTCCCGGTCGATCATGAAAGGTCTTCTACTTGAGGAGAGCTCCTACTGGTATAACCGGGTGGCCAGGTATGCCACGGACGTCATGAGAAAACGTTTCCGTTCCAACGGGGGGCAGGGCACAGGGATCTACAATCCTAGCAATCCCGTTTACAGCTGCGATTATGGAATCCGTGGCGGTATTGTGCTGTTGATTCGCGATGGGGCTGGGATTGTTACGCGAGTAGATCCACTACAAAAATGAAAACTGTTTTAGGGCCTTATACGGTGAGTGAACACCGGTGTGCCTATAGGGAGCGCGAGCATTGCGGCGCGTCATTGGAACATGCCCGGGCCATGCCGTCCTAGAGTAGCGTATATGATTCACTCACCGTCAAGCGGGGCGACGCTGAGATGAAGCCTGCCAATGAGCATGAGTGATCTATCTCTGTGACCACCAATAGGATCTTGGTTTTACCCGGGTGTTGACACCGCAGTGACACCACACAAGCTCTTGAATACTATGTCATGATATGACATAGTATTAGCAGGGACCAAATGGCCAAATCAAAGCGTGGGATATTGGTATTTCGGGAGAAACTGACGCTACCCAGCGGAAAGCTCCGCGAGGCGGTCATTTGGAAAGTCCCCCGCTCTGAGAAGTACCCAGACGGAGTGCGCTATCGGCTGGCTTTGGTTGATCCGTTTTCATGACATGTGATCGTGCTCATCGACAACCACTATCCCAAGGGACATCATGTCCACCGTGCGAACGGCGACGAGGTCCCTTACAAATTCATATCGGTCGCCATCCTTATCGAAGATTATTTAAGTGCGATTAAACGAGTGGAGGATAAGCCATGAAAATCAAAAAAATCCGAATCAAGTCCCGCGAGGAATTCAACGACGAGCTACGCCAGGTCGCTAAAGCGCTGGATCGTGGCGAGACGGTAAAAAAGAAGACCGGCGAATACTTTGAATCCTTGGATGCCGTGCGCAAGGTCCTCACGGATAAGCGCCTCGAACTCTGGCGCACCATCCGCGATCGCAAGCCCAAGTCCATCTCGCAGGTCGCCCAGATGGTAGATCGGGGATTCAAGTCTGTGTACCGCGACCTACTTCTACTTGAGAGCCTGGGGCTCATCAGCTTCAAGAAGGGCAAGGGCAAGCGCGGGGATGTGCAATCGCCCGTGAGCTTGGTGGATGAGCTGCGGCTGGCTGTGGCTTGAGGGGAGATTCTATGTTGAAGAACATTTTTATGATCATGATCGGATGCGCCATCGGATATGGCGTGTCAGCTACGCGTTTTTTCACAAGTGAGCGAACCTTGGTGCGCGTGGATGCCGTGACACTACATAAGCACGAGCTGCATCACGTCACTGAGGCCATTTCATTGATCGCCGAAGCCCCCATAGGGAAAAGCTACCCACGATACGAGTCAAATTCAGGAACGGTGGCATTCGAATGCCCCACCGATGAATCCTGCAATCTCATCGTGAGTGCGCGGCCCCGGGTGGAGGCGGTGATGTACAAGACTCCCATTTCTGGCGTCAATAAAGAGCCCCAGGCTGATCAGAGACAGGTTTCTCCCGCTGCGATCGATGCAGCAAAGGCGTCGATGAGTCAGTTGTTGGAGGCCGCCCGGGCCGTTCCGTCCCGGAATAGCGTATATGATTCACTCACCGTTAAGCAGGGTGACGTGGAGACGAGGCCTGCAAATGAGCGTGAGTGATTTACCTGCCAGAAAGTTGGTGCCCGGGGCGAGCATCGCCTATCCGTCTCCTCGCTTTGCTCGTCGCGGACAGGCCGCCCTCAGTCGCTGCCCAGCACCGCTGGGCACCCGCTCCTTCCGGGCTTCGATTCTCGCCCCGAATGTGCAAAATGCTCGCGCATTTTGTTCTCTGTTTTTGCACCAATTCCCTTTGGGAATTGGTGCCCGGGGCGAGAATCGAACTCGCACATCCGTGAGGATACTGGATTTTGAGTCCAGCGCGTCTACCAGTTCCACCACCCGGGCACATGCATTCAGAAGGGGGTAGACGCCATGGGTGGAAAGCCGTGAATACCCCGCTCTCGCCTCCATCGTCAAGGCAGAGTACAATGGATGCCATGAAGCTGAAGGCCCGATATCTAACCGCCCTCGGGGTGCTCGCGCCCGTACTCTATGTCGCGATGCTGGTCTTTGCGGCCCGCTCTGCCCTTTATCCCCGTTGGTACCACCCCGCGGTGGCCACGTCCCAGGGCAAAGCCTTTGCCCCCTGTTCTGAATATCAAAAGCAGGCCTATCGATTTTGCGGCGACCCCGGTAGCGACTGGAACTTGAAGTATCAAATAGTCGCCGGCACGCGTCATCTCCCGGACCGGGAAGTGGGCTTCGAGGGCTGGTATGTGAAGGCTGTTGCTGACAGCAAAGCCCTGGTTATCCTTGTTCACGGTGGAGGGGCTGACCGTCGTGCCATGGTGAAGCACGTGCCCTACCTTCAAAAGGCGGGCTACGATGCGTTGGTCATCGATTGCCAAAACCACGGTATGGCCCCCAACGACGGGCGAGGTATCAGCTTTGGTCGTTACGAGGCCGAGTCCGTGCGGGCCGCGGTGGAGTGGGCCAAGGCCCATGGATCGCGGGCGGGGGAGCCCATTGTGGTCATGGGCACATCCCAGGGCGCCGTGGCTTCATTGCTCGCCGCCGCCTCCGAGAAAGCCATCGCAGCGGTTGTGGCGGAAAACCCGTTTTCCAGCCTCCATGCCGTCATTCAAGATGTGCCCATCATGACTTGGGTGCCGACGTTCATGCGGGATCAGGCCGTGTATCTCCTCTCCTTCTGGCACGGCACTGACTTCAACGAGCTTGACGCCAAGGTCTACGGCCCCCGCATCACACAGCCCGTGCTCCTCATCCACGGGGCTGATGATGACTTCGTGCCGTACCGCCATTCCCAGGAATGGCTCACGCGGCTTGCCTCCACGGATAAAGGATTATGGCTCGTGCCCTACGGCAACCACGAGCGCCTCTGGAATAAAGCTCCCGAGGATTACGAAAATCATGTGCTGGATTTCTTCACCCGCGTGCTGAGGCCCACGCCCGCGGTTCAGGCGGCAGCACCCGTGTCCGCGGGCTCTGACGTGCGATCCCGGCCGTTCCAGGGCAGCGAGAAGTAAAAGTCCGCGCCTTGGCCTGACTCTGATTCAACCCAGACGCGGCCGCCGTGTTCCTCCACGAGGGCTTTGCAGATGGCAAGGCCCAGGCCCGTGCCCTCCACGTTCTTATTTGTGACGTTGCCGGAGACCTGGGAGAATTTGCGGAAGAGGTACTGCTGCTTGTCCGCGGGAATGCCAGGGCCACGGTCGGAGATTTTGAAAAGCACGCGATCGTGCTCCTCCTGCAGAGTGACGTTCACGATGCCGTCGTCGGGGGAGAACTTGATGGCGTTGGAGAGGAGGTTGGTGATGATCTGCTCGAAGCGGTCACGGTCCACCACTAAGAGCGGGGAGTTGGCCGGCGGTTTCCAGCGCACGGTGACCCCATGGGACTTGGCATAGGCATCCATGGAACTTACCGCATGGGTGATGAGCTCCGCCGCATCGAAGCGATTGACGTGGAGTTTCATCGCGCCTGCCTCGATCTTCGAGACGTCGAGGACGTCGTTGATGAGGCGGATGAGGCGATCCGTGTTGCGGGCGGTGGTTTCAAGGAGGCTCTTGGCTTCGGAGGGCAGGGGGCCCATGACGCCGCCGAGAACGAGGCCCAAGCCCCCTTTGATGGAGGTCAGCGGCGTGCGCAGCTCGTGGGACACGGTGGCAACGAAATCTGTTTTCAAGCGGGAGAGTTCCACCAGCTTTACATTCTGTTCTTCAAGAGACTCGGCCATCTCATTGAACGCCGCGGCCACGATGGAGAATACGTCGCTTCGGGTGAGGATGGGGCCTGTGAGACGATAGTTCAAGCGACCGCTCTTGATCTCATGGGCGGCGGTCATGAGGGCTTTGAATCCGGGGATGAGTTGGGACCATAAAAAGGACATGGCCCCCATGGCAAGCAATAGCACCACGATGCTCCCCAGGATGGCGAACCATCGAGCGGAGCGTGTCATCTTATTCACCACGGCGTCTGCCCTCAGGGTGTCGCTGTGCAGGGTGGACTCCAGGTGATTGAGTGCCGCGTTGAGCTTGAGGAATTCTGATTCGCCGGCCTGTGGCGATGGCGGGGGCAGGGAAGCAAGCCGTGAGAGCACGGCACGGTCCCAGGCGGTGTATTGCTCCCGCAATACATTGACGAGGAGGGCGTACTCCGTGTTGTAGAGTCGGCCTGACTCCAGATCTTTCAGGATCTCTTCGAGAAGGGCGCGATTCTTCGTAATCATCGGGAGGTTGGTTGTATTGCCTGCAAGATAGGTCTTCGCGATGGCACCGGTCTCGTTGGCCACGGTCTCGAACATGTCCACCTCGATGAGGTAGTTCAATTTCTCCGTGGAGATATGGTGGAGAGCCGCGACTTGATTCATGCGTGAAAGCAGATAGAGGGGCACGCTGATGGAGAGCAGTGTCAGGATCAACCCGACCCAAAGCAGCAGCCGACGGATGCCGCCACCGAAGCGGGACGTGATCTGTTCAGGCGGCTTCTTTTCCATCACGGCACCTGGCAAGGACTTCATTGATTTGCGTGGGCAGATTCATGGGGTCAAAGGGCTTGATGATGTAACCCACGGCGCCGAGGCTCAGGCCCTGCTGCATTTCGTGGGCTTGGGCCCGGGCGGTGAGAAAAACCACGGGCACTGTGGCGGTGGCTGGGTTTCCCTTGATGCGGCGGCAGGTTTCAAAACCGTCAATGCCGGGCATCATCACGTCGAGGAGTATGAGATCAAAGGTCCGATCCTTGAGGCTCGCCAGGGCCTCGGCGCCATCGGTGACCGCGGTGACATGGTGGCCGCCCACCCGCGTGAGGCTCAACTCCGCGATGGATCGGATGGAAGCGTCGTCCTCCGCGAGCAAGATGCGCAGCGGTGATGGAGCGTGGTTCATGCCGCGTCTTCTTCCTGGAGGCGGAGGGCTTTATGGGTTTTAGCTACTTTTTCCCAGAGACTCTGGAGTGCGGTGTCGATGCGGCCCACGGCGCTATGCCAGTGTTCGCAGTCTTTAATAGTGGGGTCGGCGGCGGCGAGCCCTTCATAGGACTTGCGGGCAGTGGTGAAAAACTGGAGCCACACGTTGATGAGACCCTGATCCCCGGAGAGAGTGATGGCGCCGCTCAGTAGCGCCACCTCAAGAGCGCGGGTGGAGCGTGAGAGGGCCTGCATGCGGTAGGTGCCGCCGGAACCCGCAATCTTGTGCAGGGCTTGGGCGAGGGCCTTGTCGTCGCCATGGGACGGGGCCATGAGGGCGCGGAGCTCCGTCTCTTTCTCGCTGAAAGATGCGATGTACTCCCGCTGCAGTTTCGCGATTTCGTTTTCCATGGCGCCTCGATCACTGATCGGCAGGCCGAGGACCGGACTAGAGCTGCTGTGGCATTTTTTGCCGAGGGACGAGCCTCCCGGCGCGGTGTGCCACCATCATGGCTAGGGCTAGTAGCAGGAAG
>CAYHWW010000017.1:0-2214 GCA_964360145.1 uncultured Oligoflexia bacterium | reverse complement strand
GACGAGCCTCCCGGCGCGGTGTGCCACCATCATGGCTAGGGCTAGTAGCAGGAAGTTGCCCATGCGGGTGTGGGCACCGCCGCCGCTGAATGGCCCCTCGTCATCCCCTGTGTACTGGATCATGCCGCAGCCCCCGCTTTTCTTTTGGCTGCTCGGCGCCGCGGCGCCGGGCATGGTGCCAGGGTCCCCTGCCTGGGCGTAGGCACTGAAACTGTCCTGAGCCTCGCAGCGGGCGTTCATTTCATAAGCGATGTTGGCTGCGCTGACGCCTCGGCTCACGGTGAGCACGTAAAACGGCGCGGAGTCAACGCCGGTGGAGCCAGAGGGGAAGGCGCCATTGGCCAAGGTTGCGCGTTGGGTGACTCGCACGATGATGTCGGTGGGGGAGGAGCCCAGCGAAAGGGAGGCCTGACTGTCGTAGTTCGTGTAGCCGCTGCCATTGGGGGCGATGAAGACGTTGTCGAAGGACTGCGCGCCGGCCAGCCGCGCCCCCGTGCGGTCGAGGAGGTCCACGGTGACGTCGCTGCGGGAGTAGAGGGAGTGGGCGGCGGCATGGACGAGGAAGGCGCCGGTCATGCCTTGGAGAAGGTAGTAGTGGGTGGACCCGGCAGCGCCTGCGCTGCCACTGAAGGCAGATGCAGTGGCGGCGGGCAGCGTCCCGTTTTGCACGAGGCGAGGAGCGGTGCCGAGGTAGCGTTCAGCGCCGGAGAAGGGGGATGCGGTGCTGGAGCAGCTCACGGTCACGTCGCCGAAGGCGCTTGTGCCGGCCCGGGACACGGCCACCGTGCGGGCAAGCCCGCCGCTGACCATGGCAGTGGTGCGCGCAAAGGCGGTGCCGCCTCCGCACACGTTGGTGTTCATGCCGGCGAAGTAGCGGGAGAGGCTCGCCGCGCCCGGGTAAAAGGGCGACGTCATGATGGCGTAGTTGCCGACTTCTACTCCGCGGATATTGAAAGAGCCGTCTGCTTCGGTGATGGCGCTCACCACCGCTTTGCCACGTTCGAGGCTCACTGCTTCGACGATGGCGCCGAAGAGGGGGGAGCCCGACGGCGAGAGCACGCGGCCGGAGATGTTTCCGTAGTTTGTGTTGCTTGAGTAGAGGGCGTTCATCGCGGCGTGGTCATCGCAGCTCAAGTAGGCTTCTTGGATCCAGGCGGTGTAGACCATGCTGGATTGCAGATTTTGCGAGTGATCGAGGCCGAGGGCATGGCCGAGCTCGTGGGTGGTGACATCGGGCAGGTAGATATTGCGCTGGCTTGCGGTGTCTGACGGTGTGGTGGTGAAGCGGAAACACTGATCGTTGAAGCGCACGTCGGCTTTAAACGCCCCGCCGTTGCCTGAGTTGTACCAGACTTGGGTGACCGCCACCGTGCCGCAGCCCAGCTGATCGCCGGAGTTTGAACCGTTGCTGGTGAAGAAAATGGAGTTATCCACGGTGGAGCCCGTGTAGTTGGGGTAGGTGCCGGTGTTGGTGCCTTGGTAATAGACGAAGTTGAAGCCATTGGAGGCGGCGTTCTTCCAGCGGTTGAGGCTCGTCGTGAAAATATCGAGCAGCGTGTTGGCGGCGAGCCCACTGGTGTTCGTGGTGTTGGCGCGGAAAGTCAGCGTGTTGCCGCCGCCCCAACTGACGGGGGTGCCGCCGGCAGTGCGAGTTTGGATGAAGCCGTGGGCGGAGGGGGCGCCGACGAGAGCTGCAATGATAAAAATAAATCGCAGCGATGCGGGGGTGGAACCCTCACCGCTGGACCGATCCGTGGTCCGCATACGTCATCCTTCCGTGGAGTGCTGCGCGAGGGGCGCAGTGCTGTCCGGCCAATCCATGCCGGGTAGCGAGTCCATTCTAGTACAAGGGCCGTGCCAGGGAAGGGGGGCCGCGAAATATCCTGGGTGTGGCGGGTTGACTCAATTATTTCAATTGAGTGCGATGACAGTGCGTGGCGGTGGGCGAGGCCAGGTGGCGGCGCGCCGTGGCCCCAGTGTCCGCCCGGCACCGGTGCCATGCCGACGGGGGGCAAAGATTGCCGTAGTAGCCCTAATTTAGATTAAAACAATCAGGTAATTACGACGAAAAGAGTCGGAGAAGGGACCTGACCCGTGGGAACACGTTGGAACTCCAGCACAAACTCCGCCTTCCCCCCCTGCGAATGTCGCGTTTAGCGCCCATGAGGGGCGGGGGGGGGGGGGGGGTGGGCGCTGGAATTGGGGTGAACCGCC
>CAYHWW010000016.1:28920-37629 GCA_964360145.1 uncultured Oligoflexia bacterium | reverse complement strand
GGGTGGAGGGGGGTAGTGCCACCGGAAGTCACATTTTCGAGACTTCGCGGACAGCCGGTGGGTCACCGGGACTAAATTGCCCGGCATATTTTCTCTCGCGCATACCGATGAGATAGGTGCGATGGCTGAGCGCTTATTAAGACTTTGGGCCGAGGCCCCCTGGCATAGCTGGATGGTGGACGCCCACCGCGTCTGGGCGGAGCTCTTCCTCGACGTGGCGGGCCGCCTCCCCGCCGAGGCCCTGGGCCGCCTCATCCACCCCGTGCGCCCCCTCATCCTGCTGCCCCCCGTGCGTGGCGGCCGCGTGGTGCGCATCAACGCGGAACTCAAAGCTGGGGCTTCGCTCTTGCAGCTGGATGCCGCGCTACTGACCCGCCCCCGGGTGGAAGCAGAGGCCATCCTAGCTCATGAACTGGCACACCTCATGCTCGCCCCCTCCGGCGATATTGAAAAAGATGACCTCGCCGCCGATGCCCAAGCTGCCCGCTGGGGCTTCAGCGCCGGGCTGCAGGAAGCCCTCGCCCGAGACGTAGGCGCCGACCACCCCCGCAGCCGTGCGCTAAAAATAAATTTAGCGAGTTAACTCGACGCGCTTTGGTAGCGCCGTAGGCCCTTGCGCCACAACCAGCTATTCAGCCCATAGAACCCCACGAGTACCGCCGCCACCAGGGCATACTCCCAAGCCCCGAGGCCGTGCAACAACGCACGAGCGGGCACGCTGCCGATGAATGCGAAGGGCAGCACGCTCATGATCACGAGGCGCACGCCCCTGGGGTAAATGGCGTCGGGCTTAGTGGCAAAGCCAAAGAACTGGTAATACAACCTCGAAAGCGCCCAGCTGCGATCCGTCCAGAACACGCACACCGACGAGGTGAAGCGCAGCGAGAGTGCGGTGGCGAGACTCACGAGAAACCAGAGGGGCACCTGTGCCCATTTCCATCCGCCCTCGAAACCCGCGGGGCCGGCGAAACGCAGCATGATGGCCATGCCCAGCATGAAGTTGGTGACGGCGGTGAGGTTGATCCAGCGCGTGAGCGCGAGAAACAACGTGTTCACGGGCTTCGTCAGCAAAATGTCCAGCTCACCCTTATTCACGAGATCATTGAACATCCAAAAGTTGCGGGTGAAAAAAATGGTGAACAGAGCGTCCCCGGAAAAGAGCACGCCAAGGAAGAAAAACACCTGGGGTTTGGTCCAGCCCGCAAGGGACGGAGTATTGGCGTAGATGACGGTGAAAAGGGTGAACTCCACCGCGAGCCAAATGGCATCGACAAATACGCTGGTGAGAAAATTCGTGCGATAGACGGCCTCCCGCACCCAGTTGTTGTGCAGTTGCATGGCGTAGACCTTGGCGTATTTTTTTAGGACAAGGAGCATGATCAGCCCCCCAAAGCCGAGTATTTGCGAATACCCCGGCTCCATAAAAAATGAGTGAGGGCCATGAAACCCATGAGCCAGAGAAGGGCCAGCCCCACCTGCTGCAGAAACATCACGTGGCTCCACTGCCCGAGGGCATACTGCGTGGGGCCATAGACGTAGAGATAAAATGGCGTGCACTTCCATACCCAGGCCATGGAGGCGGGAAAGAGGAACAACGGAATCAGCTCGCCGGAGAGCATGTCCACCACCATGTTCTTGACCATGAGCACGCTGTAGGCTTCTTCCCACGCAAAGGCGGCGGCGGCGATGGCCGCTCCCATCTGATAATGAATGGCGTTGCCCAAAAGCGCCAAGCCCATGGCGGCGATGAGGCGGCCCGGGTGGGCGCCGAGCCAGGGGCTGGCGACAAGGCCCGCCATCAGGCAGATCATGGCCACGAGGAGCTTGCCCGCCACGCCCTGGATGTAAACGTACTGCACGACTCCCACGGGGCGCAGGAGATATTGCGACAAAGTGCCTGCCCGGATCATCTCCGCCAATTCAAAATCGTGGTTGCCACCGCGCACCTGGGAGAAGATCACCGTGGTGAGGGTGTACGTCATCATCTCGGCGTAGGTGTGGCCCGCCACCGTGGCTTGGCCCCCGGAGGTGAACATGGCGTACCAAAGCACCATCTGCACCGCCGCGGGCACCGCCGCGTAGCCTAGGATTTCGAGGAAGAACTCCAGACGATAGGCCATGGCATCCGAGAATCCGCTTTTGAGCGCGGCCAAACGCCAGTTCAACTCCCATCGCAAAGTCGGCCGCCAGGGTTTGCGATCCATGGCAGAGGTGTGATGACTAGCGACCATGGTCTCTCCCTCCTGCTTTGGTGCGTGATGCAGATGCGAGGCGGAGTAACGAAGCAGATGCGCACGCAACGAAGTAGGACATCAGAGTACCAGGCTGATGACGTCTTCGAGGCTCTGCTCTTCCACGCCCATGTCCACCACGCGGTAACGCGCCATGAGGGACTGCAGAATGGCGGGCATCAGCGAAGGCGCCACCTTGATGCGCACCGTGGTGGCCTCGGGGCTGTCCGCGCCATCTTCGCCCGCGCCCGCCTCCGCCACACCGAAGGCCACGGCATCACTGGCCACACCGGCAACGCGGGAGAGCTCTTCCACTGAGGGGAGTTTATCGAGGCGTACGCGCAGGCGTTTCTCGCCGGTGCCCGCGAGCTTTTGCGGTGAACCGTCGAAGATGAGTTGCCCCTCTTTGATGATGAGCACCCGGGAGCATAGCCGCTCGATGTCATCCATGTTGTGGGAGGTCAGGATCATGGTGCTGCGGTTCTGTAGATTATAGGTTTTCAGGAACTGGCGCAGACTCGAGGCCGCGATGACGTCGAGGCCAATGGTGGGCTCATCGAGGAACACGACCTCTGGCCAATGGATGAGGGCACCAATGAGTTCCATTTTCATGCGCTCACCGAGACTGAGACGCCGAATCTGGGTTTGCAACAAGCGCCCCACATCGAGAATCCGCGCCAGCTCGTCGAGGCGGCGCTTGTACTCATCCTTAGGGATCTCGTAGATGGCCCGCAGAAGGAGAAAGGCATCTGCGGCGGGGAGATCCCACCAGAGCTGGGCCTTCTGGCCCATGACGAGGGAGATGCGCCGACGGAAGTCGAGGGCTCGGGCGAAGGGGTCGTAACCGAGCACCCGGGCGCTGCCGCTGGTGGCGGGAATGAGCCCCGAGAGGACCTTCAGCAGGGTTGTCTTCCCAGCGCCATTGGCGCCAATGAGGCCCACCAAGGCGCCCTCTTCGATGGTGAAGCTGACGCCCTTGAGGGCCTCATGCACTTGGTACTGGGGCTTCACAAGGAGTTCCAGGGCGCCCCGGAGGCCCTCGGACTTCTTCACAGAACGAAAACTACGACGAACATTCTCGACTTGAATCAATGACTTAGCTTCAGTGGCCATGGGCTCCTGACGCTACACGGTTCAGGCCCCAAAGGCCACCCCCGCCAAAAGTAACGGCGTACCTTTTGGCGCTAATACTTGATCTTTTTGATACATTTTGATACATAGCGCCATACTTATGGGACCGTCCGTGCGCGCCATTCCGCTCATCACTTTCTTCGTCGCTTTGAGTAGTGGCCTCACGGCTACCCTCCCCCCTGACCCCTGCGAGACGGATCTCACTCCTCTCACAGAACGCCCCACGCCGCCGCGCCCCGGCCCTGGTGCCGCCGCCGTTGATTCCCATACGCCCCTGGATGGCGCGGATGAACTCCGTCGCATCCGCCTCTCACAACCCGACGTGCCCCGGGAATATGTGGCTCGTGCGGCCCCCTTGCCAGTGAGGGGCACCCTCATGGGCCAAGACTACTCCAATCACATGCCGGAAACTTACTACCGCCGCTCGGAACTGCCCCCCCGGGAACTCATTCTCCAACTTGCAGCACAGCAAGGAATTGAAATTGAACTTGGAAAAGAGGTGGATCGGGGTGGTCTCAAACGTGTTTTTGAGATGCGCTACAAAGACTACAACGGCCAATGGCTCGTCGGGTTCGCAAAAGTCTATGATCGCCAACTCATCGCCAAAGCCTTCGACACCACCGAGGATCAGATCACGGATGAGCTCATTGCCCTCCTCATCCAAAGAGACAACTTCATGCTCCAGGTCACCCGGGACGCAGCGGTGCGGTACCTGGAACACGCCTCCCGTCGCCTCTCCATCTTCGTGCCCCGCACAGTGGGATCCGAGCGCATGACATCATACGGAGTGGAGTTGCAGATTCTGAGCCCTGGCATCGCACTTGCCATGGCCGTGCGCATCGGGCTGTTCACCGATGCCGACCTCAATGACGAGCTTACCGACTACGATCGCTTTGACGATAGGCTAGAGACGGACGTTCACGGACTGCTGCGGGAATTCATCGCCACGGCTCTGTTCCAATTTTTCATGAAGGCCAAATGCGAAGGCCGTAACGGCAAGCTGCGCATCACCGACCTGAGCCTCTACCGCAACGCCAACGCCACCTTCCGCACTCCCGCGGACGGACATGCCTCCGTGGCCATTGGCATCTACGACCCCTGAGCCACGAACCCTACTGCACGATGATGGTGAGGGTGCGCTGCTGACCGGGAATGATGTTCACAGGCGGCACCGAAGGCGGGATCGGTGGCCTCATATCAGGTTTTAGAATGCTGGGATTCATAGTTTCAATGAGTTTGTCCGCCCCCACGGAAACAGTATTCGCCATGGCGCCTTGTGCCGATGCCATGGTCATATTGCCGCCCTTGCCGCCACCGGATGCGGAGCCCGAGGAGTCTTTGGAGTCCATGGACACCGCGTTGTTAAACGTGTTGTCGGAAACGCGGGCGTTACCCATGGCCGTCTGCATTTGCCCCGCGCTCATGGTGGTGGGCTGAGGCGCGGCAACGGTCCCCGCCCCCGCATTTGAAAGCTGGGCCGTGGAAAAGCTCTGCCCCGCAGTGACATTCATCGTGCCACCACTGGCCCCCCCAGGCGACGCCGCTCCCAGCCCCATGGCCACGGTGCCCGATGCAACCACGATGCTCGTGGGCGCCGCGGCGGAAGTGGTGGCTGTGCCCGCTTCCACGAAAGGCGCGCTCACGGCGAACTCGGTGCCCCGCACGCCCATGATGGCGTCCCGGGTTTTCACTTTGTAAGAGCCTTTGTCGCCCACGGGTTTCGAGACCAAGGAGCGCATGGTGCCGTAGGCCAGGCTGAACATCCCTTTGCGGTCATGGCCGTCGCCCAGCTTGTATTCATCGATCTTGAACTCGCTCGCGGCCCCCACATCCATGATGGTGTCATCGGTGAAGAGCAGCTTGCATGCGGATGCCACGCTGGTCTTGATGGTGGCCCCCTCAGGGACCTCGTCGTTGGCGGATAAAGCCTTCGCTATTACGCCGGGGGCATCCATGGTGACCTTGCCACTCAACGTCACCACTTGAGCGGCTTTGCTGGCCATGGCGTTCTCCGATGCCATCAAGACGAAAAGCAAACCCGAGACGAATGTAGCGGCCCTGTGAAAGTGCATCTTGCCATGATGTTAGGGGCGCGACACAATTGCCGCAAGGGGTTCCATGAAATTCGAGAACTATCGCCAAGGCGCCTGGCTCACCTTCTTCTTTGTCCTCACCCTCTCACTCGATCTCGATGATGCCCGCGCCGCTCAGCGTTATGCAGCGGAAAAAACCGAACCAACCCACGCTAAAGCCCTCATCGAATACAACGGGGGCCATTATGATTCCGCCCTGGGCATCCTTGCCAACCTCCTGGTGAGTTACCCCGAATACGCGCCAGCCCTCGAATTGAAGGCCCTCATTCTCCGCCGCCAACAAAAAAACGACGAAGCACTGGCGACCTACCGCAAGCTCATCGAAATCAGCGAGACACCCTCGAAAAAAGCCCCCTACCACTTCGACATGGGGGCCATTTACTTTGAACGTAAAAACTACCCCACCGCCAAATCCCACTTCAATGAATCCATCCGGGGCCAATTCAACTACGGCGCGAGCAACTACTTCCTGGGCTTAATGGCTTTCGGTGAAGACCGCCTGGAAGACGCTGAGTGGCATTTCAATGCCACTCACTGGTCCGCCGCCAAGGACCTTCATGGCATGGCCGCCTTCTACCTGGGCCTCATCCATGCCAAGATGGGCACACCCACTGGCGTCCTCTGGGGCTTCAAGAGCGCCAACGACTACGCCAAGGAACAAGAGAAGTCCTCGGATAAAACCGCCCGCACCGCAGCCCTCGGCGTGCGTAAAGTCACTGAGCAGGTGCTGGCAAACTATGATCGCAATCGCTTCTACGGCAGCCTCATGCTCACCGCTCAGCATGACACCAACCTGCCCAACTACCCTGACATCATCGCCAACCAACAACCCTCGGGCAAGAGGTCCATGAAGGGCGTAGCCGCGGGCACCATCGGTTATATGACGTCCCCCGTGCGGGATTGGCAAATCAATGCCACGTATCGCAACTACTACAACCACAACCTCAATAAGAACTCGAAGGGGTACAGCTTTTTTTCCAACATCCCCTCAGTGATCCTGACCCTTCTGCCCGCCAAGCGGTTTTCCTATGGCATCAAAGCCGATGGCAACCTGACCTACAACGACCGCCAGGAGGGGGGGCGAACGGTGTTCCGCCCCTTCAGTCTCGTCGGCAACTTTGGGCCCTTCTTGCGGTTGGAATACGTGCCGCGCCTGGTGATGGGCTACGAAGTGAGCTACCGGCCCAAAAAATATTACCTGGATCTCGATACCCAACGTGACCTCAACCGCACGGGCAATGGCGTCTACACGAAAGGGACTGTTTCGTGGGACAGCCTGAAGAAGTGGCTCAATCCGTCGGGCTACGTCGCCTATGAAGATGACGCCACCCATGGTGTGGAGTACCGCGCTGACATCTGGAGCTATGACTTGGCCAACACCTTCAAGTTGTCGGAGAAGGACACGCTGAACGCGTCCGTGGACTACACGAGATCCCGTTACGGCGAACGCCGCGGCCCCGTGAGGTCGGATAAACTGCTGGCCTACCGCCTGCTTTTCTCCCACGTATTCAATGACCACCTCGCGGGCCTCATCGACATCAGCTACTCGCGGAACCTTTCGACCATGCCGGACAGCTATGAGTACAGCCGGTTTCTCTCGTCGGTTGGCGTGAATCTGTCCTTCTGACCTTGTTTAGACGCGAAAAACCCCTGGAAATTTTGTGGGCAGGTGGCGGACGCCCCATCCATGGGGCGCTGTCCGAGCGGGCGCATCCTGCTGCTCGGAGCCGCCACCTGCCCACAAAATTTCCAGGGGTTTTTCGCGTCTAAATCAACCGAAGAAAGTCCGCAGGCCGGTGAAAGTCCGGCTTCGCTGCCTCCGCATGATTCGAAGAGAAGTAGGCCCGGTGGGGCTCCCGCAGCAAACACGCCGTGGCGTTGCCGAAGAGCGGCTTTGTCCCGTCGAGACCCAAGGGCCCCAGCGGGATTTCCATCCATGCTGACCATGCTTGCGTGGTGCGGACCTTGGCGCCCACCCGCACGCCGCTCCTGAACTCTTTGTCCACCACGGTGCGTGGCTCAAGGATCTTCAATTCGAAATATTGGCCGAAGGGCGAGACCTGGAATTCAAAGTAGGGCGCGGCTGCCACACTGCTTTCCTCCTGGCTACTCGACAAAAACAACTCGCACACGTCACAATCCCAAAGCCCCCAGGCCGACTCGTTCATGGGGAACGTTTTACGGGCATTGAGTTTGGCCTCCATGACCGTGAACTCCGCCCGCAGCACCCCATGGGCCCCCACGCCGTTGATGCTCAATGCCACTGCCACCCGGGGCGCCTTCACATCCGGGGGCAGCGGTCGCACCAGCTTCAAAAATGGATTCACTTTGCTGCCCCGCCCAGCTCTAGGATCCGGGCGAATTCTTTTTCTGAGAGCGGCATCACGGAAAGCCGGGACTGCTTCACCAATGCGATGGTGGCGAGGGCCTTGTCCTTCTTGATCTGCTCCAGTGTGACTTCTTGGGGCAAGGGCTTCACCGCCTCCAGATCCACCATGACCCAAGCCCCTTTGGGGTCATCTGGCTTGATGTGGACGTCGGGGTAATGCTCCTTCGCAACCCTGGCGATGCCAGCGACGCTCTTGGGCCCCTGACTGTGGTAAACCAGCACAAGGTCGCCTTTTTTCATCTTCATCAGGTTGTTCTTCGCCTGGTGGTTGCGCACGCCGTCCCAGAAGGTGCGCTTGTCTTCCAGCAACTGCTCAAAGCTATAGACTTCCGGTTCTGTTTTCACAAGCCAATGGGACATGGTGGCACCCTACATCACCGGGCCACCCTCTGTGAAGATGCGGACAAAGTGACATTGAAGCCAAATCATGGCGACGGCGCAAATAGCCGTGGCCGCAACGAGAAGAGGGCGCGGTGCCCCAGCGGTTTTTTTCCCTGAAAAGACCCCGGTGGCGCCCAGCACCAGCAAGAACCAGATGGGATAATGGTAGCGGGCGACCAGATGGTAGCCCGTGGCATGCAAGCTCACGATCAAGAGCGCAAAAAGCCCCACCGCGATGGAGAGCAACCGCAGTCCCTCATGGTGAAGGGCCCGCCCCCTTTTCATTCCCAAGGCCAGAAACCCGAATATGGCGATGATCACGAGGAGGAGCACCAGATTCATGCCTTTGCCGAATTCGTTGTAGTCCAACCAATGAGTGAAATGCGGCGCATAGGATGAAGGGGAGAAAAGCGCGGAGAACGTGGTCTTGTTCCCCCACCCCATGTCCTGCCGCACCAGATAGATGTTCCACATGCCGAACTTG
>CAYHWW010000016.1:13695-28820 GCA_964360145.1 uncultured Oligoflexia bacterium | reverse complement strand
CACCACCGCGGCGATGCGGGTGGCCGTGGCGGCGACGCCGTGGATCGCCGCAACTCCAAAGGACAGGGGTCCTGGCCGCCCCGCCCAGAATACGAAACCCAGAATGGCCGCGAGAAAAAGTGACTCGGAATAGGCCGCCACCGAGAAGAACGCCGTGGGGAATCCCATCATGAGAAGAGAGGCCAAGCCTTGCCCCAATGCCCCGACGCGCCAGCGCTGAAATAGAGCAAAGACATAAAACCAAAGCGCCCATGCCATGAGCCACGCCGCGATGAGGGCAGGCCACTTGCCCGTGGCGCCTGTGACCACGGTCACGGCGCGGATCATGAGCGGATACCCGGGGAAATGGGTCACGTTGGATTCCTCACCGCGGGGCACGGGAGGCACGGTGGAAACATAACCGCGGGTTGCGATATCAGAGTACCAATGGCTGTCCCAGCGATGGAGGGACTGCATCTTTTCAGACACGGTGGAGCCCGGCGCCGCGCCGCTGACGAGGGCCAGGTGGATCAAGACGACAAAAAGGGCCTTCAGCACCACCATTGCCTCATGATGGCACTCAATATAAACGCAGTATACGTCCGATATTCAGGGAATTCAGCGCGGTGAAGGAACCACCGAGCAGCAGACGCCCCACGCCGTCGGGCAAGAGTGCCCGCACTGTGCTGTTGAACCCCATGGAGCCGGCATTGGGTTGCAACGCCGCCGTGAAGGCGTCGTCAAAGGAACCATCGGGATTGAGCCGCAGAAGACGGCCCACGGCGTGGCCATTGAATGAGGTGAAGGCGCCACCCACCAGGATCTTGCCGTCATCTTGGAGAGCCAGGGCGTTCACTTCGCCGTTGAAGCCCGCGCCCACGGCAGCGCTGAAAGCGGCATCGTAAGCACCAGTGACCGCATTGATGCGCACCATGCGCCCCACCGTGCGGGCCACGCCGGCGTCGTCGCCGTACTGGGTGAAGCTGCCCCCCACCATGACGCCGCCATTCATATCGGAGAGCAACGCTCGAACAAAGGCGCCGCTCTGCAAGAGCCGCGTCGTCGTGGTGGGCGCGAACCCTCCGGTGAAATCCAAAGCGCCCGTGCTTATCACCCGGAAAAGACCGCCGGTGTAATGGCCGTTCACCGTGGTTTCACGACGGGCACCGACGAGGACCTTTCCGCCGGCTTGGGGGAGGAACTGGTAGTATTGCCCGGACGTCACGCTCACCGCGCCCGGAAGAACGAAAGAACTGTCATAGCTGCCGCTGGCATTGAGACGATGAATGCCGCTATTGAATCCCGCCGGCAAGCCGTTCCACTTACTGAAGGGCCCTCCCACCAGAATCTTGCCGTCAGAGAGCACGGCGAGAGCCTGCACTGCCGGTGAACCGCCGGAGGGGCCCGCGTCAACGGCGGTGATGAAGGCCGTGTCCAAGACGCCGGAGGCGCTGAGCTTCGCCAGGCGAGGCACGGTCACTCCGCTGAATTGAGTGAAGGCGCCGCCGATCAAGATTTTGCCATCCGTGAGCACCGCGAGGGACTGGATTTCGCCGTTGGCACCGGTGCCGATGGCCGCGCTGAAATCCACGTCCGGGGTGCCGTCCGCGAGGAAGCGGGCCAGGCGCTTCGTCGTGAAGGCCCCTGCCGCGATGATTTTGCCATCGGGCTGGAGAGCCAGGGCGTTCACGGCATTGTTCACTCCTCCACCCATGACATTCTCGGCGAAGCCCACGGGCTCCTTCAAGTACACCGCATGCACGAGGGAAGCGGCGTTACCCGCGGCATCCGCGGTTTGGAAGGTCACCGTGCGAGCTACTTCACCTGACACAGGGGTGAAACTCACTGTGGCGGAAAGCACTCCGGCGGCGCAACTCAGCGCGGACACCGCCGCGCCAGGGCCCGGGGAGGCGGTGGTCACAGCCCCTGCTTCCGTGGCGCAGCTGCCGCTGTAACTCAAGCTGCGCTCTTCCACCGTGGCGCCGTTATGGGGCGACGTGATGCCAGGCGCCGCCGCGGCCTGATCATCATGGCGAATGGAATCGAAAACGCAGGGGGATTCGGCCAGCGCCTCATTGCGGAACTTGGCTGAGACGAAGACGTCGTTGTTGGCCTGATGAAGAACCCAGGGGAGTGTTGCGCCGTAGGGCCTCCACGCCACCGGGCCGGAACAGTCGGCGTTGGGGTACACCGCCATTTCCGTGGCACCCACGGACGCCAAGGTCAAAGAAACAAAAAGATCGCGGGTGCTCTCGGCACCGCCTTCCACAATAACGGAGTTGCCCGCGGGCAGAGGAGCCGCCGAGGGAACGGGAGCTGGGGCATCACCCACCACTGGCGCGCCACCGCCAGCGGTGACCGACTCCGCGGAGTTGCAACCGACCAAAAACAGCAGCGACAGGCTCAAGAGAGTGACTTTGATCATGAAGCCTCCATGGCTCCTTCCATCTATCATCATAACCACAGAGCAAGGGCCGTGCCGCTTTGTGAGGCGCTTTATCCCAATCTGACCAGCAAACTGGACCCATCCTGATACCGGCTAGCCCTGCCGGGATGAAAAAATGACAGCCTGGCGCGATGCACAACCGACTGTAACAATGAGTTTTATTGATGGGGCTCACATTTCTTGATTGAAATAGTCAGGTACAATGTGTATTATAAAGAAATGTTTACAATTGGAGGCAACCAAATGAAATCAGTGCTGAATTTACGGCGAAAACTCTCTTGCGGCGTCTTAGCCATGGCTCTCGCCGCGACCACCTCCGCCTGTCGGCAAAGCCCTAACCCAGCCACCTTCCAAGTGACGGTACCCTCCGCCAACACCGTGCAAATGCAGGTGGGTCTGAGCCAAAAGTTCGGCATCGGCTTGAGCGGCAACTTCCCCATCACTGTTGAGGGCGTGAACTACGGCTCCGTCTACGTTCTCCCTGAATCCCCCCAGTCGGGCTTGGGTTTCGGTTTCACCCTGAATACGGCGACCTTCCTGCGGGAATCCTGGGTGAACTACCAGGAAGTCACCAGCCTCCCCACCGGCGACGCCTTCCCCGTATGGCAGGGCGGCCCCGTTGTTGACGTGGTCATCCCCCCGGCGAATATCCCCGAGCTGGGCTGGCACTTTTATTTCGGTACCCGCAACCAGTTCTACGTAGGGGTCGCGGCCATCATCTCCGCCATCGGTCGGAACTTCCCCTCGGTGCGCTTGGAATACTCGTTCTACGACGACCAAGGTCGGGCCATCATTGGCATCGTGATGTTCGGTCCCAAGCTGGATGGCAGCGGCAATCTGCTCTCCCCCGGCGGCATCTACGTGGGGACCAACATCACCCCGTTCCTCCCCGTGGAGATGCGCAACGTATACGGCACGTCTTCTTCTTCAATGTCCCTCAGCTCCGCTGAAATCGGTCATTTGATCCAGGCCGCCCACAGCGGGCGTTCCGTGCGGATCGGTGGCAAGTCGGTAACCGCGGACTTGGCCGTAAGCGGCCGCGACTCCGGTCGCTATCGCTCCCATGCAGCAATCCAGGGCCTAGCAGATCGCTTCAGCGCCGCGAGCCGCGCTCGGTAACGTAAGCTCGGTCTTTTCCCGCCAGGCTTCGTTGCTGGCGTTCGCTACGCATCCTGCTCCGCGACAGCTGCGCTGACCGGTTTTTGGGCTCGTGCCCAAAAACCCTCGTGGCTCCACGCGACGGGCATGAGCCCGTCTTGGTCGCTCACTCGTCGTCGCGCCTCGCCTGGCGGGAAAATACCTTCGCTTAAACATAATACGTGGGCGCTAGCGCCCACTTCTGTTTCGGATGCTCCGTTTGCAACCCGGGAATCCTCTGTTACCCTCACGGCATGCAAACCACCCACACGCCTTTCGTTTCCGATAAAGATAAACGCCCTGAGCTGACCCCGGGCCCTCTGGTCCTCGGCGTGATCCTCGGTATCATCTTCGGCGCCTCCTCTTTGTATCTCGCGCTGAAAGTGGGCATGACGGTGAGCGCCTCCATCCCCGTGGCGGTGCTTTCCATCACGGTGCTGAAGTACCTCTCGAAAACCTTCGGTCTGCGCAAAGCCACCATCCTCGAAAACAACATCGTGCAGACTACGGGGTCCGCTGGCGAATCCATCGCCTTCGGCGTGGCAGTGACCATGCCCGCCCTCATGATCCTGGGCTTTGAAATGGAAATCACCCGGGTGCTCCTCGTCGCCGTGCTGGGGGGCCTCATCGGTATCCTCATGATGATCCCCCTGCGTCGCGCGCTCATCGCCGGCGGGGACGAGACCTTGGTGTACCCCGAGGGCCGCGCCTGCGCGGAAGTGCTCATCGCCGGTGAAAAAGGCGGCACCAGCGCCAAAACCGTATTCGCGGGATTCTTCGTGGGCCTTGCGCACAAGGTCTTCGGTGAAGGCTTCCGCCTCTGGCCCGTGAGCCCCGAAGCACCGCTGACGTTCTTCAAAGGCGCCCAGGTGGGCGCGGACATGGCCAGCGAGATGATGGGCGTGGGCTACATCATCGGCCCCCGCATCGCCTCCATCACCGTGGCTGGCGGCATCTTGAGCTGGCTCGTGCTCATCCCCGCCATCAAGCTCTTCGGCGGCGGCCTCACCACGCCTCTCTTCCCCGCCACTAAACTCATCTCCGCCATGGAGCCCTTCGATATCTGGAAATCCTACGTGCTCTACATCGGCGCCGGCGCCGTGGCCGCGGGGGGCGTGGTGAGCATGATCCGTTCACTGCCCACCATCGTGCACGGAGCGAAGGCGGGCCTTGCCGGGCTGAAGAACGCAGGCAAGGGCGCCGCCCTGGCCCTGGGCCGCACGGACACCGACCTCCCCTTCACCGTCGTGGCTGGCGGCATCGCGGCCCTCATCGCCGTGATCTGGGCGCTGCCCACCCTGCACATGAACTTGCTGGGTGCGCTCCTCATCATCGTCTTCGGCTTCCTATTCGTGCTCGTATCATCGCGCCTCACCGGTGAGATCGGTTCCAGCTCCAACCCCATCTCGGGGATGACGGTGGCAACCCTGCTCTTCACCAGCCTCATCTTTCTCGCATTGGGGTGGACAAGCCCCACCGACCGGGTGACCGCGCTGACCATCGCCGCCATCGTGTGCATCGCCGCCTCCAACGGAGGCACCACGTCCCAGGATCTGAAAACCGGCTACATCGTGGGTGGCACGCCCAAGGCCCAGCAAATCGCGATTTTGATCGGGGCGCTGACCTCGGCGTTGGTCATTGGTTACACGCTGGACCTCCTCAATAAAGCCAAGACCATTTACGCCAAGCGCGACTACCCCGCGGTGACCTTCAGCAGCACTGACCTCTCCGAGAAGCGCCAAAAACTCACCGGCGTGGAAGCGCAGTCGGACGGCGCCGCCTACCGCGTGCTGTGGCTGCGCGAAGCCCGCGCTGGCATCCCCAACGGTAAATACTTTGTCGATGATGGCGGCCACATCAAGTACCTCGTGGACCCCGGCATCAACGGCACCCTCAAAACCCGCGATGACGGCAGCGTGGTGGAGAAGTTCGTGGCTCCCAAAGCCCAGCTCATGTCCCTCATCATCGATGGCATCCTGACCCGCAAGCTGCCCTGGGGCCTCGTCCTCTTGGGCATCTCCATCGTGTTGGTGCTAGAGCTTTGCGGTGTGGCCTCGCTGCCCTTCGCCGTGGGCGTGTACCTGCCGCTATCCGTGTCCGCGCCTATTTTCTTTGGAGGCGCCATCCGCTGGCTAGTGGATAAGCGCAACAACTCCAAAAAGAAGAAACCCGACGAGAACGAGGATGCGAGCCCTGGAGTGCTGCTCTCCTCGGGCCTCATCGCCGGCGCCAGCATCGGTGGCGTGTCGCTGGCCTTCGCCAACTTCGCGCCGAAATTCATTGAAGCCATCGACATGAGCGCCCTGGTGCCACGGCTTGCGGGCAGCAATAGCTGGGCGCTGGCGGTGTTCGCCGGCGTGGCGGCCTTCATGTATAAAGTGGGCCGCGGCAAATGGTTGAAGGGCTAAGGCCCTAAGGCTGGGGCTTCGGCTCCAACATGCCCCTGCAACGCCATTCATCCGTATCAACAAAAGTCCCGAAGCGCTTTACGAGCACATCCATGAGGGGCGTGAGGCAGTAGCGCACAAAGCCCACGTCATCACTACCGCGGAAGAGCATGCTGTTATCGCCTTGGGCGACTGCATCGTCCCTGCGGGCTGGTATATTGGCCAAGAGCACCACATCACTGGGGCGCAGCGCCATGCCCGTCGCCAAAGCAACCCTCTGCACGGCGGCGGACTGGGCCCATTGATAGAGGCGCGGCAAGCGGTAAACATCGTATTGCGCCATGAGCGCTGTTCCCACCCGCAGGCTCAAAAGGTTCTTGAACCACATGTTGCCGTAAAGCAAGGGCTGGGGGCGGCGGGTGAAGGCGCCGCCAATGCGCTGGTAGTAGGTGCCGAAGGATTTTGACAAGCTGAAGAATACCGCTTCGATGTGGGGATAACTCAAGTTGATGGCATAGGGCCGAGCCACGGTGCCCACATAGGCCAGATCCATAAGCACCTTGAGACCCATGGATTGTGTCTCTTGCATAAACTGGTCATAGAGTGGCCAGAGATTGCCATCGATGCCTGAGGGCTGACTCAAGTAGAACACGTCCCCGGGGCGCACCAGGGAGCGAAGTGCCGCGATGCCAGCGGCGGTGCGGGGATGGCGCTTCAGCTTGATGTGCAATCCTTCCGCGTAGGCGGGCACCCCTTCATACTCGCCCTCAAAAATATGCACGGTGAGCTCAGGATTCTCCCCCCGCAGCCAACCCAGGGTGTCTTTGATCGCTTCAGAAGAACCGTTGGAAGGATAACCATGGGCATAGCCGTCGAGCCCCTGAAGCACAGGGGCGGACCACTGCTTGAACGTCGCGATGAACTCGCGGTGCTCGCTGTCCTGGCGCCGGGTATAAGCTTCGTCGAAAATCTCGTCAGGGTCTGTCTCGCGCCATAACTGACGGGTGACATGACGGGTCTCCGGGTAAGGAAAGGAATACACCGTGCCAGCCATGCCGAGGTTCAATAAACGCTGGGCCACGGGCAAGAGCGGCGTGCGTTCCACCCGCCCCTGCCGTGCGAGCTGCTCAAGGCGGCCCGCGGCGGCGACACACTCCGGGCAATCCGTGGGATTGGCCATATCAACGGCGATTTGCTCTTCGTTCTCCTGCCACACACCATGAGGCAGGCGCTTGTACATGGAATGAAAAGCCGTCTCTTCCGTGGCGAAAAGGATGCCGTTGTCATCCATGTGATCCAAAAGCCACTGCCGATGCCGAACGGCCGCCGCCATGGGGTCGCTGGCCGCTTGGGTCTGGAAGCCCGCCATCTCGGACTCGATTTCCTGGGCCCGGGGCCAATAAGACTGGGCCCAGATCTGGTTGGAGCGGTCGTAGATCCAAGTGCGGCGCTCGGTGGCGTCCAGGGTGGTGTAGGCCCTGCCTGCGATGGAGCGGAAGTCCGCCAACAAGGCGGCGCGGAACGCCTCAGGTTCGCGAGCGAAAAATTCCTGGTTCGTCATGTCCGTGCGCAGAGGCTGTTTATTGGAAAGATAACGATCCACCCAGATCACGGGGATACCCATGTCCCCACGCAGCTCGGAAGAAATGAAATGGATGATGGCTTCCGAAAAAAGAGATGCCCCCTTCTCATTCAAAGTCATCTTTTCGTTCCACTGGTCGTAGCTGGTCACGGGGCCATAGGGCATGGAGGAAATGTGATTGAGCTCATGGAGAATATAGAGATCAGCGATGAGGGGGTTCGAATACTGGCCATTGCGCATGGCGAAAAGCCTCATGTAGGCCGTAAAGTTCAAACGGGAGGCGGGATGATCCGTGGGCGCGAACACAAAGAGCGGAAAGCGAGCCGTGCGCTCGATGAGCTGCTGCACGGGGTGCCCCGGCGTGGTGGCGAGCTTCTTGACGGCATCGGTGCGGAAAAGCCCTTCGATGAAGGCGGGTACCTGGGCGGCTGCGATGATGCGCACATCAGGCTTCGCGGCGAAGGACAAGGGGGCAATGAGGAGCCCAAGGAAGAAACCAATGATGGGGACGACGCGAAGTGCCTTCATTGTGATGCGATGCGCCATACCATACCCCCCGTCGATTTTGATCAATAACTTGAATTTACGGAGGGTTCACAACCGGGGGGGGTTGACCATCCGCCGCGCCACTGCTGAGATGCTCGCCATGCTTACTGGCACCCAACTCCCGCTTCCATGGCCTGCTCCAGCTTTTCTACCCGCGCTGACACCCGCCAAAAAACTCCGACACCCCAAAAAGACGGCACTACGGCTAGTGACCATGCCAGTGGAGCGGCGTCTTGAAGCCGTGGCCGGGCTGCGGGCCTTCTCGGGGCTCTTTGCTGGCACCTTTAACGAGGCGGCGTTGCGAGCCGCTAAAGAAGTGGCTGATGGCGCTCCAGCCCTCAACATCATCGTGGCGGCCCCAGGCATGGGAAAAACCCACATGCTGGAAGCCGTGGAGCGGGAAATCCGCCTGAAACGCCCCTCGGAGAACGTGCTGCGCCTCGATGGCCCCACCCTGGCCCTGGCCCTTACGGGGACAGAGAGCTGGCGCGGCAAAGCCCGCTTCGTGGCGGCCTTCGGCGATGGGCCGGATGCCCTGCTCATCGACGAGGCCCAACTGCTCTTGGACTGCCCTGAGCTGCAATACTATTTTTCCTTCGTTCTCGACCGCATGAAAACCCGGGGCAAGCCCGTGTTGCTCGCTGCAAGCGAGCTTCCCAAAAACTCACCGCGGCTCGACGACCGCTTGAAACGGCGCTTTCTCGCCGCCCGCATTGAAGTGGTGCGCGCACCAGCCCCCACCGAACTTCAAGGCGCCATCAGCTTTCTCTGCGCGGGCCTGGGTCTCGCCCTGGATGACGGCGCCCGGGTGGCTTTGCACAAAGCATTTGGTCGCAGCATCGGTGAAATGAGCGAAGCCTGCGTGCGGCTCTATGCCAAGGGCCGTAACCACACCCGCAGCACGGTCACCGCGGCGCTTCAACTCCATGGTGAAATGCGCACGGACGCCGCCGATGACGTGCTGGAACGCACCGCCCGGGCCTATGGCGTCACCAAGGCGAAGCTCATGTCACCATCCCGGGAGCGTCGCCTGGCCCATGCGCGCGTCACCGCCATGTTCCTCCTCCATCGCCGTCAGGGGTGGAGCCTTGAGCGCTTGGGTGCGCTATTTAAGCGGGACCACTCATCGGTTTTGCACGGCGTACAGCGGGCTCAGTTGCTCTTGGACTCTGGCTCTGACTCCAAACTTTCAGAGCTTTCAGCCTTCTTCGGCTGATCAGCCGTGGGCTGGGCCCACCCCAGGGCACGCAAAACCTTCAGCAGCTCATCCGCGGGGATCTTGGTAACAGCAGGCAGGGCCGTGGGCCGATGCTGGCTTCCGTCTTCTTTGATCACCTTGCCTGGGCGCACCAGGGCCAGGGACTGCCCTTGGCGGAAGGGAACAGCGGCGCCCTCATCTGGACGGAATGCGAAATCACCGCTGATGGCATCCACCCGAGTCATGAGCTCGGGGAAGATCTGCAAGTCACCCAAAGCACGCACCTCGGGGAGACCGCCCTCGGCCTTGGGGCCCTTTTCGATGCGAGCGTAGTATTCTTGCTCCGTGCGGCTCACATGGGCGAGGTAGCGCGCCCCGCCCCGGCCAAAGGCCCGCATGCCCACCATGCCACCGGGCACGCGCAGCCGCAGCACGTCCGGGGAGCCCGCCCCCGGGCGGCCTGGGGCGGCGGCCACCCGCAGGTGGCCAAAGAGCAGGGTCGCAACGGCGGGGCGCCCCTCGGCGGCGGGGGCATCCCATTGCAGCAGCGTGCGGGGGGCCAGCTGCAGGGCTAAACCGGTGCTATTGAGTATGGCGGCCCCCTCCTCCACCCGCACGAGATCCCGGGGGACGAGGCGGAAGTCGGGGTCGTCGAACTTGACGGCGGGGACTTCTTTGCCAGAGCGCCAGATCTGCACGATCCCCTCATGGCTGCGGATGGTGGGAGGAGCGGCAAAAGCGAGGCTGGTGGCGGCGAGACTGATGGCGAGAAAAACACCCATACCTCCAGGATGGGGGACCGCTCGTACGGCTGCAACCCCTGAAATATAAACAATACCTGTTTATTTTGATCGGAGATCATGGTAATTCCAGCGCCCCATGGCGCGCCTCGTCTTGCTCCTCATCACATCATGTCTTCTCCACGGCTGGGCTGAGGCTGGCTCCCTCGCATACTGCGAGAAGTATCTTTTGGCGCAAATAAGTCCAGACGCCCCAACCACCGTTGATTTTCTCAGCGATGAGGAGTTCCAGCAGAAGGGCATCAGCGACAGCCTAGGCCATATATTTTACAGACGCATGGTCCATACCCGAGAGAATCGTCGTGAGTATTTCCACTTTCCGTCGGGCGTGGCTGAACGGAAATCTGTCCCTTGCGCCATCGTGGTGCGCGAAAGCCTACCCCCCGCCGAGCGACAATCCGTGCTCTTCCACGAGCTCGCGCACTGCCGGTTTGTACGCTTTTTTCAAAAAAATATTCAATCTCTCTCTTGGCGCTTTCCCGCCCCCATTGGCTATCGCGAAGAAAACGGCTCGCTCTGGATCGACAAGACCGCTTTTCTCTTGATGAGCGAACGCTATGCCGTGGAAACGGAAGCGCGACTACAAGGCACCGTTCTCAGTGTGGATGACGAGCTTGCCATCAGTCGCGAGGCATGGGCTGACTTGGAAATCCCGGGGAACGATGAGATCATGGCGCTAGTGGTGGCAAAGCCCCTCAAATCGCTGCTGCTGGGCAAACCCTGAGCTCGCTTAGAAGTCGTAGACCTCAATAACCAGGCGCTCCCGCTCAACGCCCCCCGCGTCCACGTAGGTCTCCATGCGAGAGCCGAGATTAAAGCGGCCAGGGGCGCCCGTTCTAGGATGGATCAGATCCAACGGAGTATCCAACACAGCAACCTCAGTACCATCATCCTCACGGGTGATCTGTGATTGCGCCCTACGGCTGGGTCGCATGCGTTCCACATTCTTTTTGCTCATGTGCGCCTGGTTCCACATGTGCGTGACCCCAGTGCGGGCAGACTCAATGGTTCTGCCGAGAGCCTGGTTCGCTTCATTCACCCAACGTCCAAACATACCCACCCCGGGGCGATATCGGGAAGGGACTGTGAGTCGGCCTCTCTCATTCGCGACGCTATCCTCTGTGATGCGCCTCATGATGGTGATGCCCTCTGATTCCAACTCCTGCACCATGCCCGGCAGGAACTCGACACGCACAGTGCTGCTCAACCCGTGACGAGCTAGATATGCGTTGGCGGAGTCCTCGAGGGGCCCGCGTAAGGTCAATTTTCTCTGGTGGACGGCGGCCTGGCTTGATGGATCCCAACGCCTGTTATCAATCTTTACGACATATTCGATGCCAGGTGTAGGGGGGATACGCTCTAATTCATAGACTAAGCTGAAGCCCCCATCCCCCAACTGCTTCTCTCCCACGCGAAAGCGCACCGCCTCTCCATCGATTGTGAAGGTACGGCCATTCAAGCGCGACTCAACGTAATCAGTTGGTGACATCGATGGATCCGGGGCATGGTACGGGAATTCAGGCATATGCACGGTGCGCGTCCCTTCCGGCAATTCGAGCTCAATATCAGCTGCCGGACGAGTTAGTGGAGCGGACCGCTCTAAAGAGAAGATGCGTGTGTGATCGGCTGGGTCCTCCAGCGGGCTGGCTCGCCTCGCCTCACCCACCATTTCTTCCCGGGGAGCACGAGCATCGACGCCCTCGCTTCGTACTCGGGCCATGCGCTTGCCTGGGACGGTGCGCGGCCCCTCATCCGCCTTCGCTACCTCCTGCAACACCTTGCGCAGGGCGCAGAGGTCCAGGGTGGTACCCGTGTGGCTCCAAGCCACGGGTACCGTGGCGAGGAACCCCAGCAAACTCAAGGTCATAGCAATGAGAGGTGCCCCCAGGGGGCGCAAGTAGTCCTTCACGACTGACGGATCGGCAGAACGGCCCGTGAAGTGGCTGGGAAATTTTTACCGTACTCCGCCGCGGCGCTATCTAAACGGCGTGATCATCTCAACGAGCCTGGGGATCTCAAACACACTGAAACCCAAAATCAGAGTAGACGCGTTTCTGAGGTCGCGGGCTGCGCGGGCATAGGCGGCGGGAAACAAGCCCTCGGGCGACGTGGGGCTGGAGAACTTCACGATAACCCCGTATTTCTTGCTGATCGTGCCGCTTCGTTCCGTGAAGTTCACAAAACAGTTGAGGCAGGCAAAGTTATTAGTTTCATCTGATTCCGTGGCCACACTGGTGCCATCAGCCAAGGCGTAGATCTGTGGCGCGGTAAACGCGGCATTGGCGCCGTTGGCGTCCACGAAAATTTGATAGCGTGTGCCGAGGCTGGTGGATTCCGTAGGTATCACTGATGCGGCTTCGGTGAGATCAATGGTGGGCAGCACCACTGTGGTCTCGTTAACCCCCGGTCTGAAACTCACCGCGGGCACTTGAATTGCGAAGTCGCTGTTCAAGGTGGCGGCTGGCGCGGCGCTCAGCTCCCGGTACAAAAAGGCCGCACTCGTAAGCTCCGAATAGGCCCCCGCACTGGCGTCGCGAGTAAAGATGGGCATGTAGAGGGTCGGCGCGTACCCTAAACGACTATTATTGAAAAGGTTACCCCTCAATAAAGCCGTGCTGATGGCGCCATCGGGGGTGCCATTGAACATATCAGCGCCGCTAAACGTGTAATCAGACATGAAGCTCTGATTGACGCAGTTGTTTGACGCATCCGTATCCCGTGCGCCACGGGCGTCGGGCGCGATCTCAATACAAAAGCGAACACGCTTACCGGCACCGCGGCCGGGCATGTCCGCACGGACGGGCCAGCCTTCAAAGTAAGTCACAGGCAGTGGGACCTGGGCGATGAGGCGTTCACCGGGCTCGAAAACCCCTGCTGACCATTCCCCCTCGGCGGTGAAACACTGCGTGATCGCAGGCACGAGGGAGCCGGAACTGTCAGTAACCGAGACGCTGAACTGCCGCAGGTTGAGGTTGCCGGTGTCCCCGAGATTGGCAATGCGCACGTGGGTCATATACGCAGCGGGGTCCGAGGAAGTGCCGAATGTCCGGTTTCTGATAAAGGCAGACTCCAAAGCGATTTCAGGGTGAGAACCTGAAGGGAATATTCTCACGTCGGTGTAGGCCTTCTCAAGATCTTCGCAGGTGGTGCCAATGCTGCCAGCCCCCGTTTCCGAGCCTCTGAGCCAGGCCATGATGTGGCAGGTGCCCACTACGCCCGAGGCGACTTCCTCGAGGGTGGCAGCAGGTGCATACGTACGCAGGCGATCTGCCATGCGTAAAATCTCTTCAACACGAGCCACACCATGAGCGCGCACGGAGCGCGCCAAAGCAGTGGTTCCAGCGAGGGCGCCACCGTTGACCACGATGTAATGGGCGAAATTGAAGATACCGCTGTTGGTGTGAACGCCGCCGGAATCAGCATCCGTGACCACGAAATCGTAGTAAGTGCGTCGGTTGCTCATGTTTCGAATAACGCCAACACCCGTGTCTGACTCACCGAGTACCGCGTTATTGAAGCGGTCACCGACTTGAGTGAGAGCTGCTCCAAAAAAATCAGCCCAGGCTTCGGCGGTGGCACCAGACTCATAGGCATACTCCAGGCGGCTCGTGGCACTGGTCACATTGTGCATGAACTCATGGCCCACCACCTCAAGAGAGGCTGCCGTGGTTTCGCGTGATGTGTACGTGCCATCACCGAATTGCATGACACCATTACCACCCCAGGCATTGAAGTCAGGGCTACCATCAGCATTCTTGTTAACGCCCACAGAGGTCCAAAGAGTGGAGCCCCGGTTATCCCAGGAACGCCAGCGGCGCGCTTTCCACCAATTGAGCGTGGTCACCATATTGCGCATGAGGCTCGTCGCTGCACGACGCCCCCCAACGTAAGTGGGGTCTCCCGCCCATGAAGTGGCGGCAGCGGTGGAGAGAGTGGCTAAATACGTGGCGCCACGCAGAGGACGAGTGGCGGAATCATCGATGCTGAACAGGTTGCCCGCGCGGAACACGCCGCCGCCCAAGGAGGCTGAATTCAGCCCCATGTATACAGTGGAGCCCTCACGGACACCTGGGATATTGAAGGTGGCGCCGATTTCATTGGGCACGCCAATGTTGATCACCGAGGTGCCGCCAACCCACCAATCCGAGGGGGTGGTCTGGACCACGCTCAATATTTCTCCGGTCATGGCGTCCATGCGCACACGAGCTGAGTCCAGGCCAAACCTCAGCTCGATTTGGTAGACGAAGTTCCAGTCCGCCGTGGGTTGCACGTCTTGGGGCACAAACAACAGTTCTTCGCTGTGTTCCGCCGCCGCCGCATGCAAACCGAGCCAATGCAGCCGGGTGTCGCCGTTGGTCAGGTCATGGGTGCCAAGCTCATGCAGAAAGCTCGACCAGGCTTCAGCGGGGCTGAAGGGGCTGTCGAGCCCGATGTAACGCGGGTCATGGTTGGTGGGCAGAACGCGGTTCACCACCGAGAGCAAATTACCCGACTGGTCGAAGAGCCCGATGGCGTCACGGCCATGGATGCGAACACCATCATGGTTTTGCACTAAACGAACGGTATTGAACTCGGGAGCGGGGTCACTTGACGGCGGTGGCGTGGCCAGTTCGTCTTTGGGCACATAGAGTTCCCCTAGTGGGTTTTCCAAACCAAAGGCGGCGCCGTGTTTCACAAAAAAATTCAGGAGCGCCGACGCCTTCGCATCGGGCGTTACGCCGTGGGTCGCTTCCAGTACGGGAGAGGTGCCCGAGCCCACGAGAAGGCCGGACTCCACGGACAGGATTTCCCCCGTGCGCTGCCCCAGAGCGACTCGACTGCCGGGGATGGCCTCTTGAACCATGGCAACGCGTTGAAGCGCATCCGCGGAAGGTTGGCTCACAAACCGTAGGGTCCCAGGCGGCGTGGGCGGTACAGGGCAACCCGTAAGAACAGCGGCCACTGAAAACGCGAAAGGAGCGAAAAGCAACGAGCCTACGGAACCTTTGTTGAGCATAGCGTAGGCATCTACCAAAATGAGGCGCCACGCGTCAAACGTTAAAGCTTTAGT
>CAYHWW010000016.1:9429-13595 GCA_964360145.1 uncultured Oligoflexia bacterium | reverse complement strand
TAGTTCGCTACGTTGCGCTTCACGGGCCGCAGGTTGCCCCCGAGGATCTTCTTGCGGATGCGCACGGACTCCGGGGTGACTTCAACCCACTCGTCCTCGTCGATCCACTCCATGCAGCCCTCAAGCGACATTTTACGGGGGGTGGCGAGAGTCACCAAAAACTCAGCGCCCGCCGAGCGGATGTTGGTGAGCTTCTTTTCCCGGCAGGCATTGACGTTCATGTCATTGTCTTTGGCGTTCTCGCCGATGACCATACCCTCATAGACGGGCACGCCGGGGCCCACGAAGAGAATGCCACGCTCTTCGATGCTGAAGAGGGCATATTCTATGGTCTCACCGGTGCGGTCAGCCACCAAGGCGCCATTGATGCGATGGATGAGCTGGCCCTTATGCGGGAAATACCCTTCGAACTGGGTGTTGAAGATGCCCTCACCACGGGTTTCCGTAAGGAACTTGGAGCGGATGCCGATCAAGCCCCGGGTGGGAATGACGAACTCCAGGCGCACGCGGCCTTCATGCTCCACCTTGTACTCGATGAGCTGGCCCTTGCGGGTCTGGAACATCTCGGTGACGCCACCAGCGTATTGGTTGGGGATATCGAGGACAGCGCGCTCGTGGGGCTCGAGCCTCTCGCCGTTGGGGCCGGTCTGATAGATCACCTCAGGGCGGCCCACCATGATCTCGAAGCCTTCGCGGCGGATCTGCTCGATGAGAATTGCGAACTGCAACTCGCCACGGCCCAGCATCTTGAAGTTGTCCGTGCTGGTACTTTCGTCCAGGCGCAAAGCCACGTTGTTGCGCACTTCCCGCACCAGGCGCTCTTTCAGCTTGCGGGACTGGATGGGCTCACCCTCTTGGCCAGCCAATGGGCTCGTGTTGATGGAGAAAATCATGCTCATGGTGGGGGGATCCACCGTGATGCGGGGAAGGGCCTCGGGGCGACTGGCCTCGCAAATGGTGTCGCCGATGGTGGTCTCCTCGAAACCTGCAATAACGCCAATATCTCCGGCCAGAAGCACCGGGGCTTCTGACATCTTCAGGCCTTCGTAGGTATAGACCACAGCGGCATTGAAACTGGTGTTCTTGCCGTTCTCACCCATGCGGATGAGCTTGGAGCCTTTTTTCACGGACCCACGGAGCACGCGACCAATGGCTAAACGACCCACGTAGTCGCTGTAGGCCAGGTTGGAGACCATCATCTGGAAGCCTTCGCCCTCGGAAATTTGAGGCGATGGGACCTCTTTCAAAATGGTGTCGAAGAGGGGCTTCAAAGAACCGCCCTCGCCCTTGACGGCGAGGAGCCTATCGGCCTCCGCCATGTCACTCACGCACCAGCCTTGGCGGGCGCAGGCGTACATGATGGGGAAGTCAGCCTGACGCTCGTTGGCGCCCAAGTCCATGAAAAGATCGAAGGTGGAGTTGACCACGTAGTCCACGCGGGCATCGGGACGGTCCACCTTGTTGACCACGAGGATCACGCGGTGGCCCTGGGCCAAGGCTTTACGAAGCACGAAGCGGGTCTGGGGCAGCGGGCCTTCAGCGGCGTCCACGAGGAGCAGACAGCCGTCCACCATGCCGAGAATCCGTTCCACCTCGCCACCGAAGTCGGCGTGGCCAGGGGTATCAACGATATTTATTTTTGAGTTGCCCAAGCGGACGGAGGTGTTTTTGGCGGCGATGGTGATGCCCCGCTCACGCTCCAGGTCCATGGAATCCATCACCCGCTCGGTGAGGGCCTCGTGGGCGGCGAAGGTGCCAGCCTGGCGCAAAAGACCATCGACCAAAGTGGTTTTGCCATGGTCGACGTGTGCGATGATGGCGATATTGCGCATATTGAGACTCATGGGGGCTCCTACGAGGTAAAGCGGGCACCAGATGTTACTATGGGCGGGCTACTCTTGCGAATGAATTCCCTCGGAAGCAGCCCAACGCACCCAATTCCCGCGCACAGCGTGCTCCAAGGCACGATGCACGCGGACTTCCGCGGCGGCCGCATCGGCGGCGGTCATGGGCTGATTCAGCACGACTTCCCTCGAAGTATCCATGAAAGCAGCTGTCAGAGCCCGGGGGAGGCTCTCACGCAATGCTCTCGTCATAGCCCGGGGGCTTACGCCCGGCACGCCGGGATGGCGATCCCTCGGGGAAATGGCCCCCACCAGCTCATCGAGCGCATGGAACCACAGCGTAGACAGCAGCCGGGTGCGGCTCTCCGGGGGCATGAGGCCCACAAGGAGGGCTACCACCCCATCGGGGCAGCCCGAATCCCCCCGACAGAACGCGCGGCCCGCCAACTCCATGAGATCTGGGAGTGCTCTGGCCAGAGCGAAAAAGGTGTCATCGAATCGCTGACTGATGCTGCGGAGATAATCGTGGGCCCCCCCGGGGTAGAACTCCTGGCTGGCACCCTCTGAAGCCTCCACGGTGACTTCAGCGCAATGCAGATCGGCAACCACCCTCTCATTCCCCCATGCCTGACGCAGCTCAGAGGCGATAACACTGGCGGGTAGGATGCCAAGATAGGTGCCCACCGTCGCCTCTTCGCTCACGGGCCAAGAATGGTGGATGCTCATGACTGAAATACCGAGAAGGTCGCCCCCATCGCTGACCACTGGCCCCCCGCTCATACCCGGGATGACCCGCGGGGTTGCCAACACCAATGATTGAGCCCGGCGGACCCCCTCAGTCTCAAGCACGCGGAGGTAGCCCAAATCCCCGGCGCTGTAGCGTAAGACCAAGCCATCCGTCGAAAGCTGGCGCACACCATCAGAGCGGGTGGCGGCATCTCCTGGGGTCGCACGGGGGAATCCGATGGCGTGGATGGCCTCACCCACTGGGAGGTCTTGTTTCCGTAACGAAAGACAAGCCAGCCGTGGCCAGGTTACCCCGTGGTCGGGGGTCGCCCGCAGGAGGGCGAAGTCCAGGGTTGGGCTTTCATAGATGACTTCAGCGGTGCCTTGCAGATCGGGCACCCGCAGCCCCCCTCCTCCTCTCAGGGATGCGCTGACGACGTGCTGGGCGGTGAGAATAATACCCTCGTTGCTAATCAGAACGCCGGAGCCCGTCCCCCCCAAGGAGACGATCTTCACCGTGGCCGCGCCCACCCGGGCGTCCGCGGCGGTATCTTCCAGGCCAGGGGTGCCCCTGCGGAAAGTAGGCATGGGATCGTCGCTGGGAGCAGTACCCAAGCGTGCGTCGGGGACGGCGCGATATTCCAGGAACGCCCGATCCCGGCGCCAGAGCACGGTGCCCTCATCGAGCCACACGGTTTCTTCGATGATGCGGCCCGCCTCAATGGGCTCATCGGGTGAGACCCGGGCCACGGTGTAAACAAGATGATTCTCGTCCACCCGGGGCGGCACTGAGAAGCCCTCGGGTAATCCCCGCTGCATCTGGTAGGTGACAAGGAGACCCGTAAAGTCCTCAGGGTTGAGCCAACGCACCTCCAAGGTTTGCCCCTCCATGGGATGGCGACGAACCCAGAGGGATGGAGCGGCGATGTCGAGGAGGCCATAGGACGAGAGCACCGCCGCAGCCACACTGGCCCGCTGCTCCCCCGCGCTTATGATGGAGGAGATCTTCGTCAAGGAATAGGGATAGGCCGCGGCAAAGCGCAATACGCGGCGCTCATGGCCCACTGTGGTCGATATGGAAAGCGTCTCGTCAGTGGACAACTCAAAGCGAGGACCATCGGTGCTCTCGATGCGTCGCAGAGTGTGATGGGCCATGCCCACATCCCGCCCATCCAGGGTGTAAATAAAGTCATGCTGAGAACCCAGCTCCAGGAGCATGGTGATGAAGGCGCTGGTGGATGCCTCGTCAAACCAAAGCGGCAGGTCACCGGCGCTGATGTGGCTCGGCAACGGCGGCTGAGTGCGCTCAGCAAGTGGGCAACCCGTGGCCAGAATGGCCATGGAAAAAAGCAGTAGAAGACGCCCCAAAACACCCCTCAGCAATCCCATGACGCATGGCACTATTCTTATGGCTCACAAAAATCAAGTTTGACTTCGCGCAGCGTGGTGATTAGTCTACGCCCCTTGTCGGCCCTATGCGTCCCTATCGTCTAGTGGCCTAGGACACCTCCCTTTCACGGAGGTAACCCGGGTTCGACTCCCGGTGGGGACGCCACTTACTAGCGCTGTTGAAAAATGAAGAACCCCTCCCCGGGG
>CAYHWW010000016.1:0-9329 GCA_964360145.1 uncultured Oligoflexia bacterium | reverse complement strand
CGGTGGGGACGCCACTTACTAGCGCTGTTGAAAAATGAAGAACCCCTCCCCGGGGGGTACGTGGAGCTGCGTCCGTGCGCCTTTTTTATCCTACTAGATGACAGAAAGCGTTCGTAGCAATTCAGCCAACCCAGCCTTATCCCGCTTGCGCGCAGAAACATCAATCATCGCCTGATAAAGCTCCTCGTCGACGTCATTGGGCTCACCGCCGAATGACGCCTGTGGCGTCATCACCGCGGACTCAAGCAGCCCCTGGTTACGGATGCCCGCGGCCCCGCCGTAGCGCTCAAGCTGCATCCCATGGATGTACAGCACTTCCTCGACTGTGAGGAACTCCGGCTCTGGGGTCACTTCGCGAGTTTCCTAAACGTGGCGTCATGCTTCTTCATGACCTTCTCTACGGACTCCCCCACCCGCTGCCGACGGGGCTTGCGGATGGGCTCCACGATGAGGCGATTGCCATCGGTGGTGACATCGAGTTCCGTGTCACGGTCGATATTGAGGAGCTCGAGGATGGGTTTCTCGATCAGGAGACCCAGGCTATTACCAACGACTGAGAGTTTCTTTTTCATGGTTATAACATTATTATAACATATGTATTACCGAATGCAAGTGCTTCAAATACTGACTAGTCTAATGATTACGGCAGCATAGACAGCTCTGTAACGCCCAGTAACGCACTGGTCTTAGTGCTGTCTTAGTCACCCGTTAAGCCAGTGCAATCACTCGATTCCCGGCACGGACGCCATTCAAAGATCAAAGCCGTAGCATTGGAAAAACCAAAGCTGGAAGCGCAACGACTAGAGGGGAATCCCGGTGGGGGCGCCCTCAGAAACCGTGAGGCATCTCGCCGCCCATAAGGTGTGCAGTGCCCTCGAAGGTCATAAGGCCCTTCAATAGCTGAATATAGCCAGATGGAATAGCGAGGCCCGCGCTGCCAGCCTCAAAGAAAATACGGCTGATGGTGTCACCATTCACTCCGGCGGACGGCCCTTGAAGGATGGCGCTGACCCGCTCAGTGAGCAACGGGCGATCATAGCTGCGGTTACTAGCCTTCACGGAATCCAAAAGCGCCACGACCTGCTCACCTTGCTTGAGGTTGAGCGCCAAGAGCAGCGGCACCAGGGCCTGGCGCTCGGTGGCGCTAAGATGACCCACGCGGCCAAAGTCCAAGAGCTGAACAGCGCCCGTAGCCTCCACCACGCGGAAATTGCCCGGGTGAAGGTCTTCGTGGAAAAGGCCGTGGTTCAAGATCTGGCCCATAAGAAGTTGGCCGAGACGGTTAACCACCGAGCGACGCATTTCTTCGGAGGTCACTCTCAGCGGGTTCACGCCATCAGCGAAGGTCTGCACTAAAACGCTGGGGCTTGAGAGATCCCGCAGAAAGGGCGGGATGGAGAACCCTTCAGTGAGAGTGGCTGCCATGGCGTCGGCGTTGACGATCTCGCTGCGGAAATCCAGCTCACTCTCGAGGGTACGACGAAACTCGGCGTAGAGGGTATCCGCGTCAAAATGGAGAGCGAAGCGGCGGCTTTCCCGTTGCAGCACCTGGGAGACGCTCTTCAAGCGCTCCAGCATGGTCTTCATGGCTCGGCGACGGCTGGGTGTGATGACTTTCACGACCACTGCAGTGCCGTCAGGGCGCCACGCCCGATACACTTCGCCGATGGTGCCCACGTTCAGGGGCCGCTCTTCAACGCGAGAGAAGAGTGTGGTGAGGGGATGGCCCAACTCGGTTTCAATGGTGCTCCTGACCTCGTCCCAGGAACTGCCGGCGACGTTCTCCTGGAAGCTTTGCAATTCGCGGCGATAGTCCTCAGGCACCAAATCGCTGCGAGTGCTCAGAAACTGGCCGATCTTCTCCGTTGACGTCAGCTCGAAGAAGCGGCGCAGGGCCGCGGGCCCCGAGAGGCCGGAGCTGGCACCGTTGCCGTCGAACTCCCCCAGGATGGCCTCGCGTTCCCCGAAGGGCAGCTGCCTGAAATACTGCGCCAAAATGAAGCGCACCACCTCGGGCTGGGACTTGAAGGCCTGGGGGAGCTTGCCGTCCGGCGTGCGACCGATAACAGCCATCTTGTCATTCATTTCCAGAACTATGGCGTCAAGGTCAGTGATCAGCTGAGTTTTCTCCGCGCCTGTGAGGTTATGTTGTCCAAACATGATGCTAAAGGCATTCAGAAATTTGTCGTCCCCGTATTCCAAAGCATTGGTGCTGGCGAATTTCGCCAGCGGCCTGTAGATGCGCTCCGGCAATTCAGCGAGCCGAGGGACAGCAGTGAAGAGCGAAGCCCCATCTCTGCCCAGATTCCCCCAAAAGGGGCGCTGCGGAAGCTGCGTGGCAAACCCAATGGGATCTAGACGTACCCTCTCCGTGAGGAGCTGGGCCTCAATGACGGCTCTTTCCTCGGCGGTAAAAACGACGTCTGAACCAAGCTCACGAAGGTTACTTTGGATTTGATCCACGGTGACACGGTAGTTCAGCCCCCGTGGTGCTGAGGGGTCGTACATGCGGTCCACATAGAGCATACGGAGAAATTTCCGGACGTTGCCAGCAGCGCTTAGGCCGTGCCCAGACCAACGTGAAATCCCATATAACGCGGCCATGCGCAGATTGCGACTATCGAAGGAACCCAAGAATGGGTGGCGGGCTTCATCGCGGGTGCCTAAGTAGCCAGCATTTCGCCATGACCAATATTGCTGCCAATATGCCTCCCTTAAGGGATCCGGCGATAGGAAATACGCGAGGTGCGAGTCACTGAAGTTTCTAGGCTGGTTGGGATCGGCCGAAAGACGACGCAGGACAGAGAAGAACCACTGCTTCTCAGCCACTGGCGCAGAACGCACCCGTGAACGGTACTGATCCATGACGAAGGGGCTGATATAATCTGCCCGCTCCATGGCGTAGAGCAGGATCTCAAGTGCCCTCAGGGGCATGTTTTCACGCTGAAGGAGAGAGCGCACCATGTCCAACTTATCCAAAGCCTCCTCTTTACCCGAAGAGGACACCAGGGTTTCAAGAATCCGCTGCTGTACCGGCGTCATGCGCACTGTGGCGCTTGAAATGGCATCTTCCAACAATGATAAAAGTATGCGCGCACCGCGCATCGCACTGACATCTGCCGCCGAGGGCCGGGGCGCATCTCCCTTTGCCTCACCAGATGAGCGATGCTGAAGCGCTAATGCGTTACGTCTTTCGGCTATTTCGTGACCCAGCATCTCACCCACCACGTCGAGGAGATGGGTCAGCGCGGGCGTGACAGCGCGGCTGCCAGCCAATGCCGCAAGCTCCCTCCGTACGGCGCGGTAAGTCGCCTTACGATTGTACAACTCCGCCCGCACAGCTGAAAGGTCTATGGCGCCAGCAGAGGTACGAGGAATCCTCTGACTGCGGCTGTCAAGAAAACCGGGGAAGAGAGTGCGCACCCGGCGTAAGTGAGACGGATCATCGGAAAGGACTAGCACCGCCTCGGCATAGTTGCCGTCCATGACGTAGGCATGGCCCCTGACCATACGGTTGAAGATTGATGCCGCCATGGCCAGTTTGGCCTTGGCATAGAAGTCGTTGCTCTCAAAACTGAGATGATGACTCAAGCTAGAGAGAATGCGCAGGACTTCGGCATTGGCTCTGGGATAGCGGCGTTCACCCTCTTGAATGCGATCCGTAATCTTGAGGAACTCTTCGATGCTGGTATTCAGCTGGTACCAGTCATCCCCCGCCTGGGGTTCAGACATGTTCGCAAGGCGAAAGACCAGCGTATCCTTAGCTTCTTCAGCGAGGGGGCTCTTCTCCAGCAGATCGAAGAAATAGGCGGAGGCCTTGCCGAAGTCCTGCCTATCGCCACGGATGAGGGAGAGCTTGTCGGCAGCAAGATCAAAAAGGCGACGGCCCTGCTCGATATAGCGAGGATTCGCCGCCATGGCGCCTGCGGCCATGATGACGGAACGGGGATCAAAGCGGTGGCGGCGGGACTGCACATCACGCACTACGGCTTCCAGGAAGGAGTCCACATTCTGGCCCCTCAGCATGGCAATGCGTGAGGCGAAAACGATGTCCATGTGTTGGCGGTAAAACCGCAGGTTTGCGGTGTCGTGGTCCTCCAGCGCATCGCTCACAATGGCGACCCCGCCCTGGGCCCTCTCTTTCTGGTTCTCCGCCAATATGGCTGCCTCAAACTCCGTAATCTTCCTGGCCATCAACTGGAAAAGCCCACCTGCCTCTTCAGGAAGGCCCGCATCAAGCAATGCTTGCAGGGTTGCCGCGGAGGCCGTGGTGGCCCGCTCGAAATAGGCCTTCGTATACCGACCAAGGTCTGCAGCCGTGACCCCGTCGAGGTGGGCCATGAGTAGGCCATGTGCGCGGCGCGCCCAAACAGCGCCCTGGGCCGAGTCCACAGCAGCCATCTGGGCGTAGTGCCACGCGCTATCCATCAGAGGCGCGTAATGGGCCGTGACATGGAAGCTCCCGCCCTCGAACTTGCCGAAGAGGCTCGTCATGAGGGGCATGAACTCATCGAAGAAGTGCACCCGGCCAGGCTCTTCGGAAAGCCCTGTCATAATAGATCGCGCCTGCGCTGCAATGTCGGGATCATCGCCATGCATCATGAGGAGCTTGGCCTGAGCCAATCGATGCTCGGTGTAAACAGAATTACCATTAAGATCCCGTGGGAACGGGGGGCTGCCGAGGCCGGTGTGCTCACTATCCCGTGCGAGAATGTGGGACGCCATGGGGAAGGCCCGGTTGACATAACCCGATGCCGCCAACTGCCGCAGCGTCTCGGTCAACCTCACGTCCCAGCGCTTGAAAACAGCAAGGGCCTCTTCTTTGCTGAGTTGAATGCCCCCCTCCTTCACCGCCCACAGCAAAGAGGGCAAGACAGAGTGAGCCATGGGGTGATCCAGGATGAAGTCCATGTAATCTTTGGCATGACCCGGGGTTCTCACGATGTCCCATAAGTCATCGGTGCTTTTTTTTGCCACATCGTACCGCGGATCCCATTGGCGTTCAGGGTCCACCATGCTCTCAAGCAATGGAACAGGATCGGCGTGAGGGTCGTAAGGCTCGTCACGATGATTCCGTCTATAAGCTTCCAAGACATCCACGAAAAACTTGCGGCGTGCGGCATCCAGGCTGCCTCTCACAAGACGTGTCACCAATGCACGGCCAGCCTGGCGCGCCTCTGGAGGCATGGCGGCACTCTCCGCGGCCACACCGATGTCCTTGGCGGAGACACTGCGTTTCATGAGAACTTTAAGCGCATCCTCTTCAAAGAACAGGATATGGTCCCTACCCTCCAAGTGTTCCGTCAAGTTCTCCATGGCGCGCTGGTCCCCGGTGGCGATGGGGCCACGGACTGCTAATTCACGTAGGAGCTGGCGGATCTCGTCGGTGGTGACGAAGCGCAGGCGACAAAGCGGTTCCAGCCGCTGGGCTATGGCACCATAAACCTCTGCGCCGAAAGTGACACCGGTCATGGTGCGCAGATGCTCAAGAACAGACATGGGGAAGCCGCTCACCATGCGCTCATAGCGGTCGTTCAGAAGTATCAATACCCGTGGTGCCTGGGCCGCCTGCCCGAGGACTTCAAGATCAGCAAAAATCTTCACTGCATGATCGAATATAACGCCGTCGGCGGTGTCACCGTAACGGTCCGGATCTGCAGGGTCAGCCTCTAAGGTTGTGAGCAGCAGATTGAGGAGCCGCTGGCTCTCCTCGTTCCGGCCGGCGCGGTGCAGGGCCAGCACGATATCCCGCATCTCGTCCCGGCCTTCTTTGGTATTCAGTCGAGACTGGGCATGATCCCGCAGCCGGGCAAATAGGGTATCACCAGCCGCGCCCGGGGTATGCTCGGCCAGGGTTAATAGTGAGCCGAAGAAGGTGGCATTGCCGCTCTCTAAGGTATGGGCTGCGAGGTTCTGGCCCAATACATCTACGAAGCTCGCGGCAACGGTGACCCTAGACCGTGCGTTAGCAGGGCTTTCAGGTACGAGCAGTGCGCGACAATCAACCGTAGCCCCTTGAGCCACGGAAGCTGTGAAAAAAAATCCTGCTAAAGCACCTAAGATCACGGGAATCCTTAGAAAGGGGTTCCGCGCCTCTTATCCTAGGGCCAAGCTCAAGATCAATATTTATTGTTTTTGGTCAACTTAATATCACCTAAGAGGTGTAGCACCTAAGAGTGCAGCACAATCCTGCGGATTCACCCGTCCGAATCGGCTCCAGTCCAACGCTGTACGAACGGCCTTTCGGCCCAAGACGCCGCGGATATGGCGTTCAAAGATGGCGTCGAACTCAGCAGGAGAAACGTAGTCCTCACCATAGAGCGTCATCAGCCCTTTCAGCGCGCCGAACGAGAAGCGGCCAGCAAAGATGACGCCGGACTCATTGAAGGACTTCAGCAGATCGACCAAGAGCTGGGTGTTATCGCCGCCAGATGCCATGGCGGCATTCAAACGGGCTGCCAGTGTGGAGCGCTGCACGGCTGTCAGCGATACGGGATTCCGCGCCATCAACAGGCCGCTTTCAATAAGCCCTGTGACATTTCTCTGAGCCAAGGCCCTCATGAACTGAGCGAGAACGTAGCGGTCATCAGAGCGCCAAGGCAGAGCGCTCGTTGTGAAGTTCACGGCCTGGCCGAAGTCGATGAAGGAAATAGTCTTCGTCGCCGTATTGATGCGCTGGTTGCGGGCATGGCGATCCGCATCAAGCCAGCCACGCTCAAGCAAACCGATGGCCGAAGATTCGACAATCTGACTACCAACGTGGTGTTTTTCAGCACCGGCGGGCAGTGCATCAAAGGCCTCGCCCTCCACTAATTCCATAAAGAGCAAGTTTTCGCGGACCTGGAACTCGCCCAGCAGAGCAGGCACTTCAAAGTGCCAGCCATTGAGGCTGCTACGCATAGTGCTGTTCAGACTTTGGTAGAAGGTGCGCGCATAGCGCAGTTGATCAGCCTCAATGCGGAAGTCGATCTCGCGGGTCATTTGCTCTTCAACGGCGGCAATCATCGGCTCTAAGAGTCCAGCCTGGATCGAAAGACCCCGCTCACGGAGTTTTGCGAGATAGGCCTGAGCTAGTGCAAGGTTGCTGCGAATCTGCTCCGCGGCAAAAGGCCTACGAAGAGCCGCAACTGCTTTGCGGCCATCAGATAGGGTCACCTGCACAACAGTCTTGATACTTGCAGAGCCGAGCACCTTATCCACACTCACGATGCGAGCCCGCTCTGCGGGACTCAAGGTGTCATCAAGGATTTGGGTCACTTCCGCCAGCGTCAGCGGGTCGGCATTGTCTTTAAGCTCCGTCAGCTCAAGCAAGATATTCGGGTCGCTGAAGAGTTTCCACGTCGCCGCGAATTGCGCAGCTTTCACGCCGACGGCCTTGCCCACAAGAAAGAGGGACTTGATGCTGCTCTTATCCTGGCCGCTGGTACTCAGGATGTAAGCCAGTGTCGCCGTACGTTCGTGCTGGGGAATGACCTCAAGGAACGCCATGAGGGAGATCTCGTTGTTGGATCCCGCCTCATAACCCAAATGTCCTTGGATGATATTCAGCGGAAAATCCTGTGCTGCGCTCACGCCGTTGGCGCCGCCAGAATTGAGCAGAAGATCGAATACGGGGATGCGTTCCGTCGGCGACGCATTCAGTGCCAGGGTTTCAAGCTGGCGCGTGGAGATATAAAGCAGGTTCTCCTCCACGTAGCGGGCATCAGTTTCAAGAGCCTTGGACTCTTGGACAAGCTTCAACGCCCGGCCCACGGCGGACTGCCGCATGGCTTCGATCATGCTCGCAGGCACAGGGCGGTGCTCAGGCTCACGGAAGTATGCAATGGCATCCATGAGGCCATTGCGATCGAGCCGCTGGACGTTCTCACTGAAAAAGGAGGCCCAATTGGCCAACATAGGATTGGCGCGACGCCAGTTGTAGGACTTGTGGTCCTCGATGAGATTCAAGAGAGCCCGGTCTCGGAGCCTAAGGTCCCAGGCGATCTGCTCCAGAAGCTCGTCCTTGCCCATGGAATCCCGGGGGACAAGACGATTGATCTCTTCAAGTAAGCCTACGAGTTCCCGCACACCCACCGTGTGCTGAGTGAGGGAGGCCACCATGGGCTCAATGAGCCGCCTTGCCATGGACAGCTCAAGACCAATGCTGTTCAGACGATGACCCAAAAGGATGCGACGGATCCAGGTGCTTCTTTCGCTTGTGAGCGTGTCGAGTGAAGCGAGGAACTGTGAATCCTTCAAGAGTGCGTCTGTGCCAGATGACTGCCCCGTTGTCGTTAGGTTCCAGAAAAGTTCCAGCCGCTGCTCAGGCGTCAACACCAGCGTAGCTGCCTTAGCCGCAACTGCATCCTTCAACTCACGGATCTTCCGCGTATTGATGAGGATGTTTTCTTCATCGTGATACGGGTTTTTGAAGGGTGCCAGAATGGCATGTACGAAGCGATGAAGGTCTTGGTAGTTCCGCGCTGAAGAAAGTTCTTCGCGCAGATGGGAATCAAGGGCTTCTACGACGCGGAAGTACTCCCTATATAAACTACGCCTACCATGACTCATGTCGTCCCGCTCGCGCAGCACCGCAAAAACGTCATAGATGGAATCAATGGCGCCCGACTCCCGTAATGCGCGCAGCACGCGGGAAATTACGTCAGAATCATCAATCAGAAGCCAATGGCGAGGGGCGTCAAAAACGATAAGGTACTCTTGCCAGCGGATGGGGTTCAAAAAGAAATCCCTCAAAAGTTCCCGCTTATTTTCGGAAGATAATGATGATCTCAATATGGCGCGCGCACGGATATCAGCAACTTCGGCGGGCAATAGCCTACGCGTAGTGCCCTTACTCATATCACCTGCGTGGGGAGCGCGATGTATGCCCCAGTACTGGGGACCGCCACGACTAGATCCCAGATCAGCCAAGGAGGGCAGCGGGCCGCTCGCTCCAGAGTTGCCGGTGAGCAACGACGTCGCTAAAGTAACCTCCAGGGCCGCTTCCTCATCATAAGTCATGGCCTCAACGCCACGGTCAGCCAACGCCTGGGCAAGGCCCTGGGCATACCTTTGGCGGAATGCATCCTCATTGGATTCTAAAAGTCTGCGGGCAAACGTGCTGCGGGCACGGCCTCGAAGTATGTCACGGGCCTGTTCCGGGAATTGCTCGTTGTATTCCGCAGCCAAATCCTCAACCAAGGAAATCTCGGCCCAAGGTACAGGGCTTCTCGTGGCGGAGGCGGGACGATCACTCATTAAAGTGCGCCGGGATGCACTGATGATGAACTCCCGGTACTGGGCGCTACGGGCGAACTGCCTCACGGCTTCATTGAGCTGGCGTCTGCCCA
>CAYHWW010000015.1:0-38940 GCA_964360145.1 uncultured Oligoflexia bacterium | reverse complement strand
CAAGTTGAAATCAATGGCCCTGTTTAAAAAATGGTCGCCCCGACCATTTTTTGAAAAAAGCCTGTCTCATATGAGATGGGCTTTTTCATTTTGGAGCCTTTTCGGGAGGTGAAAATTTGACACGGCGTGAACCCACGATCAAAGGCCGGGCTAGCCCGCATATTTTGTGGCAAAAAGGGACGACGAATCTTTGGATGCTCTCCTTCGCGAGCTTCTTCAATGACATTGCCAGCGAGGCCACGGGCAGGCTCATTCCGCTGTTTTTGTCCCAGGTGCTCGGCGCAAGTCTTCCCATCATCGGCCTCATTGAAGGCATCGCCCAATCAACGGCGACGCTTTTGAGGCCCGTGAGCGGGTGGCTCTCGGATCAACTGCCTCGCCGCAAGCCCCTTGTGGTTGCTGGCTACGGGTTATCTGCCCTGACAAAGATATTCCTGCTCTTTGCCAACCACTGGGGGTGGATCCTCTTCATCAGGTTCGCTGACCGCGTTGGCAAAGGCATTCGAACCGCGCCCCGGGATGCCATGATTGCTGACGATGCTCATGTTAACAGCCGGGGTAAAAGTTTCGGCATCAATCAGATGTTGGACACCATGGGGGCTGTATTCGGCTTATCCTTGGCGGCGTACGCTCTTCAGGCGAGTAGCGCTTTAAGTACGACGGCGTTTCGCACGGTTGTTCTCTTGACGCTGATTCCATCTGCTCTGGCTGTGGCCATGGTGGCATTCGGCGTGCGTGAAAAGCGCGGGGAAAAACCCCATGCGGCGTCGGCACCCCATGGCCTTGAAAAATTCCGGCTGCAAGATCTCGGCGTGCTCCCCCCCACATTTTGGCGTTACATGGCGTTAGTGGTGCTGTTCACGTTGGCAAACTCCAGCGATGCCTTCCTTGTATTGAAGGCATCGAATACATTGCATGCCAATCTGGGCACCATACTCCTGTGCCTCGTGGGCATGAACATCACCTCGACGGTCATTGCTCTGCCTGCGGGCCACATGTCTGATGTGTGGGGTAGGAAGAGGGTCATCGCGGCAGGCTGGGTTGTTTATGCGATTTCCTACGCAGCCTTTGGCCTTGCTAGTTCCATGTACACATTCTTTGCGGCCTTTGTATTTTACGGGGCGTTTTACGGGCTGACGGAATCCGCGGAAAAAGCATTCGTCGCGGATCTTGTGGGTGCTCGCCAGGGGCGGGGCTTGGCTTACGGCATTTTCGCCATGGCTGTGGGCATCATGAGTCTCCCGGCGAGTTTGGGCTTTGGTTACATGATGCGTGCCTGCGGCCCCACGAACAGCTTTCTCATCGCGGCGGGGCTTGCGGCTTTTTCAGCGGTGGCGCTGATGGTCCTGATCCCAGCGAGGCAAGCCACGTGAGTAAAAAAGAAAGCGCAGGTGCTAGTCGTGCGCTCATCCTGAATTTTGGATCCTAGTGTCGCGACATCGTCAAGAACAGATGTGTGGTGTGAAAAATTGTCGCGACGTGTCGGTGTTTCCTGCTTTACATGACTATTGTTGCCTAGCAATAATGGACGCATTCACTAGCAGTTCAGTAGTTTCACATACATCAGGGGAGATCCACATGAAGAAGTTCTACGGAATCGCCGCCTTGGTCAGCATTGCCTGGATGGGCTCGGCACAGGCCGATAGCCTACCTGCCCCAGGCAAGGCGACCGTTGGTGGTATCAAGGTTCACGGTTTGGTCGACACGTACTATCAATATAACTTCAATCACACTTCGACCTCCACGACGCCTGCGACACAGGCGTCCGTAGGTCAGGCAGGACAACCACAGGCCTCGCGCCGGGCCTACGATACCGGCAATCGCCAGTTCGAGATCAACCAAGCCACCGTTGGCTTGTCCGCTGATGCGAACCCCGTGGGTTTCGATGTTCGCTTTGGTGTTGGTAACCAGTTGGAAATCCTCAACGCTGGCACCGGCTCCTCTGAAGCAACGATGAAGCACCTGCGCAAGGCCACTGTGAGCTGGGCACCCGGTGCCTTTTCCATGGTTGCTGGCCGCATGGATGCTGACTTCGGCTTCGAGCGCATCGACAGCGTGGACAACTGGAACTATGGCCGCTCATTGGGCTTCGTCTATAACCAACCCAAATTCCTCACGGGCTTGAAGCTTGGTTATGACTTTGGTTCCGTCGACGCCAGCGTTGGCTACGTCAACGGCGTGGACAAGTACAACGACAACAACCAACAAGGTTCCTACTCGTTGGCGTTGGATTGGAGCAATGGCAGCAAGACCAGCGCTTCATTCAACTATCTCGTTGGTCCTGAGCGCTACGAAATCGGCCGCGAAATGCGTCACTATGTGAACGTCAACGGTAAGCACTGGTACAGCGATACCTTCGCCCTCGGTGCTGACCTGAACTTCAACCGTGGCCGCAACGAGGTCATTCGTCCTGAATCTGCCACCGTCACGATCCGTCGTGAAACCGTCAACTGGTACAGCGTAGCTGCATATGCCTACACCAGCTTCTTGGCGGACCACTGGGATACTCTGCGGGTTGAGTGGCTCCGCGATGAAATGGGCTACATCGAGCAACTCGATCGTGGCAATAACTTCATCAGCGGCACCGTTACTCACAAGTATGCTGTTTCCAAGAACCTCAGCCTCCTGGGTGAGCTTCGTTGGGACCATTCTACACGTAATGCGTTCTTGAACGGCGCACGCGAACTCACCCGTGACAATCAAGTCACCATGTTGGCCGCTGCTACGTTCCAAATCTAAGACAGCGTCTTAGATCGATCGATTCAGGGCCCTCCGCGGCGCGAGCTGCGGGGGGCCTTGTGTTTTCTGGGGCGTCGCCGCCGCCCTGGCCCCTCCCAGGGCAGGGGGATTTGAAGGACAACGGCGATGGCGACCCAGGCCCAGTCCTTGGCGGACTTCACCCAGCCAGCGAGAAGCTTCATGGGTGCTCCCCATTGTTGACGAAGAGCCCATTGCCAAAAGAGTCTTGGGCCAAAAGGGCCCAGCCCCAAGGGTGGGCACGTTGGTTGAATGCCGCCGTGGCATAGGCGGGCGTGAATGCAAGGGAGTGCTTACCCATGCCTTTGCTGGAGAGCTTACGGAGGGGGATGTCTTCGTGGTCCATGGGGCGGCCGAAGCCCATTTCCCCCCGTGTCCAGATCCAGTAGTGAGCCACCAGGGCCACGGAGGGAGGTGCTTGGGGGTGTTCATTGAACCACTGCGCGGCCCTTCCTGTGAGAGCGCCCAGTGAGCTTGCTTCGAAGTGTTGGGGGGTAAGAATGTGGGCAGCGCTGAAGGCGCCAGCGACGACCAGCGTGGGTAGGAGCCTCCACAGAGGGGGGGCTGGCCATGCCATGAACTTCCAGTTCAGCCCCAACGCACAAAAATAAAAGAGGGCCGGAAGCACTGGAAGCAGGAAGCGTTGCTCCTTATGGCCTATGACCATGTGCGCAAGGCAGAAGAAAAGCGCAGGTAGCAGCACTTGCCGGTCCATGGGAGCCCACCGCAGCTTGTTTCTGAGCAGAGCAATAAGCGGGGGCAGCAAGAGCACAGCGAGGGCCGGTGCCCCGAATCCTTGGAGGAGCATCCCTCCGTAGGCATACCAAGGGCTGGTTCCATTGATATCAGATAAGCCCTCAAGTCCGTTCATGCGGATCTGCAGGACCAGGCTGTGGAACAGCGTTCCGAAGGTGAAGTAGTCGAGGAGGCCAACAGCTCCCAGCGGGATCGCTGCTCCCACCAAGAGGCGAAGAAACGGGGCTGACCCGAGCCGAAAGAAAAACGGCGTGAGAGCCAAAAACCATGCCCCCATCTGATAACGAAAGGCGAGGGGGGTCGAGGCTAGCATCCCCACGAGGAAAAGGCGCTTCTTTGCCATCACAATGAAGGGCAATGCGCCCCAGAGCAAAATAAAAACAATGCTTTCACTGAACGTTGATGCGCCCCAAGACACCATGTTGGGTAGAAAGGCCATCAGCCCCAGCGCCGTCAAGGAGGCGAGCTCTGGCAGGCCTCGCATGACGCAAAGACGATGGAACCCCCAGAGTGGCAACGCGGAGCAGATGGCCACAAGGCCTCGGCAGCAGGTGATGAGGGCCATGCCAGGCCCTACCCCTAGGATTTTCAAGAGCCAGAGCAGGGGCATGAAAACCCCGGGCACCGACCAGGGACGGAAGCCATGATACCACTCCCAACTACGCCATCCGAAACCATATACAGCACGAAAGGCAGGCTCCAGGGTCTGGAAATGCTCATCGGGGTGGATGAGATCGTTCAGCGACGCCGCATGGAGCCTGAGCACCACGCCACAAGCGATGATGAAGAAGGCGCAGCGCTGTGATGTGTTTCCGCTATTTCCCATCGGTTTCATCTGTGAGAACTATTGTGCATGGAGCTTGGACTCAGAAAATTATACAGCGTCACCATCGATCGGTCGAAGTTCCGTGAGAGATTCACCCGATATGCGGTATTTGTGGCCCCCCTGTTCTTTTGGGGCCGGGAGCCCTGGGCGGCTGGTCTCGTGGTGGTCCTGCTAGGCGTACTCATTCGAGCCTGGGCAGCGGGCTACCTGCATAAGGATCAGGCCCATGCCGTGCGAGGACCCTACCTTTTTGTGCGGCATCCCCTCTATCTTGGCTCCTGCCTGCTGGCTTTGGGCTTCATTCTCGCCCTGCATCATTGGCTGCTGACCCTGGTGCTCGGGGGGCTCACGGCTGCTGTTTATGCCCACACCATCCGCCATGAAGAAAGCAACCTGCTGAAGCGCTTTGGCGCCAGCTATCGCAAGCATATGGCTTTGGCGGGGGCACTCTGGCCAAAGCCCGCGGGTCTAAAACAATTGCTGACCTCCCGCAAAGCCTGGGGCGGATTTTCCGTGCGCCAGTATATGAAAAACAGGGAGTACGAATGCCTTCTGGGAGTGCTCGCCATCCTGGCGTACATGCTCCTCAGCCATCGCTACCCTCACTTACTTAAAAACCTATTTCGTTAGGTTAAGAGTGCAGCTCGGCGGGTTTTTTGGCGGGAGCTCTTTTCGCTGTAGGTTTGGTCTTGGCCGCGGGTTTCTTGGCCGTGGGCTTGACCTTGATCTGCAGGTTTTCCGTGAGGGTGAGAGTGGCCTTGACCTTGGGGGCAGAGGCGATTTTCGCGTAGGTGCTCTTGAGCAGCAGCGCATCGCGCTCTTGTTCGGGGCTTTCACACACCACGACACCCTTCAGGCCGAAGTCATGACAAGCTCTGAGGAACTCATTATAATTGAACTTCGAGTCCGCCAGGGACAGGTGGCGGATCTCACCCTTGGCGCCGTACTGTACGCCAGCGACATGGATATGCATCTCAGAGAGGGCGGATTTGCTCAGCTCATTTTTGTAGCGCTCAAAGATGGTGGCGAATTCTTTGTAGCTGTTGCCTAAGCCGTCGGTGCGGGATTGATTGTGGGAGAAGTCCAGGCAGGGAAACACGCTGCCGATTTCCTGACTCAGCTCGCAAAGCTCTTCAAGGGTGCCGAACTGACTCTTACGGCCCGTGAGTTCGGGGCGCAGATGAATGATGTTGCCTTCCGCACGCAGACGCTCAGTGATCTGCTTCAGATAGCGCTTCACGATGTCGAATACCGATTTGGGGTCATCCTTCATGTAGAAAGCCGCATGGAAGGTCATGCTGAAGGCGCCGCACATGCCGGCCAGGCGGGCGGTTTGGAGGAGGCGGTTGATCGATGAGTCGATCTTGTCCTGCTCTTTGGCGTTGAGATTGATATAGTAGGGGGCGTGGGCCGTAAGGATCACGCCTTGACGGCGGGCGGCACGGGCCAGGTCTTGTGCCGTCTCATCACGGATGCGTACCCCGTGGGCGAATTCCAGCTCCATGCAGTCGAGGCCTATTTCTCTTATGATCTGCAACGCTGCGATGGGATCTTTTTTGGGTGCTGTGGACGGAAAACCAGAGGTGCCGAACGCGAGCTTCTCCATGCGATGTATAATCCCCTTTTCGACTGCCTATACTCAGTTTGCACTGATGGAGCGCATCTCCTAGCATGGCAAAGAAGTCGATTCAAGACCGCTGGTCAAAGTAGCAGTGTTTGACACGAGTAAAAGCCTCAAATAATCTTTTTTCATTATGGCTGCCTTGCGACTCCTCACTTTGGTTTTGACTCTCTCGCTGCCCGGCGCGGCATTGCTCAGCTTGTCCATGGGAAGCTGGGGACCGGTGACCGCCCTTTGCTTTGCTGCTTTCGTGATTCTTCTCCATGTTTTCTTTCATGGTGCCATCGTGTTGTCTGCCCACGGCGCGCGTCCGGTGGAAGAATACAGTTTGGCCACCGGTGGCTCGGGTGCATTAGGACTCAAACCTCTTGTGCGGCGCTTGGCCTTCAGGCTGGGAGTGCCAGAGCCAGAGGTGTGGATGTATGTCGATGTGGATGCGCGGATTTTCTCCGTGGGCACGCGCTATCGGCAAAAGATGGCAGTCTCCAGCGGTCTGCTTGCAGTCCTGAATGCCGAAGAGCTGGAGGCGATTGTTTCAAGGGAGCTGCTGCGGTTTACGCATTACCGCGCCCGCCGCCAACCGCTCCATGCTTCACTGGGTTGTACCTTCGGGCGTTTATTTTTGCCGAGCCGCGAAGGCTGGGTCATGGGGCGGATGCTTGCGATCTCTTTTCTACTGCCATTTTTTGCGCTGCTGAGCCGAGCATTGAGACCTCAGACGAAATTGACTCTCGCCGTGGATCGCGAAGCAGCGAGAATTTTGCCCGACTCAACCACACTGGCATCCGCGCTGTACAAAATCGCCTATCAGCCAGATGCGGCCTCTTCATTGCCGCTTGTAGCCAGGTTTTCCTGCGGCACACTCTATCCCGTGCCCCATCGGGAGATTCGTCCCTTCATGGAGCTTGATTTTCAAGAGCGTATTGGGCGATTGATGGGATGGAGGGATGGTTCCTATGCCCCACGATAAGCAAGGCGATGCTCACAAAATTGATTTCACCACATTTGTCCTCTCTGTGTCCTCCGCGGCCTTTGTTGGCTTGGGGATGGCGCCCCATCCGGGGTCGGGCAAAAATGAAATCAATGTGGATTTGGCCCGGCACAACATTGATTTGCTGGAACTCATCAAAGACAAAACTCGCGGCAATCTAAACAAAGATGAAGAGCATCTGCTCGACCACTTGCTCCGTGAAACGCGGATGAAATTCGTTGAGGTCCAGGGTCAGCGATGAGATTCGTGGCGGCTTGTCTTTTTGCCCTCTCAGCATTGAGCGCGGCGCCAGCGTCCGCCCAGGATTTCGTGGCTCTTGCGAAGAAAATGGTGCCATCTGTCGTGAACATCTTCACAACGACGGCCATACGCCAGAAGTGGAAAGGGCAGGGGGACCCCTCGCAGGATATGTGGCATCGCTTCTTCGAAGAATATTTCGGCGGAGCAGACCCCTATGGTGGCTCCCCCGGTGCGCCAGGGCCAGGGGGCCGCGCCCAATCCCTAGGGTCGGGCTTCGTGATCGAAGCGGTGGAGGGCGGTGCCCTCATCATAACCAACAACCATGTTGTGGATGGTGCCGACGAGATCAAGATCAAATTCACGGAGTCTTCGGAAGAAAAAGCGGCGTCCGCCGAAGTGGTGGGCCGGGACTCTGATTTGGACGTAGCGCTTTTGCGTGTGAAGACAACACGGACAGTGGTGGTCGCGGCCCTGGGTGATTCGGACAAGCTTGAGCAGGGTGAGTGGGTCATGGCCGTGGGCAACCCCTTTGGCCATGGGCACTCCGTATCGAAGGGCATCGTCAGCGCCAAAGAGCGCACCTTGCCCGGGAGTTATTCCCAGTATCTGCAGGTCGACGCGCCTATCAATCCCGGCAATTCCGGTGGCCCCCTCGCCAACGTGGCTGGTGAGGTCGTGGGCATCAACAACGCTGTCCTTATGAACGCCCAGGGCATTGGTTTTGCCATTCCCATCAACCTGGTGAAAAGGGTGCTGCCCCAGCTGAAGACCAAGGGCCATGTGGACCGGGGGTATTTGGGCATCAACATCGAAGATCTGCGGCCGGAGCTTGCTCGGGGGTTCAGGGTGGATGAAAATCTCCAGGCGCCGTTTGTGACCAACGTTATCAAGGGCGGCCCAGGCGAGAAGGCAGGCATCAAAGCCTATGACGTGATTTTAGAAATCAACGACAAGCGGATGAAAGACACACTGGAGTTGGTGAACGCCATCACGGCGCTTCCCGCTGGCGAGAAGGTTCAACTCAAGCTCCTGCGCCAAGGTAAAGAGAAGACTCTTTCGGTGGTTGTGGGTAAGCGTCCCAGCGAAAGGCCGGGAACCTCCCCGGCGGGTCCAGAAAAAAAGGTACCACGGGTGCGCATTCAAGTGGAGCCCGGCATGCAGGTGGAGACCCTCGATGAAGAATATCGTCGGGAGTTGGGCCTCGCGGATAAGACTCAGGGGGTGGTGGTGCTTCAGGTCGCCTTTGGTGGCCCCGCTGATGAGGCAGGGCTTCAGCGAGGGGACGTCATAATCGAGGTGGAGCGCAAACCCATCCGCAACGTGGAAGATTTTTTTGGCGTTGTGAAGGAAAAGAAGAACTACCTGTTGAGGGTGATGCGTACATCGGAGCAGCCCGGGGAAGAGGAGTTTCTCGTGGTAAATCTGGACCTTGGCGAAAAACCCCGTAAAAAAGAAGACTAAGCTAAGCCCGGGTTGCCATCCTGTAAGCCGCCCCCATATTAAAGGGCAGGGAGGCGACCATGGCGGCGAAGTTCACGGTTAAGGCGCAGGAAGCACTAGGGGAATCTCAAAAGGTAGCCATCCGGCACAGTAATCAGGCCTTGGAGCCGGAGCATCTGCTGTCGTCGTTGTTTCAGCAGGAAGATGGCATCGTTCCCGCGCTAGCTAGTGCCGCTGGGGCGGATATCGGTGCGATTACAGCGGCCGTGGAAAAAGCTATTTCCAGATTTCCCTCGGTGAGCGGGGGGGATGACGGCAATGTTTATCCTTCTGGGCGTTTCAATAAGCTCCTTGTCGCAGCGGAAGATGAGGCGAAGAAGCTCAAAGACGACTACGTCAGTACAGAACACTTTCTGTTGGCTTTTCTGAGTCAGGGCTCCTTTAAAGATAGCGAAACCTATAGCTCACTTATTCGTGCGGGGCTGGGTTTGGAGAAACTGAAATTAGCCTTGGATAAGGTGCGGCGCAATCAGCGCGTGGAGGGTGAAAATCCCGAGGCCACCCTCAACGCGCTGGAGAAGTACGGGCGTGATCTCACGGACTTCGCACGCAAGGGTAAGTTGGATCCCGTGATTGGTCGCGACGAGGAGATTCGGCGCGTGATCCAGGTGCTCTCCCGTCGCACGAAGAACAACCCGGTGCTTATTGGTGAGCCCGGCGTGGGTAAAACCGCCATCGCGGAAGGTCTGGCGAGCCGCATCGCCGGTGGTGATGTGCCTGAAACTCTGAAAAACAAAAAGGTTTTCGCCCTGGATATGGGCGCGCTCATCGCTGGCGCTAAATTCCGCGGCGAGTTTGAAGAACGACTGAAAGCCGTCTTGAAGGCAGTGACCGACTCCGCGGGCGAGATCGTGCTTTTCATCGACGAAATGCACACCCTTGTGGGCGCGGGCAAGGCAGACGGGGCCATGGATGCCTCCAACATGCTGAAGCCCGCCCTGGCCCGGGGCGAGCTCCACTGCATCGGCGCCACAACGCTCAGCGAATACAAAAAGTACATCGAGAAGGACCCGGCCCTTGAGCGCCGATTCCAGCCCGTATTCGTCAAAGAACCCACCGTGGAGGACACCATCTCCATCCTGCGGGGGCTTCGTGAGAAGTACGAGGTCCACCACCGGGTGAACATCAAAGATAGTGCATTGGTTGCGGCTGCGACACTTTCCAACCGTTATATCACGGAGCGCTTTTTGCCTGACAAGGCCATCGACCTCATTGATGAGGCGGCAAGTAAGGTGCGCATGTCCATCGATTCCATGCCTGAGGAGATCGATACTCTTGAGCGTCGCATTCTCCAGCTGGAGATCGAGCGCCAGGCCCTGAAAAAAGAGACGGACGCCACGTCCAAGCAACGCCTCGGAACGCTGTCCAGCGAGCTGGAGACGTTGAAGCAATCCAGCAAGGAGAAAAAAGCTGTTTGGCAGCAGGAGCGCGAAGTCTTCGCCCGCATCGGCGAGACCAAAGCGAAGATGGAAGGTGTTCGGGTGGAGATGGAGCGCGCCGAGAAACAGGGCAACCTGGAGAAGGCCGCGGAACTCAAGTACAGCACGCTCCTCGCTTTGCAAAAGGATCTCGATAAGGCATTGGCAGCCGCCAAGGATACAAAGGTTCTCGCCCAAGATGTGGATGAAAGCACCATCGCCGAAGTGATCTCTCGCTGGACGGGCATCCCCCTCTCCAAAATGCTGGAGAGTGAGCAGAAGAAGCTCCTCCAAATGGAAGAGCGGTTGCGGGGCCGCGTGGTCGGGCAGGATCGTGCTCTGGAGGTGGTCGCAGACGCCATCCGCCGCTCACGCTCCGGTTTGCAGGATCCCCACCGCCCCATTGGCTCTTTCCTCTTTCTCGGCCCCACGGGCGTGGGCAAAACTGAGACAGCGAAGGCGCTGGCGGAGTTCCTCTTTGATGATGAGCACGCCATGGTGCGCATCGATATGTCGGAGTACATGGAGAAGCACGCCGTGTCTCGCCTCATTGGTGCCCCTCCCGGCTACGTGGGTTACGAAGAGGGGGGACAACTCACCGAGGCCGTGCGTCGCAGGCCCTATGCGGTGATCCTCTTTGACGAGATCGAGAAGGCCCACCCCGACGTCTTTAATATCTTGCTGCAGGTTCTCGACGATGGGCGCTGCACGGATGGTCAGGGACGCACCGTGGACTTCACAAACTCAGTGCTCATCATGACAAGCAACATTGGCAGTCGGGAGATACTCAGTGAGAAGGACCCTGAAGAGAGGGTGCGCCTCGTCACTCAGCTGCTCCGGCAAACCCTGAAGCCTGAGTTCCTGAATCGCATCGATGATGTCGTGGTGTTTGATGCTTTACAGCAAAAACAACTGGAAGGCATCGTGAGCATCCAGCTGGAGCATGTGAAGAAACTATTGGAGGGTCGGGGCCTGCGCTTGCTGGTGAAGCCTGAAGCCAAGGAGTGGCTGGCCAATAAGGGTTATGACCCGGACTTTGGCGCCCGTCCCTTGAAGCGCCTCATTCAGAAGGAAGTGATCAACCCTCTTTCCCGACGTATACTGGAGGGAAGCTTCAAAGAAGGAGCCCAGGTGACCTTGGGCGCTGACGGCGGCCAGCTTGTGATCCAGTAACACCGTAGTGGGCATGATTTTCCTGGCGCGGCGCGCCACGCGCCCTTGATGCGGCGTGTCGGCGGTGGTTGGTAAACACTATTGCTTTAACACTGTTGCACCTCCCATAGTTGTCTCTTATGATAGGAAATAATAGAGGCGGTTATGGAGATCACAGAAATCAAAGTGTTCCCGGTGGATGAGGAGAGGCTTAAGGCCTACGTGACCATCGTCCTCGACAACTGCTTCGTGATTCGTGACCTGAAGGTCATCAAAGGCACCAATGGCATGTTCGTTGCCATGCCGTCCAAGAAACGCAAGGACGGGACATTCAAGGATATTGCCCACCCGCTGAATAAAGAAACCCGCGAGAAGATGGAAAATCAAATTCTTAAGGCTTTCGACTCGGAGTTCAAAAAACCTCTCAGCGAGCGTGGCAAGTCCGACGTGCCAGAAGGCACCTGACGATCTAAGCGAAGGTGCGCTCGCTGACGGAGGGGTCCCTGCGGTGCACAATCTCCACTTCGCCGCTATCTTTGAGGGCGAGCTCAATGGAGGCGCCTTTTTTGATATCACACTCTTTGCCTGTGAGAATGCGGATCGCTTCCGGGATCCAGTCGCCGTGGGAACAAACCATTGTTACCGTGACGGGGCTGCGTTTCCAGCGGGCGAGGAAGTCTTTGATGCGGCCCACAAAGTCGGAGCTGCTTTCCTTGGGCGCTGCTTCATCTAGATCATCGTCTATAACAGCTTTGATCTTCATTACGGAAGCCAGTGCATCCGCGGTTTCCATGCAACGGAGTTTAGGACTGGTGAGCAACTTGGGTTGCTGGCCTTCCCATTGGGCGGCGCGCCTCTGCAGGGCATTGGCTGTGTCCGCGGCCTGAAGCCACCCCTTTTTGCTGAGGCCGTTGTCGGGCTCACCATGGATCTTATCGCGATGGGCGTGGCGGATAAATATGAGTGTTTTCATGGATGGGCCTTGCTAGAAGCTTACACCATGGGTCCATCTTGAGAACTGGTTCTTGCTGGCCATGGTCTTCTGTGTTTTGATCCTCACACCATGCCTAGCCCGAAGCCTCGCTATAAACGTGTCATGATCAAACTCAGTGGCCGCGCAATGGCGGGCACCAACGAATTGGGTTTCGATATTGCCGCCATTGATCACATCGTGCGGGAAGTGCTCTCCATCAAGGATATGGGCGTCCAGGTCATTTTGCTCGTTGGCGGCGGCAACATCTTTCGCGGCAGCGTGGCCAGCAACTATGGCATTGAGCGGGCCGAGGCGGATAACATCGGTATGTTGGGCACAGTGATCAACAGCCTTATGCTGCGGGGCGCCTTTAAGGCCAAGACAGAGAACGATGTGCGGGTCATGACCGCCGTGCGCATGGAGGCCGTGGCTGAGCCCTATATCCGTCTCCGCGGCGTGAACCAGTTGGAGAAGGGCTATATCGTTATTTTGGCCGGCGGCATTGGTCAGCCCTTTGTCACCACTGATTATCCTGCCGTACAGCGGGCCATTGAGATGCGCAGCAGTGCCCTTCTTGTGGCCAAAGACGGTGTGGATGGCGTGTATACCGCTGATCCGAAAATTGAGCCCAGAGCCCAGCGTTATAAGACTCTAGGTTACGATGACGTTCTCATTGAGAAGCTCAAAGTCATGGATCATTCAGCGTTGCTTCTCGCCAGGGATTACCAGCTGCCGATCCATATCTTTAACTTCGAGGAGCAGGGCGCCATGAAGCGCATCCTCTCTGGTGAAGATGTGGGGACGTACATCGGGCCCAGCACTAAGCTCCAACTAGCCTAGGTCAGCTCTTTGAGGTCAGCTCCTCAATGTAGCTTCTTACGCCGTCTTCCAGTGACGTGAAGGTCTTGGGATAGCCCTCTTGCTTGAGCTTCTCCATCTTCGCTTCAGTGAAATACTGATATTTGTCCCGAATCTCAATGGGCGTATCCACCCAGCGGATATCCTCGGGTTTTTCGAGGGTTTTGAAGACTGCCCCTGTGAGGTCGAGAAAAGTACGGGCGGTGCCGCTGCCCAGGTTGAAGATGCCCCGGGCGATGGGCTTAGCCACTGCGAAGTGAAGGACATGGACCACGTCATCGACAAAGACGAAGTCCCGTTTCTGGTGACCGTCGAGGATGCCCTCTTTGTGGCTCTTGAAGAGCCTTGTTGAGCCCGTGGCCCGGATTTGGTCGTAGGCGTGGACCACGACGCTCGCCATCTTGCCTTTGTGGCGCTCCCCGAAGCCGTACACATTGAAGAACTTGAATGCGCTCCAGGCGGGGGGCTTGCGACCCTGGCGCTCCTCTTCCAGCGCCCAGAGGTCGAAGTCCTGCTTTGACTGGCCATAGGGGTTGAGGGGCCTCAGGCGGGGAATTATGGACTCATCGTCGTCGTAGCCATGCTCGCCGACGCCGTAGGTGGCAGCACTGCTGGCGTAGACCAGGGGCACGTTCTTTGTCCGGGCCAGGTTCCAGATGGACTTGGAGTATTCCAGATTCACTTGAGTGAGGTACGCAACGTCGAATTCCGTGGTGTCGGTGCAGGCACCGAGATGCACGATGGCGCCGATACCGAGGGAGGCCCAGGTTTTGGGGTCGGCAAGTTCATGAAAGAGGTTGTCGCGGTCGATGAGGCGGCCGAAGTCGATGCCGCTATGTTCGGAGCGATCATGGAAGTGCGACTCTTTGTCCACGGAGACTACGGGGATCTTGAGTTTGTTGCAGGAGGCGACGAAGCGGGATCCAATGAATCCGGCAGCGCCTGTGACGAGAAGGGCTGGTCGCGTGGAGTTTGTGGACATGAGGAATCGGTAGCCTACGCGGGCACTCCATTCAAGGAATTCCATGTTTGAGTTGATTCAAAGCCTATGATATCGCCATTCTTTCAGTCGGAAGTATTTGGACTGGAGAGGTGGCCGAGTGGTTGAAGGCGCACGCTTGGAAAGCGTGTTATGGGTTAAACCATACGAGGGTTCGAATCCCTCTCTCTCCTCCACACTTTGAAAACTCAAACCATGATCCCTTACGGCAGGCAGAGCATAGACGATGATGACATCAGCGCGGTTGTCGCGGTGCTCAAGTCAGACTGGCTCACAACGGGTCCCGAGGTAGAGGCATTCGAAAAAGATGTGGCTGCCGCAGTGGGCGCCCGCTTTGGTGTGGCGGTGAATAGTGGCACTGCTGCCTTGCATTGCGCTTACCGTGCGGCGGGTCTGGGGCCCGGCGACGAGGTCATCGTGCCCGCCATGACCTTCGCTGCCACAGCAAATGCAGCTCTCTACGTGGGGGCTAAGCCTATTTTTTGTGACATCGATCCGAAAACCCTTCTGATCGATGTTGCGGCTGCTGAGCGGTTGATTACCGCCAAAACTCGGGCCATCGTCGCCGTGGACTACGCGGGGCAACCCTGTGACTACGATGAGTTGCGGAACCTGTGTCAATCTAAAAACCTGAAGTTATTAGCCGATGGCTGCCATGCGCTCGGTGCGCAGTACAAAGGCCAGGCGGTTGGACGGCTAGCGGATTACACCGCGTTGAGCTTTCATCCCGTGAAGCATGTGGCAACCGGCGAGGGTGGTATGGTGATCACCGATGACGCCGGGGGTGCGAAGGTTATGAAGACTTTCCGCAACCACGGCATCACCACAGACCATCGTCAGCGGGAAGCGGGGGCCACATGGCGCTACGAGATGGCAGAGCTGGGATATAACTATCGCATCTCCGACATTCTCTGTGCGCTGGGCCGCTCCCAGCTGCGCAAGAACCCGGCCTGGCTGCAGCGTCGTCGCGGAATCGCTGAGAGGTATGATACTTTTTTTAGGGGCATAGACGGCGTAAAACCCCTGACGTTGAAGCCTGACCGCGTGCATGCCTACCATCTCTATGTGATACGCATCGGTGCTGGCGCAAGAGTCGGCAGGGACGAGGCCTTCGCGCGTTTGCGTGAAGCGGGCATTGGGGTCAATGTGCATTACATCCCCGTGCATCTCCATCCCTACTACCGCAAGAATTTGGGTACTGCCGAGGGGCTCTGCCCACGGGCGGAGGAAGCCTTTGATGAAATTCTTTCGCTGCCCATGTACCCCGGGTTGGATGACCAGGCCCAGGGCACCGTGCTCGACACTTTAAGTAAAGTGCTGGGATGAGCGCCGGTTGAAATCCAAGCCGATCCACGTTGCTGCATCTGCGATGTCCGTGGCGGTGTATGCCTGCGCGGTGGGCCGTTTTTCTTCGTAGCCACGATCAATAAAAACCGATGTCACCCCAGCGGCCACGCCACAGTCCACATCCCTCCAGCGGTCGCCGACCATGTAGGAGCGAGAGAGGTCTAAGCCCAGCTCAGCAGCGGCATCGGTGAGCATGCCAGCCTTGGGCTTGCGACAGCCGCAGTCGTCTTTGTCTGAGTGGGGGCAAACTTTGATCAAATCAATGGGCATCGCGAGGCGTAGGGCCTGATGCATGCGCTCCAACTCTTCCGCTGCCATCTCCCCACGCCCCAGGTCGGGCTGATTTGTGGCTATGATGAGCAGGAACCCTGCTTTTTTGAGAGCGACGAGGGCGTCAGGCGCCTCGGGCAGTATTTCAAATTCGTTCAAGGTCCTTGGGGCAAAGGGTTTGCCCCCGCGCACCAGGGCCTGATTGAGTACGCCATCCCGATCCAAGAAAATCGCTCTATTTTGGTCGGACATGTAGATGCAATGCTCCTTTGACGGGGATTTTAGCGGTTGTTATACCTTTTTCATGCAAAAGGTTCTAGTCACCGGCGGCGCCGGGTACGTGGGTTGTGTTCTGGTCCCCAAGCTCCTCAAGAAAGGTTACGAGGTCACAGTATATGACCTCATGATCTACGGCGACCAGGGGTTACCCAAGGGCGACCCCCACTTGAAGATCATCAAAGGCGACATCCGCGATATCAAGGCCTACGGCGACGCATGTCGCGGCATGGACGCAGTGATCAACCTGGCCTGCATCTCCAACGACCCCAGTTTCGAGTTGGACGATGGCCTCTCCAAGTCCGTGAACTACGACTGCTTCGAGCCCATGGTGATCGCTACCCGTGAGGCCGGCGTGAAGCGTTACATCTACGCCTCTACGAGCTCGGTGTACGGCGTGAGCGACGCTCCAGAGGTGACAGAAGAGCACCCGCTGGTTCCGTTGACCAACTACAATAAATTCAAGGGCATGACGGAGCCCCTGCTGTTGAAATACCAATCGCCGGAATTCACCACTGTCATCATTCGTCCAGCGACGGTATGCGGTTATTCCCCGCGCACTCGCCTGGATCTCTCAGTGAACATCCTCACTAACCTCGCTGTGAATAAAGGCAAGATCACGGTATTTGGCGGCTCCCAGCGGCGTCCCAACATCCACATCGACGATATAGCGGAACTCTACGTGGACTTGCTGGAGTTGCCCAAAGAGAAGATCGCGGGTCAGATCTTCAATGCTGGCCACCAAAATCATAGCATCGCCGACCTGGCCCTCATGGTGAAGAAGGTTGTCGAAGAGGAAATGCCAGAGAAGGGCCCCATCGCCATCGAGACCAGCACCAGCAATGACCTGCGTTCCTACCACGTGTCCTCGAAGAAGATCCTCCAGCACCTGGGCTGGGCGCCCAAACGCACCGTGGAGGATGCTGCACGGGATTTGTGCAAGGCCTTCCGCCTGGGCAAGCTACCCAACAGCCTGGAGGACAGCACCTACTTCAATGTGAAGCGCATGAAAGAGGTTAGTCTGAAGTGAGCGTCGCGGAGATGCATCCCGGCAGCTCACGGAATGAGCGGAAGCACGGCATCCCAGTGAAGAGCGCATCATTTCCATCGCAAATGCGGCCGATGAAACGGGCCCCCGCGCTTCGGGCGGCCTCAAGGTCCTGAATCGCGTCACCCACCATGATGACGTTTGCGGCGCCACACGCATGAGCCGCTAATGCCAAGAGCTCCGTTTTTTTCCGGGGGAATCCGCCGATATCCGTGAAAAATCCCGCGATCCCCTTTGCGGTGGCGATTTCACGCAGTTCGGACTCCGGAGTTGCAGATGCCACGTACATGGGCACTCGCCCCGCCCAGACCTTGAGGAAGTCCATGGAACCGTCCACCATGGGGGCGTCGATGACGGCGCTCTTCACCAGATCCCCGAATTGCCGCGCCATGGTTTCCACCTCTTGATCGGAGAGAGCTACGCCCAAGAGGTCGGCATGCCATTTGCGGATCTTTATGTAACGGGAAACACCCTGGTTTCGGCGATGGTCGTTCGCAACGTGGTTTGCGATGTCTTTGCCAAAGGGCAGGTAGAGGCGGTAAAATGCCTCGGCCTTGAGTTCATTGGACTCAACAAGCACGCCATCAAAGTCAAAAACAATGGCGCCCAGGCCATTGAACTCAGGAGAATGAGGGTCAATCATCAGCCTCGAATATATCCCACATTGCGCCACCGCATGCAATGAGAGTGGATTCACTTGAATTGAATCATTTTATTCCATAGTGTCGTACTGAATTACGGCAAAGGGTCCAAGGAGCACGAATGTTCGGAACGCGTAAATATCGCAAAAAAATCTTTCGTAAAATCACGACATCCATTCAAGACCTGGATAAGGATTATTTTCGCGACGGATTTCGCGGCGATGACCGTGCCATCATGCTGGGCATGAGGAACTTGTTCTTCCCGGAAAAATTCATCGAGAAGATCCGTTACAACCAGGTGCTGCCGCTACCCTCTATTTTCACTAAATCGAAGCCCTTGCCAGAGCACGACAAATCCTCCGCGGTGATGGACGCTGTGAATACGTTGCGGCGGGATGGCATTCTCATTTTGCCCAGTTACGCTGTGAAGGCAGCGGACTTCTTGACGGCGAAATACGGATTGACACCCACAAAGGAAAAGTACGGAAACAATTACGGCGTCGTCAATGACAACGCCCCCGATCCTGTGGTCGTGGACTACTTGGCGGACCCCTTCCTGCTTTCAGTGGTGGGGGAGTACCAACGGGTCCAACCCTTCCTTCGGATGGTGCCCGCCGTTTGTGAGGCCTACTCCAGTGTGAACACGGAAGAGGTGCTTGCCATGCAACGAGAAAACTACACGGGCAGGCTCGATAACAACGTGCGGTTTAATGTGCCTTGGCACTTTGACACGGTGAACTTAATCAACATCCACTTGCTCCTCAACGACGTGCCGCCGACGGGTACGCGCATGCTCTACGCCAAGGGCAGTCATAAAAAGCACCATCTGAATCTTAGTGATGACGAAGCGTCATTTTCGGAAAAATACGTGCGCGACCATTACGAAATCGTTGATTGCGCTGGCCCCCGGGGCACGGCGGTGATCTTCGATGCCAATGGCATCCACCGGATGAGCCCCGAGAAAGGCGCCTATCGGGCATTCTACGGCCAGATGATCACGCCGGGGAACAACGTGATCGACATCCACCCCTTGGATATCCCTGAGAATACTTTGGCCCACATGTCGTCTCTACAGCGAAACTACTTTAGCCGCGTGTTGCGGCATGAAGCCAAATAAGATCCGCCATGCCGTTTGCCTCCAGCCCTTGGCGCCAGGCCCGGTCTTGCTCAGCGCTGAAAAGCTGGAGTCGGCCCAAGCCCGTGGGTTTTCGGTCCCGCATCCAGAGCAGGGCATTTGAGAGGTCATAGGTATGTCGATAGCCCAGCTCACTTGTTGTGAGGCCAGCTTTGGCTGTTAAAGCCCCTAGTGTCTCACCGGTGAAATACCAGAAGTGGGCGGTGCGGTAGAAGAAGCGGTCGAACTCGTCGAGTCGCAGCCTCATGAGCACGTCGCCCAAGTTGTCTGTTTCCAGGAACAGCTGGCCTCCGGGGCGTAGGAGATCTTTGACGTTGCGTAGGTATGCAAGGGGGTCGGGAACATGCTCGATGACGCCAAAGGAAACCACCACATCGCACTTGCCCCGCATTTCTTCGAGGGCCTGCTCAGCTGAGGGGAATACTGCGTGGCCCCGGGCTTTGAGGTCATTATGGAAGCCCTGGAAGGGCTCGATGCCGCAGGTGTGGGCCGCGGCGCCCTTGACCAGGTCAAGGAAGCTACCACCACCACAACCATAATCCAGCGTCACGGCACCGCGGAAGCGCTCCATGCCGATTCGGGCAAAACGCTGGGTCTGCTCGGGGTCGTGGGTTTTGAGGTAATCCTCCACGGCGGCCGTGCCATTATAGGCTTCGCGGTATTCCGGCGAGTTGTAATAGTCATCGCTGAGGGGGAACTCCTTGAGGCGGGTCAGTCCGCAGTTCTCGCAGGCCACCACCTCGTGGTGCTCTTTCGTCTCCATCCCTGGGGTGCCGGCGCGGATGGGGCCGTGGTACAGGGTTTTATGACGGCTTCCGCCGCAGCTGATGCAGTTCAATGGACTCATCTTTATTCCCTCAGCACTTCCACGAGCTCTAGCAACATACCATCCGGGTCTCGGCAAAAAGTCAGTTTTACCCCACCATCCGGGGACCGTTGCGGCGGTGCATTGAACTCGATACCCCAGTCTTTGAGGCGCTGGTAGGTCTGATCTAAGTCCTTCACGGTCAAAGCGATGTGGGAAATACCCACGCGGCAGGACTCATGCTCGGATCCCCGGTCTCGGGGGTGGGACTGGTAGTGCAGGAGTTCGATGAGCGCCCCGTCGGGGGAAGACATCTTTACCGTAGTAAGGCGAGCATCCTTGAGCCCCAGCACCGCATCCAGGTGGGCGCCGGACTCTTCCATGCGTTTGGCTACGGAAAAGCCCAGAAGCGCGCCATAGAACTCCAGCGAGCGCTCCAAGTTACTGACAACGATGCCTGTGTGCCGGAAGCCCTTGATGAGGCCCGGGGTCACTTCTTGATGCATTCCCGTATGGACTCCTCAAGTACGTCGATGCCTTCCATCAGTGCCTCATCCGGGATGCAGAGGGGAGGCCCCATTTTAATGGATTCGCGTCCGGTGTGCACCACGAGCAGGCCTTTTTGCATGGCCTTTTCAGATGCCATGCTTGGTAACGCTGAATTGGGTTCGCCAGTTTCAGGATCTCGGAACAGAACCGCGGCGATCATGCCGTTACCCAGAACGTGGGAGATATGTTTCGGGTAGCGCGTCTTCAAGGCATTGAGACGGTCGAAGAAGAGCTTGCCCTTGCGCTCTGACTCGACCACGAGATTCTCAGACTCCAACACCTCTAGAGTGGCCAGGCCAGCTGCGCAAACCAAGGGGTTAGCGGAGTGGGTGCTACTCATATTGCCCACCTCCGGCAAATCCATGATTTCAGAGCGGCCGATGACCCCCGAGAGGGGCAGGCCGGATCCCATGCCTTTGCCTACGGCGATGAGGTCGGGGGCCACGTTATAGTGCTCGAAGCCGAAGCGCTTGCCCGTGCGGCCGAAACCAGCCTGCATCTCGTCAAAGGCCAGCAGGGCATCATGATCACGGCTGAAATCACTGACGGCTTTCACGAAGTCCTGCGGATAAAAGATGGCGCCCCATCCCTGAAATGTCTCCAGCATAAAGCCACAGATGTCTTGTTTGAAGTCGATACCCTTCTTGCGCAGTTCCTCCATGGCGGCGGAGAAGAACTCGCGTCCACTCTCTCCCTTGACCTTCCAAGGGTAGGGAAATGGAATGTGGTGGATATCGGGGTCTTGATAGCCAATCCAAGCTTTCTGAGCAGTGTTGCTGCTCATCATCTGAGCGCCCATGGTGCGCCCGTGCCAATTGCCCTCGATGCAGACCACTCCCAGGCGTCGCTTGTTTTTTTTCTGGCCCTGCATTCGCATGAGCTTCAAGGCTGCTTCAGTGGCTTCCGTGCCCGAGGAGAGTAGAAACGCCTTTTCCAGGGGGTGAGCGAATGCCACCAGCTTCTTGAGATAGCGGGCTCGAATTTCGTTGGCATATGCATAGCTGTGCAACAAGTCCCCTGAGAGGACCTCCTGGAGGCGTTCCTTGAGGTGTTCGTGGGCATGACCAATATTAGTTACGAAGATGGTGGAGGTAAAATCGATCCAGCGGTTGCCGGCATGGTCGTAAATACTGTGGCCCTTGGCCTTATGCCAGACCAGGGGAAGCTGGCCATGCATGGAGCGCGATTCAACTTGGTCAAGGGTCGCGAGCAAAGCTGCTGTTCCTGGCGCTGGAATCGCGGTTTGGATGGTGCGGTGGTTGCTGCGCACGGAGGGTACGGGTTTTGGTTCGCGAGAAAAAACGTGGCTTGCCATAGGATTTACCCAAATAAGAGGTTCATGAAGGACTGGTCCCGTTGCAACACGAACTCTAGCAGCTCAAGGTCTTCGGGTGTATCGATTTCCAGGGCTTGGGGAGTGACAAAGGCCTGCACCTGATTGCCATGAATGCGCTGATTTTCGAGGATATAGCCTGTTTTCAAAAGATCAATATAGCCGTTGGCAAAATAGGTCGGGGGAAACTTTTGTCGCGCCTCATTGGCGGCATCGAGCTCGCTGGAGCCCGTGCACACGGCCCGCAGGGTACCCTCCTTGATCTCGAAGGTCTTATAGGCAGACTCTGACATGGCGTGCACTGATCTCAAGGCAGTGGCCCCTGGCGTTAGTGCGCGTACTGCTGCATCGATGATGGAGGGGTCTCTCAGCGGCGTTGTGGGTCTGATATGGGCCAAGATCTCCGGCTGTTTTCCCTCATGCTCTCGGAACCATTCCAGGGCATGGATCACAAATTCGTAGTCTGTGGAGCGGTCGCCGGAAATTGCCGCGGGCCGCAGGAAGGGCACCTCGGCCCCGTAGTGGCGGGCGACCTTGGCGATTTCTTCTGAGTCCGTGGAGACAATAGTGCGGGCAATGCTTTTGCAGCGCTGCGCGGCGCGAATTGAATAGGCGAGGACAGGATGGCCATTGAGGGGCCGTATATTTTTGCCGGGGATTCCCTTAGATCCACCCCGGGCGGGGATAATGGCGTAGATCAAGATTTCACCGTAAAACCGCCGTTGTCGGCAAGATAGTCGTGAATGTAGCGCACGATCCCCGCACCACCCCCTACCGGGATGGTGGCGTGGGCTGTCTTGAGTATTTCCGGGTGGCTGTCCGCAGGGCAGAGGGCCAGCCCGACCATGCACAGGCATTCGAAGTCATTCATTTCGTTGCCCACGTAGCACACATCCCCAGCGGAAAGCCCTCGGGCGGCGATCATCGCACGGAGGGCCACTGCTTTGTCTGCCTGTCCCTGCACGGCCTCCAGCCCAAGCTTGCGAGCCCGGGCGCTGACGACCTGATTGACTTCCGTGGAGAGGATGCATTGCTCGATCCCGAGATCGGTTTTGATGCGACCCATCCACCATCCATCGGAGCGGTTACACCACACCGATTCCGTGCCGTCCTCGGATACGAGTACCCGGTTGTCGGTGAGCACTCCGTCGAAGTCGTAGACGATGAGCTTGATCTGGGGGCGGCCCTTGGCATTCACCATGACGTGCGTCCCCCGTCGATGATGAGGTTGGCCCCCGTCATGAATGAAGACGCGTCTGAGGCAAGGAACACGATGGCACCCTTGAATTCATGGGGGCGAGCCATGCGGCCCATGGGGATGCGATCCGTGAGCTCCCGCACGAACAGGGCGTCCTGGTTCTTTTCCACGCCAGCTGGGCTGATGGCGTTGACACGGATGCCGAGTTTAGCCCAGTACGTGGCCCAGTATTTCGTCATGTGAATGAGGGCCGCTTTGCTGGTGGCGTAGGACAAGGGCGTGTTGAAGTGGACGCCCCTGTAGCCATGTTCGGGGTTGGGTTGGTAGATGCGGTGGTCAGGGCTGATGACGCCCACGTCGGAAGCGATGTTGATGATGGAGGCCCGACCGGATTTGAGTAGCAGCGGGGCCAGCTCCTGGGTCACGATAAAGGTGCCTGTGAGGTTGGTACTGAGGGCCGCATCCCAGAGCTCCACCGGGTAGGTTTCGAAGGCATCGAAGTATTTTTTGAAGCGCTCCTGGCCCACAGCCACCGTCATGCCAGCATTATTGACCAGTACGTCCAGGCGGCCCTTGGTTTTGGCAATAGCGGTCACGGCTGCCTTCACGGAGGCGGCGTCGGTGATGTCGACCACCGCCGTTGAAACGCGGTCTTCAAAGGTTGCAAGGGCCTGAGAGGCTGTGTCCAAGGCTTCCTTGTTCACATCCCAAAGGATGACGTGGGCCCCCGCCTCGCAAAGGGCAGCGGCATGCTGCACACCGAGGAAGCCGGCGCCGCCCGTGATTACGGCGGTGCGGCCGGTGAGGTCGAAGAGTTTTTGAATAGTGTTGGCGTTCATTTCATTCCCTCATACGCAGGGGGTCTGGCCCCCATCCACGCGGATATTGGCACCGGTGCAGAATGACGCCCGATTCGAAGCCAGGAAGGCGACGAAGGAGGCGATCTCCTCCGGTGAGCCAAAGCGCTTCATGGGCACGGTATCGTCGATGCGCTTCTTCACGCCCGCTGGATTCTCGGCGATCTTCTGGGACCAGCTGTTGCCCTCGGTAAGCACATGACCCGGTGAAACGACGTTGTAGCGGATACCCTCTTGGATGAGCTCAGCAGAGGACGTCGTACAAAATGCGTTCAATGCAGCTTTGGCCGTGGAATAGCTCAGGGGGCCGCCGATGCGGGCCGCGCCAACGATGGAAGAAATGCTAATGACGGCAGGTTGGCTCCCGCGGGCCAATAGTCCGCGGAAGAGGCGGATCAGCGAGACATGGGTGAGGAAATTGAGGGTTAACATGCGCAGCCACTCCTCGTCAGGGGTACCCAGACCTGAGAATGTCGAGCTGCCGCCGCCTACGTTGAGGATCAAGGCGTCCACACTACCCCAACGCACGGACACCTCATCGTGGAAGAGCGCCCGGCCGGCGCTGCTTTCCAGGTCGCAGGTCGTGTAGGGCGCATCATCCAATGATGATGCTGCTGTCTTCAGCGCATCCCTGCCTCGGCCTGTGAGCCAGACCTTCGCACCCTCCTCATGGAACTGTCTGGCAAAAGCCAGACCCATGCCCCGGGAGGAACCAGCAATGGCCACCTTCTTGCCCTCAAGTCCCAGATTCATAACGCCTCGATGCAGTGGGCAACGAAGTCCCGGTATCGGGTCGCAGCTCCAATATAATCCGGAGAGGGTGCTGTTTGGAGGATGAAGTCCCCTTTGTAATGAGCCTCTTTGAGGCCTCGAAAAGCCCGGGGAAAGTCGGTGTGCCCTTCCGTTAGTGGTACCGTGGTGCCGCCCAACACTCGATCTTTGATGTGGATGTTGAGTAGGCGGTGACCATAGGCTCGACATTCGGCGAGGACGTCGTAACCCAGTGCCGCGGAGTTGCCCAAATCCAGATTAGCGCCGACATTATCCGGCAGCCCGTTCAGGAAATCACGGAAGGGAAGAGGAGGCAGATCAGTTTCCACCGCTATGGTGATGCCAAGGGCTTGCGCATCCCGGGCCAAACTCGCCATGACATCGTGCACGGCGCCGAGGTTCTTGTGTTTGAGCAGCGAAGTGGAGTCCACAAAGGGGAATTCCACCAGAGGGCAGCCGATTTCCTTGGCGATGGAGAACAGCTCCCGCGCTTTTTCGATGGTGCCCTTCCGTGGCCCCTCGGCAACCAGGGGCTGACACATGAAGTAATCAGCGCAGATGGAGTGCAGGGCGACGCCGTGTTTTTCCGCAAGCTGCCGCAACTCCCCGCGGCCCGAGGCGCTGCCCAGGGGGTTCTCTTCGAGGTAGAGTTCATCGTAAATCAGTTCGATACATGAAAAACCCGCCCGTGGAGCGGCCGCGAATTCCTGCTTCCAGTTGTCTTTGGGGAAGGCCTGAATGCGATCCTCGGGTTTGGGCGACAGACGCCCCTGCATGAAGCCGATTTTGAGCATAGGCTATTCGAAGTACCGCAGCTTTTTGGCTACACCGCGTTCAGCATCGCCGAAGACTTTCACTCCGTTGCCGTAGGCTGCTTCCATGCCGCGGACGTACTTTACTAGGATCTCGAGACCCCGGGACTCCAATGACGCCGCTTGGTCGCTGCCATACATCGCGCGATCAAGGGTGATGTGGCGTTCAATGGCGTCGGCACCGAGAGACGCCGCCAGCATGGAGGGCAGAACACCTGCCTCATGCCCGCTGTAGCCCACCGGGCACTTGTAACGTGAGCGCAGCTCCAGCATGACGGAGATATTGGTCTCTTCTTCTTTGCAGGGGTAAGTGGAGACCGTGTGCAGAAGGGTGTACTTGCAGTTCTTCTTTTCAAAAATTCCCACGGCTCGATCGATATCTTCATAGGTGGACATGCCGGTGGAAATGTAAGTGTGCCGTTTTTCAGAAGCCACTGCTTCAAGAAACTTAGGATAGGTGATCATCGCCGATGCGATTTTGTTGTGAGCACAGTCGAACTGGCGCAGGAATTCCTGGCTGTTGAGATCCCACGCGGAAGCAAACCATCCCAGGCCCTTCTCTTTGCAGTAGCGGTCGATTTCTTGATATTGCTTCAGGCCGAACTCCAGGCCTTCTTTTTGTTGCCGTTGAGTGGTGCCCCAGGGGCTTTCCCGAAGCTGGCTCAATACATCGGGGGAGTAGACTACATTGATGTCCCGTTTTTGGAACTTCACGTAGTCGCAACCGTTGTTCTTCGCCATATCGATCAGCTGCTTGGCAATCTTGATGTCGCCATTATGATTGATGCCGATTTCAGCGATCAAAGTGCATTTAGAATTGGGCCGTTGGACTGTATGCATGAAACTCCCCGTGGAACGAGCATAATAAAGACAGTGTTAGTAAACATACATAGCTCAAATAATTCAACCATGAACCAATGTCGTCAGGTACTGAGCGGCGCGTTCCGCCGAGCGCCCATCGCCGAGGTGGGTGCCGTAGGCTCTTAGAAATGCGTCGCTGTTCTTGAATTCAAAATCCGTTGGCCGTCTCGCGAATGCCCGGAGGGAATCGCAGAACGTTTCGAGGTCATGGAACAGATGGACCCGGCTTTGCCAGAGCATCTTATTTTCCGCCGTGAAGGGGGGGGTGGCCCCGGGTTCCGCGAGGACGAGAATGTGAGCGTTGGTATGGGCTGCCACAAGGGCGGTTGTTGACGGGAAATCGATGATGAATAAATCGATGCCCGCGAGATGATCCTCGAAACGCCCCTCTAAGAGGCTGAAGGCGGCATACTTGGGTTCATATCTGACGTGAGCTGCCATGTCCTTTTCGAGGGGGTGGAGTTTCAGGAGGATTTCGTATTTGCCGGAGAGCTCCGCCAGAGCATCAAGTATTTTTATTTGTGATCGATATATCCAGGTGGCGGACAGTCCGCGATAGGGGCTGTGGAACTTGTTCTCATCGATGTTGGTGCCAACGTACATGATGCGACGGATAGCTTGGGGCATGGGGAGTTTTTTCAGTGCGGAGTATTTGGCGGCGACCCGGTCTTGGTGGGCGGAACCCACGGGCAGGATGAGCTTCTTCCGATGGGGCCTCTCTTTGTAGTAGTTGAGGTTTCCTTCCCCGTAGCAGAGGAAAACGTCACCATCCTGCATCTCGCAGTAGTCTTGAATGGGGTATTGGCAGATGCCGTAGCCCCCGCCTTCTTGGTAGGTAACCAGGGTTAACCCCTGATCTTGGCAGGCCTTCATGCGGGCGCGGCTGATGGCGTCCACGTGCAGAGTCCCCGTGAGGGCGAAGTGCCGTTGCCGTTTCCGCGTGGCTAAATGTTTGCGGGCCTGGTCATAGGCGGTAACCGCCTCGGCGAAATGTGTCGTGACGAGGCGCTGGAGGCGACTCTGCAGCAATGGGAAATAGTCCACGTCGGCGACCGTGAAAAAGTCCCGGCAAAGGGAACTGGCGCTCAGTCGCCGCCATGCGCGATCCAGGGCCGCGCTCACTGTTGGATCAGCACTGGGAAGAACGCTTCCGTCGAGGCGTTCGGGGTAAAAACCACGGGTCTTGAGGGGTGACATGAGAGCGTAGAGATCATGGCCAGGCTCAAACCAAGGGAAAGAGCGGGGATGTAGTTTACCGTAAAGGGCGCTGTTTTTGACCCATGTTTTGGCAAAGGATTTGAGTCGGGTGCCCAGGGCCAGCGGGTGGCTTGCCACGCTGGGCATGGTTGAAGGAATGGCCAGGGCCCGTGCTTTGTTGGCCGAGAGGATGTGCTGGGGCACGAGCAGCTCTTGAATGATCACTGCCGTGAGGTTGGTTTGCTCTGGGATGTCCATGGCTGGCAATGTGGCGGTGGGCAGGAACGAGGAGATAAATCTCATCTCGGCATCGGGATATTTTTCCATGAGGCGGCGGAGCTGCAGTATTTTCGCTGAGAGCGTGTCGATGAGCAACTTCAGGTGGTAGGTGGAGTATTTGAAGGGTGTCAGGCCCCGTTCCTTCAACGCTGGCACTTCTTCATGGAGTAATTTGTCCCAGGCGGCGGTGGCTTCCGTGATTTTCCGGTAGTTTTCCAGCGTGAAGGAGACGATTTCGCCAGTGTCGCAAAAGTCATCGATCAGTTTGCGCTCGAGACCGAGGTGATCGCAGGCGATGGCGGCGCGCCGGGTGCATGCGATGATCAACGCGCCGGGCTCTGGGTTGTCGGAGGCATGGCGAACAATAGCAGGGCCGTCGGCGAGTATGACAATGCGACTCATGGGTGCGCTACAGCTTCTTCACAACAAAATTCCAAGCACCGATGCGTTGCTCACCACCGACGATGCGGTCCACCGTTTTGTGTTCGAGGGATAAGAACTCAAAGCCGGTGAATAGATCTCGTAGGTGTTTTTCATCGGAAAAATGAACCTTTCCCACGCAAGACATCTGGCCGCTTTCATAACCCATGCGCGTATAGGGATCTTCCGTCGGTTTGCCGCGGGAAGCGTCTCCATGCTCCATGGAAAACCAGTCCACGCCGAAGTAGAGGCCTCCTGGTTTGAGCACTTCTTTTATGAGGTGGAGGCCGCGTTTGATGTCCTCGGTGCTGTTGTGCGTGAGGGACGAGCGATCCGCGATGGCGTCAAAGGGGCCTGGGCAGGGGATTTGCTTCGTGAAGTCCGCGCAAAAGAGGCGTGGTGCGGCCGCCGCGTGCCTGGCTTTGAGGGCCTCGACCATGGTGGGGCTGCCTTCGATGCCCCAATACTCGGCCCCCGGAAGCGAGAGGAGAAAAGGGATGTTGGCGCCGGCGCCGCAGCCTATTTCCAGAATACGGAGGGGGCGCCCATCGGGCTTAAGGTGGCGCATGACCAAGCTGACCAAGTCAGACCATGGCCAAGTGCTCATGTGGGTGTTTTGCAGGTAGCGCTCATCCCATTCCTTTGAAAACCCCATGGGATCTTAATACCCTTGATATCCCATACAAGGCAAGGGAACCATGGAAGCCATGAAAACGGTCATCATCGTCCAAGCCCGCATGACGTCCACCCGTTTGCCCGGCAAGGTGCTCAAGGAGGTGCTTGGTAAATCGCTCTTGGAATACCAGCTGGAGCGTTTGCGCAGGTGTCACCTTCAGGACGGCATCATCATCGCTACTACGACCAATTCGACAGACGATCCCATCGTGGATTTTTGCAAAAAACATGGTGTCTTATTTTTCAGGGGCTCGGAGCACGATGTGCTTTCTCGTTACCATGGCGCCGCGGTGGAGGCAGGCGCTGACGTTGTGGTTCGGATTACCTCGGACTGCCCACTCATTGATCCCGCCATAGTGGAGCAGGTCATTCGGTATTACCACGATGCTTCAGGGGCTTTTGATTATGTCTCTAACGTGGTTGATCGCCGCTATCCCAGAGGCATGGATACCGAGGTATTTTCCATGGAGGCCCTCGCCACTGCCCACCAAGAGGCAAGGGACCCCGTTCATCGAGAGCACGTGACGCCCTTCATTCATCGGCAGCCCGAGCGTTTTCGCATCGGCGGCGTTACTTGTCCCCAGGACCTGTCCAAGCACCGTTGGACCGTGGATACGCAGGATGACTTTGAGCTTATCCGCAGGATCCTTGAGGAATGCTATCCCCCCCATCCACACTTCACGATGAATGATATACTACGGGCCTTTGATCATCATCCCGAGTGGATGGCGATCAATGCCCACGTTGAGCAGAAGGTGGTCTGATCATGGATGCGTTGGAGAGCTTGTTTCGAGGGGCTTTGGTCGTGGTTCCCAAGGGGGCCGCTTCGCCTTTGGATGAGGTCAATGCAAGGGAAGTCGATGTGACGGGGGCCATCCTTGACGTTGTCAAGGAGCTCGAGCGCTTGAAGGCCGAACACACGCCCCGTCGGGTCTTCGTGGGACTGGCAAAAGATCCCTCCTCCCCCCATGCCAAGCTCTGCCAGGCGGTCATCACGGCGTTCCGCCCCTTGCCTGGGGATAACGAGGTTGATCTCTACGCCTATGCTGTTGATGAAAGCTTCGCTGAAGGGAACGTCCGTGTGAAAATGCCTGGAGGCCACCAGCGCTCCTTCATTTTATTGCGATCGGTGCGCCCATGGCTTCGTTGAATCAGATCCTGGTTTTCGCTGCGCACCCCGATGACGAAGTGCTCGGTTGTGGAGGCACCATTGCCCGCCATGTCCAGGAGGGGGACAACGTTGCCGTAACCATATTGGCGGAGGGGATCACAAGCCGGAGCGTGGTCCCTGGCCCCAGCGATCAACTCGTGGATGAACTGAGCGCTTTGGCGCAGTCCGCTCGGTCAGCGAATCGGATTCTTGGCGTTGCTCATTTAGAGCTCTTGTCTTTTCCTGACAACAGGATGGATGCGGTGCCTTTCGAGGAGGTGCTGTCAATCGTCAGGGAGCGCCTCCAGCGTTGGAAGCCGCGGGTGGTGTACACACACCATGGAGGGGACGTGAACGTGGATCACCGTATCATCCATGAAGCGGTGGTTCGCGCCTGCGCTACGGCTCCTTGGGTGGAGGAGTTGCTCTGCTTCGAAGTGCCGTCCAGCACCGAGTGGCAGCCAGCGGCCCTCGGAAGTCCTTTTCTCCCCGATGTTTTCGTTGAGGTGTCCGACAGCCTGAAGCTCAAAATGGAAGCCCTGAGGGCCTATGCCTCAGAGATGAGGCCATTTCCCCATGCCAGATCCTTCGAGGCTGTAGAGGCGCTGGCGCGCTGGAGAGGCGCCAGCTCGGGAGTTAACGCTGCGGAGGCCTTTTCCTTAAAGTTCCGTATGGATCTGTTCTAGCGCCTGACTCAGGCGAGAGCGGATCTTGCCATCGAAGCTGTCGTTGTAAAATTCCTGGTGGAGCATTTGCTGTTGTTCACGGGATAGAAGCGTTCCATGACGGCTCATCCGCTCGACGGCATCCTTCAAAGAAGCATAGTCGTGGGCGATAATGGGAAGCCCACGGTAATCGAAAAAACGCCCCGGCACACCAAAGTAATCATATATGACGACGGGTTTGCCCGCGGCCATCATTTCGTCAGCCATGGACGTGTAGATAGCCACGGCGCCATCAGCGATGACGCTCATTTTTTCCGGAGTGTATTCCTGTAAATTTGTTTCCACGGAGAGGTTGGTGACAGACTGCATTCTGGAAACAATGTCCGCAAACTGGGGGTTGGTGAGGAAGTCGAAGTTCTTGCCTTTGATGACGATGTGCACATGATCTTTAAAGTCCTCAGCCAGGCGGATCATATCTTCGTAGAACTTGCGAACCAAGGACCAATAATTTGCCAGGGCCAGGCGGTTTTCCATCTCTGATTTCGCGGAGTGGCAATCGAGGGCCAAGAGCAGAAAATGTCGCTTTTTGATCTCTGAATATTTATGAGTGAATGGTGTTTGCATCATCCTGTGGATGAGATCGAGGCGCACGGGTCCCAGGACATGGACTTCGCCAACGGCTGCCCGCTCGCCGAGCTGTCGCAGGCGCTCGCTGACTACGTTGCCCATGACAAAATAATGGTCCGACACGGGTACGTAGGTTTCGAACCAGGGCCCCATGAAGCGTTCCTGGACTGCCACGGTGGTAATCCCGCGCAATGCCAAGGCCATGGAAAGCACGGGCGGGAAAAGCATGTCATAGCCGATCAGCGCTGTTTTAACCCCAGGGAGGGCTTCCAGGTAATAAACCGCCGAGGAAATGGTTTTGAATAAATTCAAAACCAACAGAACAGCGCTGGGGCCTGGGGAAGCCAAGGCGAGGATGAACGCCGTGGGATGGGCCAACACTAGTTTCATGCATGCTAGCAAATGCCTTTTGGGATTGCGGGGCCTCAGCGCGGAAAAGTCGGCGTGGGGAATATTATTATCCCGGTAGTACTGGAGCGAGCTCTCAATGGCCTGTGGCGAGTCCCCCAGGGAGAGGTGCAAGATGCGGCTTTTGTGGAAAGGGCTATGGGGATTTTCGCTGTAGTAGTGATCTTTAACGAATAAATTACCGTAGAAGACCCCCATATGCGGGAAGAATACGACCTCCGAGGGCGAGGTAGGCGCCGCACCGCTCGGCGCTGAATCAGCTGGGACTGCTCGGGGAGATTTCTTTTTCAGCCTGGAGCCCAGGAGCGCCGCGATTTTTACCGCAGCGGTGATGAACTTTGGACAGAGATTTTTGTATTTGCCTGCATCGAGGCGGGAGATTTGCTCTGTAAAAAAGTCATTGCTCGCCCAAAGCCAGACTTTTAAGTGCGGCTTTTTTTCTCGAAGGTCCTCGGCAAAAAGGGTGAGAGCAATGAAGGTCTTCGTGCGGTTGCAAATTTCCCTCTCAACGGCGACGGCAAGTTTGCGCTGGTGCGCTGGTTGATGAGACAAGGATTCTCGCATCGCGAGATAGGCTCTAGAGGGCAGAAACCACTTCTTGTTGACATGGTCGGCATACTGGGCGGTCTTTTCAAAAAGCTTGTACTGCGCCTCAGTAAGTTGATCGTAGGATAAGCCGACGATGCCTGCTTGCTTCAGGCTTTCGAATCGCGGATGCAGCTTCGCATGCAGATGTAAGTAGCGTATGTCCAATCCGAAAAACAATAAAGCCCGGGCCAGAACGAGGTTTGCCGGGTTGAGCTCTTCAAAAAGCAGCGTCACCTCATACCCTTCGTCGCATTGCCTGACATGAGAATTTCGAGGGAGTTTGGGCCCTCGTTGAACAGCAAATCAATGGCGCTCATATAAGGGACAAAATTCCCATGGAGCTGCCGATACACCGGGTGTCGGTACTCTTGAAACATCACGGAAACACCGGCTTTACGGAAGGACTCGGTGTCCGCGTAATCAGAGCCCTGGGCGCCGAAGATGTAGGTCTTCGCGCCGAGCTGCACGCACATATCCAGCACCAGATCAGACTTGGCTCCGGTGAATTGGTAAGCGCTCATTTTCTCCACGGGCACCTTGATGCCCAGGGTGTCGAGAAACCAGAGCAGCATGTGGTAGTTGAGGTCAGCCAGCAGCCGCCAGGGGCGTTGGTAGGTGTCTTCAAAAAAATCCGCGTGCTGCTTGAAGTAAGGTGCTTTGGCATAGGCCCCTACGATGGATTTCCAATGCTTGCGTTGCCATGGCGTCTGGTTATTGATCTCGACTTCCGAGATCTTTTTATCCATGTGGTCTTTGCTGAGGACGGGCACGGTCAGCAGCAGCGGCCCCGCGGAAGTCTTGATCTGGTTGCGCGAGATGTAGTCTTTAGAGACGTACTGCACCTGATCGAAGAAAATGAACTTATCAGCCAGGGCGATTTTGTGGAAGAGGCCCAGCCACGGCAAGTAAACAGGTTGATGGGCAGTGAGGATCATCGGTTTAAAACCCCCGCAACTACACTGCCCAGCTCCTCATCTGTCAACGACGGGTATGCCGGCAGCGAGACCGTGCACTGGGTAAGGGCATGGGCGTTGGGGAAACGAGAGCGTTCCCCGAGGAGTTCCCAGTCCTCCAGCGGTACGATAGCCTTGATGCCTCTCGCTGCGAGCTGCTCTATGACGGTACGGGGGCTTTCCGTTCGTAAAACTGCCCGGTAGCGCACGGGCTGTATGTTGCCAGTGCCGTCAATAAGGCCCAGGCCAGAATTTTTGTAGAATTCATAGATTTCAGAGCGTCGCTTGAGAAATGCAGGCAGCTTCAGCAGCTGGGCCCCGCCGATGGCGGCCTGGAGATCCGTCATCTGGAAATTAAAGCGAAGCTTGGAGTCCTTGCGGCAATCGAACTCCCGGTAATCCCGGATGGTGTCGATCAAGGCTTTGTCTTTCGACACCACGGCCCCGCCCTGGCCCCCGGTGGTCATGAGCTTAGTGGCATAAAACGAAAACACGCCCAGGCGCCCCGTGAGGCCCGTGGGCACGCCGTCCATGGACGCCCCCAGGGATTGGGCGCAGTCCTCGATGACGGGGAGCCTTGCCGCCAGTTTGGCCACAGCCGCCGGGATGCCAAAAGTATGGGGTACAATGGCGAGATCCGCGCCTGAGTGCTCAATCACTTTCAAATCCATGTTTGGGGACTCAGTAGCATTGTCGATCAAGCATTCCGTGGCCCTGGCCATGGCCACGGCGTTGCGCAAGGCTGCGCATACGTAAGAGGGAAGGGCAACCCGCTTCCCTGAGGCACCCAAGGCCCAGAGGGAAAGGTAGAGCGCCGCAGTGCCGCTGGAAACAGCGACGGCATGCCCGTCGGCAAGGCCCAGGAAGCGGCAGAGCTCATCTTCGAAGGCTTTGACTTCGTTTCCCTGGGCGAGCCAACCGGATTGGATGACTCTGATGGCGGCCCCTTCTTCCTCGGTGCCGAGGCTCGGTCTGTTGTGGGGAATCATCGGAAATCTTTGAACTCCAGGGGGGTGCCCTTGCGAATAATCCGTGCGGCTTGAGAGCCAAGGACCTGATCGATGAGGATCGGCGCCAACCCCGTGGCGGGGCGACGCAGCCCGATGTTCTGGAGCGAAAGCGTTTCTCCCTCGGGGATGTCCTTCAGGGCAACGATGCTGCGGCGGTACGCGGAGCGATTTTTCCGTTCGGTTGCGGTGGGCCGCACCAGGGGACTTCCCAGCATTTTATATGTGGCGCGGATGGCCTGGACCCAAGCCTTCAGTCCCTCGGGGTTTTCAGAAAACCAGTGGTCCGGGCCCGGAAGATCGTGGTTGAGGGTGAAATGCTTTTCGAAGAAGCAGGCGCCGAGGGCCACAGCCGCGGCTGCGGCCAAGGGACCTTGGGTGTGGTCAGAGAACCCCACGGTGACATCAGGGAACGCCTCGGACAACGTGCGGAGCTTGAGGAGATTTACGTCCTCGGGCGGCGTCGGGTATTGGGATGTGCATACGAGGAGCACCACGGGATAGCCGTCCATGGCGCCAATGATGTCGAGGGCTTGGTATACCTCGGATAGATCGGCCATGCCGGTGGAAAGGATCAGCGGGAGCCCGGTAACGGCATAACTTTTGAGTAGAGGCAGGTTGCTGAAATCGTCAGAGCCCACCTTCACCGCGGTGACGCCCAGCTCGAGGAGGATATCGAGGTCAGACCTGTTTTGAGGCGTCGAGAGAAAGTGGATTCCAACCTCATCACAGCGCTTTTTCACAGCAAACCACTGATCGCGGTTGAACTCGTAGCGGCGGAACATCTCGAGCATGGACTCCGTGACTTCTTTGCCCTGGGATTTGTAGGTGAACGTCTGTTCGGCGTCCCCACAAAATTCGTCGGCTTTAAAGGTCTGGAACTTAACCGCGTCGACACCGGCGTCCTTGGCCACCTGGATCATTTGGAAGGCTCGCTCAAGCTCTCCATTGTGGTTGATGCCGACTTCCGCCACGATGAACGGGGCGTGCCCTTTGCCGAGGGGGCGGTTCGCAATTTGGATTGCCATGGCTCAAACTAACCTACAAGGTACAAAAGTCAAACATATGGACACGCCTCTATCGCCTAAAACTCTCGTCATTCGTGCAGACGCTAGTTCATCCATGGGCACCGGGCATATTATGCGGTGCCTGGCCTTAGCCAAAGCCTGGCGACAGGCTGGTGGACGCGCTGTATTCGCGGTGTCGACTCTCACTTCTTCCATGAGGTCTAAGCTTGAGAGTGAGACTTTCGAAGTCATATCTCTAAAGTCACTTCCACCCGAAGACGCGGATGAGACGGCTGCTCTTTGCAAAAAAATCGACGCAATGTGGTTGATTTTGGATGGTTATCATTTTGATGCGGATTACCAACGTCGCATTAAAGATGCCGGTTTACGGCTCTTCCTCGTGGATGACCATGGCAGTGCCGATCACTACTGCGCGGATATCGTTCTGAATCAGAACATGTACGCTCATGAAAGATTTTATGTAAAAAGAGAACCTTACACCCGGCTATTATTGGGTTGTTCTTACGCTCTCTTGCGCCAAGAAGAATTCATGAAGTGGAAGGAGTGGCAAAGGCCATTGCCTGGGACTGCACGCAAGGTTTTAATTACAATGGGAGGCATAGACGAACATAACATCACGATGATGGTGATTGAGGCGCTACAGCGTGTTGCCATAGACCGAGTAGAGGCCGTCGCCATCGTGGGAGGGAACAATCCCCATTACGATGCGATCCAATCATTTGTAGTCGGCTTATCAACTCCAGTTCGTATCGTGAGAAACAGCACTTCCATGGCCGATCTCATGGCCTGGGCTGATGTTGCTGTTTCAGCGGGAGGGAGTACGTGCTGGGAGTTGGCCTTCATGGGGCTTCCTTCCCTCGTGGTCATCACAGCTGATAATCAAGTTGCTGCGGTGGAAGCCATTGCCAAGGAGGGGGCGGGGGTGAACCTCGGATGGCATCACGCCCTGAATGCACCCACCATCGCTGAAAAGCTTTCAGGGCTTATGAAGGATTATGAACTACGTAGCCATATGAGTCAGTTTGGACAAAAGCTTGTGGACGGTTTAGGGTGTGAGCGAATAATTTCTGTTTTGAATTGTATTGGAGTTTAGCCATCCATGATCACCCCAAAGCGCTCCGACTTCACAATGAGACCCGTCACTGAAGGTGATATAGACCTCCTTTTAGAGTGGAAAAACTCGGATCGGATTCGAACAACGATGTTCGAGCACAATCTTGTCCTCAGAGAAGAGCACCTTCGGTGGTTTCACTCGTTAAAGGATAATGAACTCCAAAAATGCTGGATTTTCGAACACCAGGGGCGAACGATAGGTCGTATTAATATTAAAAATGTAAACCGCGCCGATGACGTCTGGATCTGGGGTTGTCATCTCGGACCGCTCGTGGATCCAGCCCTGTTCTGCCCACGGGCAGGAACGATTATGGGATTCTGCGCGCTTGAACACTTTTTTGAAAAACTAGGCGTCACCAAAGTTATCGGCGAGGCCTTGGCTGCGAACAAACGAAGCCTTGAGTTCAATGCTCGCATTGGATTCAACACTGAGAAGTTTTTCACTAAGGTGACCTCGCGCGGTGAACCGATCGAGGCCGTTCTGCTTACCCTTACGAAAACAGAGTGGCTCCAGCGAAAAGCAGAAGTTGAAAAGACGGCTTTTCTTTAACGGACCGGCCCGGTAATTCCGACGTTAAGCATCGGTTATTAGCGGTTTGCCATGGAACTGCTTGTTTACACCCATGACGCCAATTGCTAAAAAAACCCATGGTGTACGCACGATGAGCAGCTCCCCGATCGCTATAGTCACAGGTGGCGCCGGCTTCATAGGAAGCCACATGGTGGACTGCCTCCTCGTGCGCGGTTTCCGTGTGCGTGTCATCGACAATCTCACGGGTGGTCGTATGGCCAACCTGGCACACCACAAAGATAACCCTCGTCTCACTCTCGATACGCGGGACTTGAGGCAGTTGGGCGCTGAGGACAAGCTCTTCACTGATGCGAAGTTCGTGTTCCATTTCGCCGGTCTTGGCGACATCGTGCCCTCCATCGACAAGCCCACGGAATACATGTCCGTGAACGTCATGGGCACTGTTCACGCGCTGGAATGTGCCCGGCATTCCAAGATCCAGAAGTTCATCTACGCGGCCTCGTCATCCTGCTATGGCTTGGCAAAAGAACTTCCCACCACGGAGCGTGCGCCGATAGCCTACGAGTACCCCTATGCTTTGAGCAAGTATCAGGGCGAACAGGCCATGCTCCACTGGGGCCAGCTCTACGGCCTTCCGGTGAACTCCATCCGCATGTTCAACGTTTATGGCACCCGTTCCCGCACCAGCGGCGTCTACGGCGCCGTATTCGGCGTATTCCTGAAGCAGAAGTTGGCGGGTAAGCCCTTCACGGTGGTGGGTGACGGCACCCAGACCCGGGATTTTGTTTATGTTTCCGACGTGGCTGAAGCTTTCCTGAGTCTTGCCGAGTCAAAGCACGTCAATGAAGTCTACAATCTCGGCGCCGGCAAGCCCCAGCCCATCAACCGCCTCGTGGAGCTCTTGGGGGGCGACGTGGTGCACGTGCCCAAACGCCCCGGGGAGCCGGACTGTACCTGGGCCGACGTGTCCAAGATCAAGACCCACACGGGCTGGGAACCCAGGGTATCCTTCGATGAAGGTGTTGCGAGGATGCTCCAGAATATAGATTACTGGCGGGACGCCCCTTTGTGGGATGTTTCCTCGATCGAAAAAGCAACTGAGGGTTGGTTCGCCGCATTTTCAAGCAAGGATAAATAATGGCAGATACGATTCGGAACGGTGATTATCGTCGCAAGATCAAGACCCGCGAGCAGCTCATGGAGCTGCTCGGTCCTCGTCCCCGAAAGCGATCCGTAATTATGTGCCATGGCACCTTCGACATCGTACATCCGGGCCATGTGCGACACCTCATGTACGCCAGCGAAAAGGCGGACCTCCTCGTGGCGAGCCTTACCGGTGACGTGCACATCAACAAGAGCAACATCCGACCCTTCGTGCCCGAGCAACTGCGTGCCATGAATCTCGCCGCTTTCGAGATGGTGGACTACGTCATCATCGATCAGAATGCCACGCCTCTTGAAAATCTCAAATTTCTGCAGCCCGATTACTTTGCCAAGGGCTACGAATACTTCTCCGACGGCATGCACCCGAAGACCAGCGTCGAGAAGGAAGTCCTCGACAGTTATGGGGGTGAAATCATCTTCACTCCCGGTGACATTGTTTACTCGTCCTCCGCGGTGCTGGAGCTGGCGCCGCCCAAGATTTCATCAGATAAGCTCCTCACCCTCATGCGCTCGGAGGGCATCACCTTTGATGACCTGAGGAAGGCTCTATCCCTTTTTCAGGGTACGAAGGTTCACGTCCTTGGCGATACCATCGTGGACTCCTACACCTACTGCACCATGATTGGGAGCGGGACCAAGACCCCCACCTTCAGTGTTAAATATGAGAACTGTGTCAACTTCTCCGGTGGGGCCGCGGTGGTGGCAAAGCATCTGAGACAGGCCGGCGCGGACGTTCGCTTTTCCACAGTTCTCGGAAATGACGACCTCAAGGATTTCGTACTGAAGGATCTTGAAGCCGCGGGCATCAAATGTGACGTCATTATTGATAAAACACGTCCGACGACCCAGAAGAACGCTTTTATTGCAGGTGGCTACCGACTCTTGAAGGTCGATAAGCTCGATAATCGCACTATTTCCGACAAAATATTAGGCAAGCTTAGCCAGTCCGTTTCAGACAGCGATTCCGATGTCTTCGTTTTCAGCGATTTCCGTCATGGCATCTTCAGTCGTGCCACCATCCCCAAGCTCACCAAGGCATTGCCCACCGGGAAAATGCGCGTGGCAGACAGCCAAGTCGCCAGTCGCTGGGGCAACATCCTTGAGTTCGAGGGCTTTGATCTCATCACCCCCAATGAGCG
>CAYHWW010000014.1:0-40252 GCA_964360145.1 uncultured Oligoflexia bacterium | reverse complement strand
TTTTCGAGGCTTGAGCGACTTGTCTAGATAGAGCTGGGTCTGGCGGGCCATGGGTGTGTTGTATTCAGAATTCTTCGTTATGTCCATGGGCTATGTTTTATTTTCGATTTAATGCATCGAATTTATAACAGAGGGGGTGGAGCCCGAAAGTGGGGATGTGCCATCTCCACTCACGGTCAAGTCACTGCGGCTGGCCGCAGAGCTGTAGTAAATTTTGCAGCAGAATTGAATACCTTTAATTGAACTCACCCCTCCCTGGTGTTAGGCATGTTCACCCATGAAAGCCCTTCCCCCGGCATTTCTACTGATCTTGAGCCTGTTTTTCGCGCCCCCCCAGGCCGCGGGAGCATCCACCGGGGAAACCTGCAGACGGGCCCTGACGAACATCAGGGAGTTCAGGCTTTCACCCACCAGCGGCTATACTTTTGAGCAGTGGCAGGACGCCTACAAAGCCGCCCGGGAACGAAACAGCCTCTTGGCTGGCGCCTTCGCGCTCACCCACATGGTCATCGAGAGGGGAAGGGAGCAGGGGCTTTCCCTCCGGAGTCTTGCTGCGCTGCGGGCCTACGCCCGCGTGCTGGAGAGACCGGCCGTGGGCGCCTTCGTATTCAATGAAGCGAAGTCTGCTGATATTTGGGCTGTCCACGAACGGCGCCAGAACAGCCTGGCCCAACCCTACAGCACGGCCCAGCGGATCGCCCGCGTGACCGCGACCTCTGGTGTGCACTATCTTTGGGGCCTGGGCCCTTTTCTGCTGCGACTCATCCCCCATTGGTTTCAACTCCACTCCGTGAAGAAGCTCGTGCAAGAAATCCACGAACACCTCTTCTCCCGCTCCGATCTCCAGGGCATTTTCGGCATCGAGAATGATAAATTTCTCCAATCCATCGAAGCGCAGTATTTCCAGGACGAAAAGCAGCTTCGCACCGCCATCCGTGCCCACAGGAAAAACCTAATCGCCATTCCCCTGGCCGTTTCCATGCTGGGCATCTTCAATCCCATCAATCTCTATGCCATGTCCTCTCATACGATTTACCCCAACGCAGAGTTCATTGCCGACACCCAGACGGCGTCCCATACACCGTTTGCCGGCAGAAACGTGGTTTTCATCAGCGAACGCAGCCTCATCAGCGATGCCTTGGGCGCCCCTGGCCTCGTGCGCGATCTCACCGGCGAGGTGGACGTCGCCCACGTGAGGAACATCCAAAATATCCAGAGCCAAGCAGCATCTTTCCGCTCTCATGTCGTCGGATCCATCGCGGAGCTCAATGCAGCCCTGGAGAGCAGCCGCGACACCGACGTGGTCATCATCATGGCCCATGGCAAGCCGGGGACCTTTGCCATCGGCCCGGATCAGACACTGATTAATGAACACATAGAAGAGCTCAGCCCCCATGTGTTGAGGGACGGCGCGGTGCTCATCTACCTGTCCTGCGGCTTTGGCGACCGCCGTGCATCGTGGACTGTGGCCGAGCGGGACGAGACGTGGGTCGCCATCGCACGACGGATCATGGGCCGGTCGGGCTACGCCATCGCGTCCACCAACGCCATCAGCTTTGGTTTAGAAATCCCTGCAAAATATGAAGGCGCCCAAAATGATAGGTTGCGCGTCCAGGTCATGACCCTTGCCTCCGGTGTAATCAGCCTCATCCGCGACGCCACCACGGCGCCCTTCGGCACGATATCCGTGATTCTCGACGACGCCGATCGCGTTTACGTGGACAGTGAGCAACCAGGATTGCGAATTTATGACGTCGCGATGGACAGCGTAACTTACATGCCCCACGCCGAAGCGCAATAGTACGCTTAAGCCGTACCTTCTAGCATGCCGCGGAACCCCCGCTCCATATGCTCCTGCAGCTCAAGGCTCGCGGTGCCGACCTTTTCCAGCACGCGGCACTTCTCTTCCACGGCCCCAAGGTTGGACTCCATGGCCGCGAGGCCCTCTCGCACGGCGGAACCCCGATTGTAGATGCCGCGGAAATCGTCTTTGGCGGCATCCGTGAGCTTCTCAAGGCGCCCCAGGATATCAATGATGCCGCGGTCATCCTCGGACAGCTTCTTGCTCGTCGCGAGGCTTTCCTCAAGGCTGCCTCTCAGGGAAGAATACTGATTCTCCAACTCACTCACGGCCTGCTGAATGAAGCGGTAGGCACGATCGAATTGCTCGGAAAGGGTGTTCACGCTATCCAGGATGCCAGCGATTTCCACGATGGAGATGTCAGGCCGCGCCCGCAGGATGCTGTTGTTGGCGTTCGCTACGGAAGCTTTCTCCAAGGCGCTGTATATGAGCTGCTCCCGGGATCGAATGCCCTTGGTGAGCGAGTCAATCTGCTGGAGGCTGGTGAGAGCCCTAGCCGCGAGCTCCTGCTCTTGGCGGATATTGCGCTGAAGGTCAGAACCCCGCCGATGCAACACGGAATACTCATTCTTGATGCTTTGGTCTCTGGTGGCGGAATCCCGCAAGAATGAGGACATGGCGTCCAATTCACCATCAATGCGAGTGATTGTCTTATGACAGCCTTCCACGTCTTCGGTGATCTGGCGCAAGCGTCCGTGGACGTTCTTCTTCAGGCCTCCCTCCCGGGACAAGCGCTCGAGAGCGGCGGCAAGCTGGCCTGTGATCATCTCTTTGTGTTCCTGGTGCTCGATGGCGATGTGCTTCAGGTTTTCCACGGAGTCCCTGATGGCGGGCCGGACATCGATGGCGACGTCATCTGGCACCTTGCCCTCTTGCACGGCACGAACCGCGTTTTTCACGCTGGCCAGCTGGCGAGTGATCTCATTGTCGATGAGTTTGAATTCGTCGCGGAGATCACGGAGCTGCACCAGGATGTAATCCGCCTGTCCCTCGGCATCGGGCACCGGAGTGCAAAGAATGCGTGTGGACACGATTTCAGGGCCGCTCACCACCTCAATACCCCGTGTCACCTCAGCCTTATCTTGAAATGCCTTCTCCACGGGGTCGGACACAGCCTTGCCATCCTTCACGGGGAAGCGCAGCAGCGTCATATAGTGCACAGGGCCAGACTCATCCACGCTGCGGCTCTTCAAGAATGCCGCGGCACTGGAATTCCAATACACCGCCTGACGGGCGCGGTTCACCAAGATGAAGGGTTGCTGCATCAAGCGCTTGATGGCTTGATCCTCACGGCGCAGCGCCGAGAGTTTGCCATGCACCTGATCCAAGGACTCGAAAACAGGTTTCCACTCCACGTCCGTATTGAGGGGAGCTTTGGTGCCCGTGGCGCTCAAGGCCCCGCCGCTCTGTATCCACTGGGTGCATTGCATGACGAGGGATTCCGTCGCCGCAACCACGCGTTTTCCGTTCCTACGGGTCCAGAACATGTGCCAGCCCAGGGCCACGATGGCGGAGAGGGCAATCCACAGCAGAGAACGCACGAAGTCCTCTTGGGTGCGGGCTATGAATTGGGAGGCCCCCTTGGCCTGGGCCTCATTGTAGAGGCGCAAGCTCACTAAAGCTTTTTTCAAAGCTGATTCACGCACCTCCTTGGACTTCTCGGCCTGGGAAACCGCTTCACCGTAGCGGTCTATGGTGGTCTTGATCTGGGCCAACTGCCCCAGCACGAGGACCTTGCTCTCATTGCTCATATCCACCCGCGTGATGTAACCCGTCAGAGTGATGATCTTGGCGGAGATCACGGAGAGGCCTTTTTCGGCATCATGGTAAGGCAGATTATCCAAGTCCTGCACGACCTGGCCAATGGCCCGCGCGGCATTCATCCACTTATTGGCCCAGCACGTGCGGTAGAGGTTGAAGGCCACGGCCTTCACGTTGCGGTAGTAAACGAAAATATCTTCCAGGACTTCGACCTTGCCGTTGCGAGAGATGGGGGCAATGGCCTTGAGCGCCTCCTGCAGGTTCTGGTCATCTATCTCCGTAGTCAGTGCCTTCAGATCCGCATCCACGCCTTTGATGCGCTCAATGAAAGATTCATTCGCGGACTGATTGGACACGGAAAGCGGCAACATCTCTTTGGCGGCTTTGAGGCGTGCTTCTATGAGTTGTCCCAGGATCACGGTCTTCTCTTGGCCGGAAAGGAGACGGACGGAGTAGTCTTGGTGGTTCTTGTAGCGAACCAGGATGCTGACCGCGGTGCCCAAGCCCAGGATCAATGCGCCTGCTAGCGCGATACTCATCCTCCCCTTGATGCTGTTGCTCACGGCAGGGTCCCTCCGTAGACGATGAAACTCGGATTGATAACCGCGAATAAAGCTTGGCTGGGGGCTGTGGTGGAAACCACCATGCCCATATAGCGGCCATAGCCGCTCAGGCTTTCGGGCACGGGCTTCATGAATACTTCTTCTCGAATGGCGGGACCATCGATGAGGAGCCATGCGCGCCGTGATCCGGCCGCGACTTCCAACGCATGGACTGGGCCCGCGCGGACTTCGTTCGCTCTCACAACCTCGCCCTTCAACTCATTGTTCATGCGGATAATGGGGGTTTCGCCAGGATCCAATGGACCGCTGTCATGAACCGCCACCACCGCCGTGGCCGGCATGTAGACTTTGAGGCCCCCCAGACTCACCGCGTAGCAGTTCATCACCGGGGCATAATGGGGAATGTTGAAGACCCAGCACGACCACTTGCCAGGTTTCCCCTGAAAAGTGGCTCGAACACCAATGGCCGCGAGGCGTTCACCGTGTTCGTCGGATAGAGGCGGCATGACGCCATTGCCATCCGCCACTAATGTGAATTGGATGCCTTCATCGTGCCGACGCATGCCCATCTGCACAAAGGCGGTCTCCTTCTTGCCCCGGAGCCGACGCTCTTTGGGGGATTCGATGGAAAACTCAATGAAGGTTTGCATCATTTCCGGCAACACTTCTTGGAGCTTGGAGATTTTGTGGCGGTCCACTTTAGTGCCGTGCCCCGTGGCATTCACTAACACGGCCCTCGTGGCTGTACTTGCCGCGTTCTGAGCAGCGACCACCATGCTATTGAGAAAAAAATCGCAATCCTCGTAACGATCGAACTGGGATTTCGCGGAAAGGTGCTTAGCAAGAGCATCTAAGCGGAAAATCCCACTTGTAAGGCGATCGATTTCCGCCTGCATCTCGATGAGAGTGGCCCGGCCAATTTGCGTTGACACTTCCGGGCTCACAATAAGGGACTCGAGGCGCCGCAGGCTATCCGCGAGCCTCCTTCTCTCGAAGAGAAAATCCCCTGAAAGTGTCGCCAACTCATCCATGAAGTTCCCTCATCCGAATAGCGCGATGAAATCGTCGAAGTTATTTTTGAGCTTGGCCTTGAGCCTGAGGACCGCTTGGGTATGGAGTTGTGACACCCGTGATTCAGTGACTTCCAACACACGCCCGATTTCCTTCAAGTTCAAATCCTCATAGTAGTACAGCGAAAGGACCAGTCTCTGCTTTTCGGGCAGCTCCTTGATGGCCTCGGCGATCATTCGCTTCAGCCCCGCCACATTCACTTCCGAGAATGGCGTGGGTGACCGCCCATTTTCGCCCAGCCCCAACGCCGCGCGTTTGTCGCTCCTAGAGAAGCTATTGAGATCCTCATAGGACAGCAGGGATACTGACCGCACCTGACTCAGCATCTCGTGGTATTCCTCGCTGCTGAGATTCAGTTCGAGACACACCTCTTCGTCCGTGCCGGGTCTGCCCTTCTCACGCTCGATTTTGATGTAGGTGCGTTCAAGCATTTTTGATTTTTCCCGCACGGACCGGGGGACCCAGTCCTGGGCGCGCAGCTCATCCAGGATGGCTCCTCGGACGCGGAACTCAGCATAGGTCTTGAACTTATTATCCCGGGTGGGATCGTACTTCTCGATGGCATCCATGAGGCCGATGACGCCCGCGCTGATGAGGTCATCGAGCTCAATGTTGGCGGGTAGCCTCGCCGCGATCTTCTGGGCGATATACTTGATGAGAGGAGCATACTCCTTGATGATCTCATCGCGGGATCCCGAGAGGCCACTGCCCTGGGGGATCCCCCGCCGCGACCGACTGGCGGGGTTGAGCGCGTTCTCCGGAATTCTGAAGTCGTTATCCGTGACGTCGAAGTCATCGTCCACCGCTGCTGTGCGCGGAGATGCTTCCATTTTGGAGGTCTTTTGATATTTGCTGATTGCGTCTTTCATGCGTTGACCTCGTTGATCATAAGCGTTCTCCAAAAGAACTGCAGGTTACCGGTAATCATGGGGCTCACCGCACCGTTGCTGGGACCAGAAAGCCCGGCTGCTATGCATTGAAATGCTTTCGCGGCTGGGGAATCGGGGAATCGCTCGCAGAGAATGCGCCTCCCCATCACCGCCTGCGAGACCTGGCGGTCGTAGGGCACCCACCCCAGATACTCGATGGATACGTTGAGAAATTGATCAGCCACGTCCAGCAAGTTCCTGAAAACCGTGGTGGCCTCCCGTTCATCCGCGGACATATTGACCAGCAGCTTGAACCGCTTCACATTATGCTCCTGGCTCATGACCTTCATGAGAGCATAGGCGTCGGTGATGGCGGTTGGTTCTGGCGTGGTCACCACAATCACTTCGCTGGCCGCCGCATTGAGATAGGTCACGTCAGAGTTGATGCCGGCGCCCGTATCAATGAGCAGTATGTCGAAGGGGATATGAGCCGCTTCGAGCCGATCCATGAGTATGGTCTTGTCCGCCAACGAGAGCTGGGACGCCTTCAGAATCCCCGTACTGGAGGGGATCAGCTTCACGCCGGCGGGGCCGGTCAGCACGATGTCGGAGACATCCTTGGCGCCGCTGATGACATCGGTCACGGTACCCCTGGGTTCCATGCCGATGACGATATTCAGGTTTGCCAGCCCGAAATCCCCATCCAGCAAAAGCACCTTGAGCCCCTGTTTCTGCAAACTGACCGCGAGGTTCGCGACGATGTTGGTCTTGCCCACGCCGCCCTTGCCGCTGGTCACTGAGATGACTTTCAAAGCTTTCAATCCCTCCGACTTCACGGGGGACCTCCCATTCATGATTTTCCTGAGCGTGCCTGCTTGATCCATCTCGTTGTCTCCTAGAGGTCTAAAATCAAGTCTACAACCCGCTCTTTTGTCGCGGGTTCAATATCTTCGGGCACTCGCTGCCCCACGGTGAAGCACGCCAGCGGTATGCCTGTTTTTACTGCCACATTGTAGATGCAGCCATGCACGCTGGACTCGTCGAGTTTGCTGAAAGCCAAGTATGCGGGGGAGAACACACGGAAACGACCCAGGATGTCATAGAGCTCCTGATCCCTGGTGGTGGCGCTCATGAGGAGCATGGTTTTGATGCCCTTCACCGATGCCAGCATATTCTTCACTGCCGTGAGCCCATCGGCGTCTTTTTGTGAACGCCCGGTGGTGTCGATGAGGACCATATCGAGGGGTCGGAACTCCGCAAGGGCCCGCTCCAGTTCCACTTCATTCGTGGCATTGCGAAACGGCACGTTGAGAATCTTGGCATAAGTCGCCAACTGATCCGCGCCACCGATGCGATAGCTGTCCAGGTTAATGAGGCCCACCCGCATGCTACGCCCGAGGATGGCTTGGGATGCGAGCTTCGCCAGCGTGGTGGTTTTGCCCACGCCCGTAGGGCCCACGATGGCGATGATCCGCTGCTCCGACCCTGGGGTGAACGCCAGCACATTCTCAACCCGCAGGTTTTCTATCATTTCATTGGCAGTGGCCTCCAGGATGCGCTCGGAATCGCTGATGGCTTCCCGGGGCAGGCTGAATGCCGCTTGTTTGATGAGGGCCGCCGCATACTTGCGATCAAGCCCGTTTCTGAGAAGGCTCTGGAACTCCGCATTGAGCTCCTCGCTACCGTGCTCCACTGCTTTGGTATCGGTGGCGGCAGCTTGCTCGGTCTTGAGCTCCTCCATCATCATCTTCAGGCGCTTCACATCCTCGCGGAGGCCATCGAGCTCACCACCGGCGGGGGAGGCATTGATGGCGTTCATCTCCTGGGTGAGGCGGTCACGCATGGCTTCATGGTGCGCGGCAGCGGCGGCAAGATTTTCGCTGGTAGCGCCACCCATATCTGCGGATTGAGAGACCGGGGCGGCGGTAGGCGCCGTGATCCGCGCATTGCGGCCATAGGCGGCGGGTTGGCCTACCTCTTGGTCTCTGGTCGAGAGAGTGGCGCCCGCGTCGTCATCGTCAAGAATATCGATGTAGCGATTCTTCTGCTTTCCATCCTGCTCCCTCGCACGACGCATCTTCTCCGCCTTATCGATGTAGTGGCCGGAAAAATCGTTGTACACATTGGCCTGTCGGCTCGCGGACATGTCGCGGATGGCGTTTTTCGTCGTCTCAGGCACCACGCGCTCCGTGATCTGCTTCTTCACCAGATCCTTGTCCGCGACCGCGGCGGTGACTTCCACCGATGCCTTGCTCAAGAGGCCGAAGCCCTTGCGGTGGTTCTTAGTGGAGAGAATGATGGCCTCGGGGCCCATCTCTTGTTTCACGATTTTCAGGGCTTCGGCCATGGTCGGGGCCTCGAATTTCCTAACCTGCATGGCTCAACCTCACGGTGGCGTATGATTTGACGGGGATTTGACTTGATATCTCATTGTGTGAAAGCACCACGAGATGGGGCACGAACTTGTCCAGAAGCTGTTTCAACTGGGAACGGATCACGGGGGATACGAGCAGCACGGCTTGATTGCTATCCATGACCATGCGCTCAGCCTGGGCATTGAGCTCCCTGATGAGGGGCTGGATGAGCCCGGGATCAAGAGAGAGCTGTGGACCTTGGTCGGTTTGAATGATGCCTTGAGCGATGCTCTCTTCAATGGTTCGGTCGAGGGTGATGAGGGGCAGCTCGCCTTTGGGGTTGAGCAGTCTTTTTGTGATGGATCGCCCGAGGGCGGCCCTCACATGCTCCGTGAGCACCGCGGGATCCTTCGTTTTCGCGGCATTTTCCGCTAATGTCTCCAGGATGGTTTTCAGGTCGCGGATGCTGACGCTCTCCCTCAGCAGGTTTTGCAGAACCCGCAACACAGTTTGCACGGGCACGAGGGCCTTATCCACGACCTCCTCGACGATCTTCGGATTGGACTGCTTCACGATGTCGAGCAGGCTTTGCAGCTCCTGCCGCCCCACAAGCTCAAAGCAATGCTTGCGAATGAGCTCGGTCAGGTGAGTGGCAATGACCGTGGAGAGATCCACGACTGTGTAGCCCAAATACTGCGCACGCTCTTTTTGCTTGGCGGTGATCCAGAGGGCGGAAAGGCCGAACGCAGGCTCCAGCGTGGGGATGCCCGTGATGCGCTCACCGGCGGTGCCCGGATCCATGGCAAGGTAGTGGTCCACCATGAGCTCGCCCTGCCCCACGGAAACGCCTTTGAGGTAGAGCACATACTCGCCGGGCTTCAGTTGCAGGTTGTCGCGGATGCGCAGCGGTGGGATGATGACGCCCATATCCAGGGCGAATTGCTTCCGGATCTGGGTAATGCGCTCCAGCAGCTCGCCGTTCTGGTCGGAGTCCACCATGGAGATGAGGCCGTAGCCCACTTCGAGCTCCAGCACGTCCATGCTGAGCAGGGTCTCGATGCGATCGGAGGGAGGCTTATTCGTGTTGTCCTTGACCTTCATGAGCTGGGCTTGCTCCTCCGTCGCTTCCCTGCGGAACTGCGTGAACGCGAGATAGCCTGAGGCCACTGAAAGAATGAGGAACGGCACCGTGGGCAGCCCGGGCACGAGAGCCATGGCGAACATCATGCCGGAGGCGATGGCGATCGATTTCGGGTGGCGGGTCAGCTGTGTGGCGAATTCCGTGCCCAGGTTATCCCCGCTGGCGCCCCGGGTGACGAGGATACCCGCGGCCGTGGAGATGATCAGGGCGGGGATTTGGGTGACAAGACCATCACCGATGGTGAGCAACGTGTAGATTTGGAGGGCTTCCTCGAGAGGCTTACCCTGCTGGAGAGTGCCGATGAGAAGACCGCCGACGATGTTCACGATGACGATGAGAATGCTCGCAATGGCATCCCCGCGCACGAACTTGCTCGCGCCGTCCATGGAACCGTAGAAGTCCGCTTCCTGAGCGATGTCGGCACGGCGCTTCCTTGCCTGCTCTTCATTGATGGTCCCGGCATTGAGATCGGCGTCAATGGCCATCTGCTTGCCGGGCATGGCATCCAAGGTGAAGCGGGCTGAAACCTCAGCTACGCGGCCCGCGCCCTTGGTGATGACGACGAAGTTGATGATGACGAGGATGACGAAGAGCACGGTGCCCACGGCGTAATTGCCGCCCACCACGAAGGCCCCGAAGCTGCGGATGACTTCGCCCGCCGCGGCGACCCCCTGGTCACCACCGTGCAGCAGGACAAGGCGAGTGCTGGCCACGGCGAGAGACAGGCGAAATAACGTCGTAAGAAGCAACAGGCTGGGAAAAATATTCAAGTCCAAGGTGCGCTTCGTATAGATGGCCAAAAGCAGCAGCATGATGGAGCTTGCGATGGAGAGCGACAAAAGAATGTCGAGGATGAAGGCGGGGAGCGGCAGAATCATGACGACCAACATCAAGACTACGCCGACGGCGAGGGCAAGGTCAGAGCCGACGGAGAGCTTGCTGAGGATGCTGGTGCCGCCTCCTCCCCCCGCCACTGCCGTAGTATTGTTCGCCGTAGCTTCAGCCATCTTCCTTGATATCCTTACTTTTTATGACGCTATGGGACATCGTGTCCCTGCTCCGCGATGACTTTCTTGGGTTTGATCCTGTAAACGTAAGCGAGAATTTCAGCCACTGCCTGGTAGAAGGATCTCGGGACCAACTGCCCAACCTTCACACTCTTATACAAGGCCCGGGCCAAAGGCTTGTTCTCCACGATAGGTATTCCATGCTCACGGGCAAGAGCGCGTATCTTCTCCGCGAGGTAATCGCCGCCTTTCGCCACCACCCGGGGTGCCATCCAACCCTGCTCGTACTGAATCGCCACGGCGATGTGGGTGGGGTTGGTGACGATGACGTCGGCTTTGACCACGTTCTTCATCATCCGCTTGCGAGCCATCTCGCGCTGAACGCTCCTGATGCGCGCGCGGATCTGAGGATCACCTTCCCGATCTTTGGCCTCTTGTTTAGCCTCTTGCTTTGTCATCATGGCCTGCTTGCGGAAGTTCCACCATTGGAAGCCGTAATCCCCCACGGCGATCACTGCCAGAACCCCGGCGATGGCGGTAAAAACCTTCGCCGTCAAACTTCCGACGTAACCCAGGATCTCACTCACGCTTTTGCCGGCCACCGAGGGCAAATCCTGCATCTCCGCGCCAGCAGCGAAATAGAGCGCGGCCATGATCACTGAGAACTTCACCACGGCCTTGACGCCTTGGAAGAGGCTTTGCAGGGAGAAGAGCTTCTTCATACCGCTGATGGGGTTGATGTGATTGAGATCCATCTTGATCGCTTCGGCGCTGAAGATGAGGCCTTGCGTCTGGGCGATGGAGGACACGATACCAGCCATGAGCGCGGTGGCGAAAAGCGGGAGGCACCCCGCCGCGGCGAGCTTGTAGCAGTCCCGGAAGATGTCAGTGACGGCCAGGGAACCCTTGATGTCCGACTCCGTGAGCAAGCGGGTTCGGAAAAGCTCCTTCATGAAGTCCTGCACCTGCAATGAGAACGCCTGGGCGGACCCGAAGATGATGAACAGACAGCCCACGAATACCGCCGCGGATGTGAGCTCCTTGCTCATGGCCACTTGGCCTTTGCCGCGCATCTCATCCAAGCGGTGCTGGGATGGCTCCTCCGTCAGGTCCTCCATGGACCTCTCTTCGTAGTCAGCCATGGAAGAGCTCCATGAATCTCAGGATGCCGGCGCCGTAGTCCACGAACATCCCGGACATGGCATTGGCGAAAGACGGCAAAGAGATGGCGGAGATGAAGAGCCCCACCGTGATGCTGGCGCCGAAGCTGACCGCGAAAATGTTCATCTGCGGGACTGCGCGGGATACGATGCCGAAGGTCACGTTGACGATGAGAGAGGCGCAGATCACCGGAGCCGCGATCTTCACGGCGGCGAGGAGCACTTCAGCGCTCATTTCCGTGAGGTAACCTATGACTTGGGTCTGCTTGGCATACCAATTGATGCCGCCAGGCGGCACCGCCTGAAAGGAGGACTTGATCACGTTCAGCAATAAAACATGGCCATCCATGGCGAGAAACAGCAGCAGGGCCATGATGTGCTTGATCTCAGCGAGAGCCAGCGTCTGAGCCTCCGTCTGAGGGTCCACCACCGAGGACATGGAAAGGCCCATGGCCGTCCCCGCCAACTGACCTGCGATCTGGGCCGCATCGAAGGCCCAGCGGCTCACCAGGCCGATGAGTGCGCCAAACAACACTTCTTGGCCCACGGCCAGCGTCAAAGCCATGGGGCTGGCGGCCAAGGACGGAGACATGCGCAAACCATCAGCCCAGAGAAAGGGGAAAAGCACCCAGGCCAAAGCCACCGCGAGCAGCGCCTTCACTTGAGTGGGCACCGCACGGTCGCCGTAGAGCGGAATGAATATCAAGAGGCTGCCCACCCGGATGAATGCGAAGAAGAATGCGAAAATCTGCGTTTCATCCCAGTGGAATGGGTTCAACGCCTCATCTCCCCAAAGGTCGTGAAGATCTCACTCGTGTAATCAGTCAGGGTGTCAAGCATCCAGGGAGCACCAAGCAAGAGCACAAGGGCGATGGCCACGATCTTGGGAATGAAGCTCAAGGTTGCTTCGTTGATCTGGGTGATGGCCTGCAGCAATGAGACGGCGATGCCGACCACCATTGCCACCGCGAGCAACGGCGCCGCGAGCAGGAAGGTGACTTTTAAAGCCTCTTGACCAATGGCAATGACTGCTTCTTCATTCATGACCAAATCACCCGAAGGATTTCACTAGGGAGCCCACAATGAGCTGCCAGCCGTCCACAAGGACGAAAAGGAGAAGTTTGAAAGGCAGGGAAATAACCACGGGAGGCAACATCATCATGCCCATGGCCATGAGGACGCTGCTCACAACCATGTCCAGAACCAAGAAGGGGAGATAGAGCATGAAGCCCATCTGAAACGCCGTCTTCAGCTCGCTGATGACGAAGGAGGGTATGAGAACATAGGTGGGCACGTCAGTGCGGTTGCGGGGCTTGCTCATCTTGGCGAGAACCATCATCGACTCCAGGTCCTTTTCACGTACCTGCCTGAACATGAAATCCCGCACCGGGGCCTCCGCCTGCCCAAAAGCGTATTCCTGGGAGACCTTGCCCGCCATATAGGGTTCAATGGCGAGGGTATTGATGGTTTTGAACGTGGGCGCCATGACAAAGAACGTCAGAAAAAGAGCGAGGCCGATGACCACTTGGTTGGACGGCGTGTTCTGGGTGCCGATGGCCTGGCGGATGAAGGATAGCACGATGACGATGCGAGTGAAGGACGTCATCATGATCAGGATCGCGGGGGCGAGGGACAGCACCGTGAGAATGATGAGGATGCGCACGACATTAGCGACATCCGCGGGCTTTGAGCTTTGACTCAAGCCCAGGGAAATTGAGGGAATGGACAGCGGCATGGAGACGCCGCCAGTCTGCTGAGCGAAAGCCAGGCCCGCGGGAAGCAGAAGCAGCGCCGCCAGGAAAAAACTCAGTGCTGCAATGCCAGTCGAACGTTTCATGCGAGGGGTTTCAGACCTGTGGTCTTCTCCTTGATCGCCGCGCGGAGAGGACTCACGTAGGCCACCGCGGCGGCGCTGGCCGCGGGGGGAGCCACTTTCAGAGTGGCGACGTTCTTGGGGCCATCATAGGGGACGGAACCTGCCGTGGTCACGTCGGGCTTGGTAAATGCCGAGAGGTGCTTTTCGAACATGCCGCCCCAGAAACGATCTTCCAAATATTTCTCCACATCCACGTCTTTGCCCAGCTTGGCGATGAGGGAGATGTTTTCACCGGTGACGCCCATGACCATGTACTCGTCGGTGACCTTAACCAGGGAAATGGCCTGGCTCTTTCCCAGGCGGTGGGAGGCCACCACTTGAATGAGGCGTTCTTTCGTCCCAAAAGGCAGCTTTTTCAAGTCGAGACCGCCGGCGTAGCGTTTGAGGAAAAAGGCAGCACCAATGAAAAGCCCGATGACGGTGAGGAGTCCGAGGATCATGCGCGTGATGTGGCGAGACGGCTCCACCTTGGAACCCAAGGCGCCCGACTCCGCGGACACAGCGACATCCTTGGTTTCAATGGTGCTCTTCGCCGCTGGTGCCGCCTCAGCGCCATCCTTCATGACAGTTTTCAGAAGCGCGTCTTCGTCGGCGGTAGTCTTGCTCTCTGCAATGCGCTCAACGATGCTCGATGAAGGGGGGGCGTTCTTCACTAGAATTCTGATGGTTCCAGAACGTGCGTTCCAGATATTGATGTGGCCCTTCGGAGCAACCATGCCGTCCTTCATGATCACGCGCAAGCGGGCCACGCCGGGTTGGTATTGGTAGAGAAAGATCTTCTCGATCCCGGCTACGCCCACCGGGATCATGCGAGCTGCCTTGATTCCTGTTTTATTGAGAACAATCTGCGCGAAGTTGCGGTCGTAGTCGGGTTTGAGGCCCTTGGCCGCGTATGGACCGTCAAAGTTTACATCCACTTCCACCCCGCCAGCGACTTTGCGAGTCCGTACATCAGTAACCGTGGCATCCGAGGCTGATGCGGCGTTATAGGATACAGCCAGGAAAAGCACGGAAAGCGCCAGCCAAGCTGCTTTCGACAGGGTCTTCGCGGAAAGGGTTCTAGTCATCGGATCAGCCTCACTTGAGTTGTTCAATGCGTTCAACGGGGGAAATGACGTCGGTGAGTCGGATGCCGAACTTCTCGTTCACAACCACGACTTCGCCGCGAGCCACCAACTTGTCGTTAACCAGCACTTCCAAAGGTTCACCGGCGAACTTGGAAAGTTCCACCACGGAGCCCTGGGCCAGCTGGAGGATTTCTCGGATGGCGAGCCTTGTGCGGCCCAACTCAACGGTAACCTTGAGAGGGATATCTAAAATGAAGTCTAAGCTATGGACCGCCTGTCGCTCACCGCCACTGGCCGCTGGCGCGGCCGGTACGGGCGGTGCACCCGCGGGTGCTCCCCCCGCGGCTGCGGCGCCGCCTCCGGCTGGAGCAGTGGCGCTGGCCGCCGCGGCTGCCGGATCGGCACTCATCTGGTTCATCAACTGATCAATTGAACTGGCTGCATCGTTGGCCATATTTCCTCACACCCTTTATTCGCCGATAACCCGCGTGATCTGCACCGCGCGGTTGCCCCGTGACACACCGAAGACGCATTTGAACTTCGGCACGCTTTCGCAAAGAACCTCAAGCTCCCCATCGGCGTTCTGGCCCAGGGGAATGATGTCGCCCACCTGCAGGTTGACCAGGTCGGCCACGGTGATATCCGTATGCCCCAACCGCACGCTCACTTCGGCATCGACGACCTGCAAGTGCTCGGACATCACCATTGTCCAGTGACGATCCTTGTTGTCCGCTTCCGACTGGAAGGTGGCATTCAATTTTTGCTTGATGGGCTCGATGGTTGAATAAGGGATGATCAAGGCGATGGTACCGCTGGCATTTTCAAGCTCCACCTCGAAAGTGGTGGAGATGATAACGTCACTGGGAGGCACCACGCCGACGAATTGTGGGTTCACCTCAGTACGGACATAGCTGATTTTCGTCTTGTGGACGGGAGCCCAGGCTTCTTCCAAGTCGCTGATCGCGAGGTCCATCACTTTTTTGATGATAGTGAGCTCGATATTCGTGAATTCCTTGCCTTCGATCTTTGTGAAGGGTCGGTCCGTGCCGCCAAAGAAGGAGTCGACAAGGGCGTAGGCAAGCTTGCTCTCGAACACGAGGAGGGCCGGGCCCCGAAGGGCCTCGAAGCGCATGATGCACATGCAGGAGGGGATGGGCAGCGTGTTCACGAACTCACCGAATTTCAGCAAGTCCGTGGAGATGATGGAGATGGAGGCCACTTTGCGAAGGGAGTTGGACAGGCTGATGCGAAAGAGACGGATGAAGCGTTCGTAGATGATATCGAGGGTCGGCATCCGGCCGCGAATCACGCGATCTTGGTTGGTAAGATCGTAGTTGGAGACCTCGGCGTCGTCCTTGCCGTTGATGACTACGGACCTGCCTGGTTCGGGGGTGCCGTCGCCCCCGCCCGCCGCTCCCGGCGCGCCGCTGGCGTTCACGTCGATGTTGCCCTCGGACACCGCCGCGAGCAGGGCATCAACTTCATTTTGACTGAGTACCTGATTCATTTATTGCCTGCCCTCACTGACTGATTACAAAATTGGAGAAATACACGTTCTTGATTTTGGTTTCTTTGAGGTAGCCGTTGGCCGCCTGCTTGACCTGCTCCTTGAGGAGGTCACGCCCCTCCGCTGAGGAAATATCGAGGGCCTTCTTGGAGTTGAGAATATTGATGACGGCGTCCCGTACTTTTGCGTTCTTGGCCTTGAGCTCGTCTTCGTCCTGCCCCTGCTCCATCTCGAAAGACATATTCATCTTGAGGTAGCGGGGCTGGCTTCCTGGAGCCGAGGCCAAGTTCACCTGGAAACCATCCTGGGGGACGATCTTCCCAGTGTCCGAGGGTAAGGATTTCTTCGCGACAGCGCCGCCATGGGCATCGCCATGTCCGCCATCCCCATGGCCACCACCATGGGCACCCGCGGCGGCGTGCTCACCACCGCCGTGGGCATCGCCCTCCACAGCGATGTCCTCAACCGAGGTACGGCTTTTTTCTTTTTGGTAGGACACCACCATGAGTACAACCACCGCCAGCATGCCCACCGTATTGAGGATGGATGCGATGAGTACGATCTTGTTATTGCCGCCGCCTGATGCTGGTGTTCCTGATTGTTCCGACATGGCTATTTCGCCCTCTGGAGATGGGGATAATCGTCCAATGAGGAGGTGAGCAATGGTTGTGCCACGGAGCGTCGGCAATAGGTGCCGTTGAATGACGCTGTTTAGAGCCCTATGCCGTTGATATCAAACGAATATTATTTGACGCGCCACGGCGCCGGCGTCAGAGAGCTGGCGGCAACCACCGGGCAGGCGTCAGGAATTTGGCTGCGTGCGCAAACAGCCAAAAAACCAGTGGCGGGGCCAGCCTCAAGCCGACCCCGCCACCGATTCTCATAGAGTAGGCTCGGTCTTTTGCCGCCTAGCTTCGTTGTCGGGTCCTCGCGGGCTCCACGCGGCGTACAGGAGTACGCCTTGGTCGCCCGCTCCGGCCCTCCGCCTCGCTAGCCGGCAAAATACCTTCGCCTAGTCTTAGACTTTTAATTCAGAGAGCTACGCTTACTTCCGCATGTTGATCACTTCCTGCAGCATCTCGTCCGACGTGGTGATCACGCGGGCGTTAGCTTGGAAGTTGCGCTGGGTTTGGATCAGGTTGATGAACTCGTTGGCGATGTCCGTGGTGGAAGACTCAATGGTCTTGGGGACCACCCGTCCGCGGCCACCTTCGCCGGGCTTGCCGATGAAGCCTTGGCCGGAATTGCGGGATTCCCGGAAGCGGTTGCCGCCGGTTTTGAACAGTCCTTCATTGTTCTCGAACTTGGCCACGGCCACCTGGCCGAGGCTCATGACCTCGCCGTTGCTGAAAATAGCGCTCAGGATGCCATCGTCATTGAAGGACAAGCCAGCCACGGTGCCGGCGGTGTAGCCGTCCTGGGTGTGCTTGTACAAGTCGGAGTTGGTGCCGTACTGGGTGGTTTGCAGGCCGTCGCCGCCTTCCTTCAGCGTCTTGCCGAAGTTCATATCGATGACTTGATCGGACTGTGCGCCTTTATTGAAGCTGAAAGAGTTCTTGCCGCTCTTTACATCCATGAGGCGACCCTCGGTATTGAACATCAGGGTGCCACTGGCGCCTTCGAATGCCTCGCCCTTCTTGCCACCGACAATCTCATCGCCTTTTGCCATGACGTGGTAGCCCCACTGGTTATCACCGACTTTATTGAAATACACAGTGAGCAAGTGGGCGTTGCCGGCGGAGTCGTACGTGGTGAAGCCGTTGGAATACTGGCTGCTTTTCTCAGGGTCCTGCTTGTTCCATTCGGTTTGTTCCGAGGCCCGTACGTCCAGGTTCATGCTGAGGTTCACCTTACTGGTTTTTTTGGCATCGATGACGGAGCGGTTCAATTCCATGGGGACCATCTTGTTCCGGATGATGCCCTTCTCGTCCGCCTCGAAGCCCATGACGGTCATGCCATCGTTGTTGACGAGCTTGCCATTCTTATCAAAACTGAAGATACCCGCACGGGAGAAGCTCCGGCCCTCGGATCCGTCCAGCACGAAAAAACCGTCGCCAGTGATGGCAAGGTCCGTGGGACGTTCCGTTTGGGTCATGGAACCTTGGCTGAACACCGGATCAACGTGGTTCAACTTCACGCCGCGCCCGATCTGGTTGCCGCCCAGAATGCCTTTGAGGGATTTTGAGATCACGTCCGTGAATTCCGGTCGTGAAACTTTGAAGCCCACTGTGTTCGCGTTAGCCAGGTTGTCGCCGTAAATGGACAACGCTTCGCCGCTTGCTTGAAGACCGGTCACGCCGGTCGTCATGGATGAAAGAATACCCATTAATTACCTCCATGTAATTAGTTACGAAAATCCGAAGCTTCAATCGATCCACTTCGGGGAGGCGCCTTCCGTTTTCCTTGCGGAAGTCCCGCCTTTGACTGCTATCTCTCTTGCTCTGTTACTCTGCTTTGAAATCTCAATTCACGATGACTGCCCCCTCGATGTTGGTGAAAACATTTCCATCGATTTGCGCCCGGTCCATGGCAGTAACCACGGTACGGTTGCGCACGCTCACAATGAATGCCGCATCCTTGGTGAGGATGAGCGTCTCATCAATGCCCTTGGCGGCTGCTTTATCCACGGCCTCGCTCAGCTTGCGCATCTGTTCCGCGCCCATGTCGATGCCACGGCTGGTGAGGCGTGAGGCGGCGTGGGCGGAAAATTTAATCGGCGCTTTGGCGAGATCGCCGAGAGCCGGCGTCGAGGCCGGGGAAGCCGCCGCGGGCGCGGGCATGCGGGCTTGCAGCTCCGCGCCGAAGTTTTTGGAGGGATCTCCCTGCGGCAGCCCCTCTGGCCGCGTGCGGGGCTCGGGAGCTTGGGCAGGGTCGCGCGTAACCGGGACACCGCCCGGCGCACCCGCTAAATTCGGGATCCTGAGATCATTGCTCATCGGCCCTGACCCTTCGCGAGGAATTCAGCGGCGGCGGGGTTGGCCGCGGTGAGATCTTCGGTGCTCATGGGCACCGCGGCGGTTTTCTCCGCAAGGGCGGGGTTGTCATGACCGCCACCGAAGAGTCCCTTCATTGTATTCAAATCAAGGGGCATGAACTTAGACGACTGTCCGGGGTCCACCCCAGGAACGATGTTGCCCTCCTGGCGGGGAGCGCCATCGCCCTGGGCCTGATCACCCGCGCCGATAGCTTGAACAGCGGCCGCGGTCTGGGCCTTCACGGCCGGAGCCTCCACGGCATCGCTCTCAATGCGGGCCACGGAGCGCAGCAGCACCTTCTGCGGAGACTTGGGATTACCCACTAGCAACGCGGTATCTTTACCTTCGAATCCCACGCCCACCACCTGTTGACGGGTAGTCGTGATGACATTGAGTTGCTTGCCCGTCGTGCTCTCAGCACGCACTTGCATCATGTAGGTGCCGCTGGGAGCGGTCATGCCGTTGGCGCGCTTGCCATCCCAATCGATGTTCTGCGCACCCTGTTTCAGGGCATCCTTGGCGATCTCCCGCACGGTCTCGCCCTTCTCGTTCAAAATAGTGATCCGCACGTTGTTGGCGTCAGCAGGTAGTTCGAAGTTGAAGGAGGTGAACTTCCCTTCCACATGGGACACGCGGCTCGTATCCGTGGTGACGAATTTCCCAATGAGCCCCGCCGCGCCCAACTGATAAAGAGGCTTTTGGTTATCCGCCAGCTTCTCCAGATTGGCGTTCATGTTGAACATCTGCTCCAAGGACGTGAACTGGGCCATCTGGGCTGCCATCTGCTCGTTGTCGTAAGGCTTGGTAGGATCTTGGTTCTTCAGTTGAGTAACCATGATCTTGAAGAAATCATCCTTGCCCAGCTTCTTCACGGGATCGCGCTTGTCTTGGGTCGACGCGTACTGCTCTGAGATTTTTTTGAGGACTTCGCCCTTTTTTTCTCCACCGGTTTCAGGCGATACGGATGTGTTGATCATGTCTTCCTCTTATATGGTTCGAAAATCAGCTTGCGAGCCAGGTTTCCCAGGGGCGACGACCACCGCGCTGCTCACGATTCTGTGCCTGCTGTTCGTAGCGCTCCCAGGCATTACCCTGACCACGGCCCTGCTCCTGGCGCTGGCTAGCGCCGTCACGCGCGGATGCGAAGTCAGCACCAGAGAGACCCGCATCCATGCCTGACACCCGATCGATGACCGCCGCGGTGAAAGCGGCAACAGTGCCACCATCTTGTAGCGCTACATCAAATGACTTTAAGTCGTAGTCCTTGCTCTTCAGCGCCTGGCTCAAGCCGCCCATGCCCTGCACGAGAAGATCGCGGGCCTGGGCACTCTGAGCCACAATCTGCAGAGCCAATTCCTTACGCCCCTCTTTGCCAGCGCCCTGGGTCACGGACATAGTGATTTCACCCATGCCCTCAGGCTTCACGCTCAACCGCACGGTGCCACCACCGTTGCGTGCGAGCTCGTGAGCCACGGTGGCGAGCTCCCACTGGTTACGCAGGTCCGTGGTTTGCGTGGGCGCGGCCACCACCGCAGTATTCATGACAAGAGCTGCTTCGGGATGGGCATTCTTAATGGTGAGATCGCTACCCTGCTGATGAACAACGAAGGAATCCCATGCGGTTGGATCCGCGGCGGCGAGCTCCAGGGCAAGCTCACCATCATCACGAAGGCTGCTTAAGAACGCCAAAAGATCGGCGCCGCCTAACAAGGGGGGGGCCGCTTCCCGGCGATTTTCCACAGCTAACACTTCAACGGGAAGCGCCATGGCGGCAACAGCACTAGAGAGCAGATCCGCGCCCACCGCAGGGGGCGCCACGGGCTTTGCGGCAGGAACATTCTGAGAAGATTTTTCGCTGGGGCGAGGCTGACCTTGGATGGCGTCAAGAAACGCGGCCATCTCAAGGACGTTGGGCTCGCCATGCTGGAGAGCCGTGGGCTCAGCGGGGCCCCGCACCGCTGTTTTGACGCCACCCTGCATGCGAGGGTCGGCTTTGTCGCGACCCACGGGCAGCTGACGATTGGCGGCGGCGAGAAGCTCCCGCATGGAAGAGCCTTCAATCATCTCCCGCTCCGTGGTGGGCGTATTGCGACGACCGGCGGTAATTTTGCTCTCGGGCGCCGCACGATCAAGAACAGATGCGATCCCGTCTTTTACAGGAACGGCTACGGCGGCAGCAGCCTGTTGTGGTTGCTGGGTCGGCGCGGGGACCGGGGCTTGTGGCAAACGCTCCAGCGGCTGTTGCAGGGCTGCCGCCAGCGCAAGGGCTTGGGCATCAACGGCTGCGTCCAGCTGCTGCTTCCGCAGGTCTTGTTGCGCGGCGGGCAGGGCGATTTCTGGGATTTTGGCGGGGCTTATCGGGCCTTCCGCGGAGGCTGCACCGGAAGCTGCGCTTCTTTTCTCTTTCAACCCACCCTTGAGGATCTCATCTGATCCCTTTTGGTCCTGGGTCACTTGGGCGAGGAGTTCATTCAGGAACCCCGCACCCGCAGGCGGCCCGCCAGGTGGCGGAGCGCCGTTGGGTGGCGCCGCCCCAGGGGGCGCCGCTCCCCTCACCGGATCGAAAATAGTGTTATTTAAGCCTGGAATCACGGTTTTTTTGCCTCTTTTACGGCGGGGTCCGCGGATGCAGCTGCCGCCTTACTCTCTGATGGTAACGCGCTTTGTGACGCATTGCTCCGGGCAGAATCTTTCTGGGCAGCGGATGCCGGATTTCGCTCGTGATAGTAGCCCGTGAGTAATTCTGAGAGCTTAGCGGAACGGTTCCGCTCCATGAGATTCATGATCTTTGCCGCCTTCTTCGTATCCATGCGCTTCAGCACATCCACGGCGAGCCAATCATCAAGGGTCTCAAAGACCTGGGACACTGCTTTAGGCTGCATGGTTTCGAAAACGGTCACCATACGAGTGATGCGCTCCTCGTTACCGTGGCGATTCTGTGCCATGGAGGCATTGATGCCCTCTCTCACAGCGGTGAGCTCTTTCAATTTTTTATCCAAGTCCGCTTCACGCTCTGTCAGCTTCCGTTCTTGCTCCACGAGGGCCACCTCGCGCGCTTGGAGCTCCGCCTTTTTATTTTCAAGAATAACGGCGAGGGAGTCTACATTTTGAGGCTGTATACCAGCGACCGGCGTGTCATCGCCGTTCACCACTTTCAGGATGGAGACCAAGAATAGAAATGCGCATAACGTATGGAATGCGATCCTCATGCTTTTTGCAGCCATGTCATTGCTCCTCTTCCCTGAGGCGTGCGCGCATGACCATGAGATCGTCCACATTCCTATTCTCCTGGTCCCGGGCCTCTTGGTGATGCTCTTCAACGCGCTTATCCCTGATTTTATCTAGAATCATCCGCTTCTGGCGCGCCGCAAACCACGCGGCCCGTCTCTGCTCCACGAACTTCTCAGCCCTAATGACGTCATTGTTCTTCCACTCAATGCGTTGCTTCACGCCCTGAATGAAACGCTCAGTCTCAGCGAGTATGGCAGGCGATACTTGTGGGGCGGAAGCAAACTCGGTGGCTTCCACCAATGCGCTCTTCAAGCGAGCCTCGAGCATGAGATGCTCGTTTTTCAGGTCACCCAGCATGCGATTCACGATGCTCCACTCCTTCATGCGCATGTCTTCGGTGCGCTTGCGGTCGGTGAGCACAGCCTCCAGCTTAAAATGGAATTTTTTCATTTATTTCACCTTGGGTTGACCACGCCGGCCGTGGCCAGAATGGATTGCATCATGGCGGTACTTTGATCAAGATTCGTGGGCTCATCCACTTTCTGGCGCAGGAAAGCACGGATGCGATCCATTGCGGCGACCGCCTGATCCAATCGAGGATTCGTGCCACGGGTGTAGGCACCGATGTTAATGAGATCTTCATTGGTCTGGTAAATGGCCATGAGGTCACGCATCTCACTGGCTATGGCCTGGTGCTGGCGTGTCGTGACGCTGCCCATGCACCGACTCACGCTGTTGAGCACATCGATGGGCGGATAGTGGTTACGTGCGGCGAGTTGACGGCTCAGCGTGATGTGGCCATCCAGGATGGAGCGCGCCGCATCGGCGATGGGCTCATCCATATCGTCACCGTCCACCAATACGGTATAAAGCCCAGTGATGCTGCCCTTCCCCTCCCAAGAGCCGGCGCGTTCAAGCAAGCGCGGCAGCATGGCGAAGACGGATGGCGTGTAACCCTTGCTCGCGGGAGGCTCCCCCATGGAAAGACCGATCTCTCTCTGGGCCATGCAGAATCGAGTCACGGAATCCATCATGAGAAGGATGTCGGCACCCATGCCGCAGAATTGCTCGGCAATGGCGGCGGCTACGAACGCGCCACGGACCCGCAAAAGCGGCGACTTATCGCTGGTGACAACCACGATTACGCTGCGCTTCAGGCCCTCAGGGCCCAAGTCTTTTTCGATGAACTCCCGTACCTCACGGCCACGTTCGCCGATGAGCGCGATGACATTGATATCCGCGCGTGCGTTGCGTGCCATCATCCCAAGGAGCGTGCTCTTACCCACGCCGGATCCAGCCATGATCCCCAAACGCTGGCCTTTTCCACAGGTGAGAAGTCCATTCATCGCCTTGATGCCGAGGTCCAGAGGTTCGCGAATCAATGCGCGGCTCATGGGGTTATTGATGGCGGAGTAGATACTGGCGCGCGCCACCTTTTTTTGCGCGGCGAGGGACGGTGGGATCAAGGGGCCCTTGCCATCCAGCGGTTGGCACTTGGCGTCGATGACCCTGCCGATCATGAATGAGCCCACGGGGATGTAAGGATCTATCTCCTTCATCTCGATGCGGCTTGCCGCGTTCACGCCACGGGTTTCATCCATGGCCATGAGAATGACCCGTTTGTCGCGAAATCCGATCACTTCGGCCTCCACGGTCTCATGAGCCTGGGAAGAGATCGTGACAAGGGACCCCAGACGCGCCCCGGGCAGGTAACCCTCGAAAGTGAGTCCCACACTCTTGCAGATGAGACCAGACTCGGACTGGAACGTGGCCCGCGAGATGAGATCCGCGTACTTAGCCTCGTCGAGCTTGATCTCCATGGTCATGATCCCTCGCCGTGATTCAGCGTCTCATCAAGTCGGGCAAGCTGAGTCTCGATGGTGGCATCAATAGCACCGAAATCCGTCTCCACGCGACACCCTCCGCGGATACTGGCATCAGCCTCAACTGTCAGGTTACGCATCTGGCCCAGACTCTGACTTAAGCCTTCCTTGATCTTTTCGGCCTCCACCAATGAAGCCGGGCTTACGAATATTTTGATGTTATCTTTGGTCCCGATACGCTCAAGAATCCCGGTTGCGACGCGTCGCACGTAATCCTGATCAACTGAAACTTCCTTGATAAGGATCTTTTTCATGACCTGGGACAGCAGACGGAAGAGGAGTCCCTCATTCGCCACGAATATATCATGGGAAGCATCCTCAAAGGTTTTCAGCAACTCATCGAATTTCTCAATGGCGGGCGCCATCTCCTTGAGAAGATCGTGCTTTCCATCCTCCCTGCCCGCTGCGAAGCCGTCCGCATGGCCTTCTTTCTCCACCTTCTTGTACAGGTTTTCGAATATGATTTTCATGCGGCGCTGCACTTCAGCCTCAATGCGCTGATTTTCCTCTTCCTCCACGGACATGAGCTTCCGAGAAAGCTCATTGAGCACGAAGCGGGTGCTCGCTTGATCGCCCGTGATAAAACGTTTGCGGATTTCGTGGTAATTAAGCCCGCCAGTTCTATTCAGAACAGGTGGATCGATGGTGCGCAACTCCACCGAGGGGGGGAGCTTGATCGATTTAATGTTATGATGCTTGATCTCGCCGCCGCCGGTCCCAGCTTCCTGTGGAGGCTGTATCGGGGTGTTTTCAGGCGACTGCAGTTCTTGGCGCTTGAATGACATCGGTCCGTCCCCTTATACCAGCTGCTCGCCTTCGCCACCGCGGCTGATCATGATCTTGCCCTCGGCCTCGAGGCGTTTTGCGATATTGACCACTTCCTGCTGCGCGCCTTCCACGTCGGACAGACGCACTGGCCCCAAGGATTCCAGATCGTCTTTGAGCAGCTGGCCCGCACGCTTGGACATGTTGCGGAAGATTTTTTCCTTGATGTCCTCCGGCGCCGTCTTGAGGGCGATGACCAGCTTGTCGTTGGGCACTTCCTTCAACATCATCTGCATGCCGCGATCGTCGATGAAGCGAATATCCTCGAACACAAACATGAGTTTCCGGATTTCTTCGGCCAGTTGAGGATCTTTTTCCTCGACCCGCGCCATGATGTTTTGTTCCGTGGTCTTGTCCATGACGTTCAACATATCGGCAATGGGTTGCACGCCGCCCAGTTGCTGAGTATCGATGGAACCCAATGTCGCGAGCTCCTGCTTTAAAACCTCGTCCACTTGCGCGATCAATGTCGGGCTGATGAAATCCAGGTTGGCGATGCGAAGCACGACCTCGGTCTGAATCGCCTCGGGCAAGCGCTTGAGAACTTCAGTTTTCTTCTGCGCTTCCAGGTGAGCCAGGATGAGGGCCACGGTTTGCGGGTGCTCATTGACCAGGAAGTTGGCCAATGTACGCGCGTCCACCAGCTCGAGGGCTTCGAGGGTTCGTGAACCCTCCACCACGGAGAGCTGACCGAGCACCGTGCGGGCACGCTCTTCACCCAAAGTAGACAGGATGAAATCACGTCCCTGAGACTGACCAAAGATGATTTCTTCTTCTTCAGAAATCTGGCCGTAGAACTCCTCGAGAACCTGACGCACCACGGGGATGGGTGCTTTCAGGACGTTTGCCATGGCGCCGATGATGCGCTTGACGTCGTTGTCCCTCATTTTCTTGAAGATCTGCGCGGTGACTTGGTTGCCCAGCACGTTCAAGAGCAGGGCGGTTTTCTCAATGCCATGCATATCCTCGTAGACGTACATTTTGACTGGTTCTGTGGCCATAGGGTTTCCTCACGTCATGTCGGCAAGCGCCGTCACTTCGCGGTTTTCTCCTTCTCTACGATCTGATTGATGCTGGGCATGAAGATCCAGTCGTGGACAACCATTGCCGCTTTGGAGGGGTTCTTCTCGATGAGAGTGATGATCTTCTCCTTGATCATCTCGCCTTCGACCTTTTCGGGATCCACCTTGTCGACAATGACGGGGAGGGCTTCCTCCACCTGGGCAAGCTGGTCCTCGCCATCCCTGAGTTTTTCCAGCTCCTCCACCGTCTTCGGCAGGAAGGACTCCATGCTCTCCACAGTGTTGTCCGTAAGCCATTTGATGAAGGGACGCACGATGAAGAGGAAGAACAAGATCATCAGGAGACCGATGACGCCATATTCGGCGATATGGCGGTAGAGCCTGCGCATCTCCGCTTCACGGATCTGGCGGTCACCATCTTCGAGGTCAGTTTTACTGAACTCCATGCCCTGAATATCGATGGTATCGTTGCGAGACAGCTCCAACCCCACGGCGCGGGAAACGAGGGTTTGGATCTTCTGCTTTTCCGCTTCCCATGCCGCGCCACGCGCCGCATCGACTGCTTTGGCATCGGTCTGCGCGCCGGCAGCCTGCCCCTCCGCGGGGGCAACCGAGGCCAGCTTCCGGTTGATGTACTCATTATCCACCAAGACGGCCACGGAGACCTTCTTGATGCTGGGGTTGGCTTTCACGACTTTGCGCACGGTCTCAGGCACAGCCCAGTTCTTGGTCTCAAATTGCTTCTGCGTGTTGCTGCGCACGGCGGGAGATTGGCTCGCGGGTTGGGGGCCTGGCGCATTGCTCGCGGCGCCGGGGGCGCCCGAGGGCACCGGTCGTGACCCATCCATGACCTCGGCGTTCTTCTGCTCGGAGCGCACCGCCGAACCTTCCTGGTCGTAGGCGGTTTGGGTCTCAGCGCTCTGGGTGAAATCCATATCGATGGAGACCTTGGCAACGACTTTGCCTTCACCCACCACCTTGGAAAGCATGCTTTCGATGCGCTGTTCGTAATCATGCTCCAGCTTCTGTTGATTCTCGATGAGGCTTGCCGTCTGTCGGGCAATGGGATCGTTGGAATTCTTGGACAGCATTTTGCCATTGGAGTCCACGATGACGACTTCGCCGATCTCCATGCCCTCGACGGCGGATGCCACGAGATGGGAGATCCCTTGAATTTGCTTTTCCCCCAGCTGTTGCCCCGCCTCCAGGTCAATAACGACGCTGGCGCTGGGATGCTTCTGGTCCTCAATGAAGGTGGACTTGGCGGGGAGCGCCAAATGCACCCGTGACCGCTTCACGCCCTTCAACTGGTTAATGGTGCGCATCAACTCGCCTTCGAGGGCGCGCTTCTGATTCAGCCTCTGGACAAAGCTTGTAGTCGAGAAATTGGTGCGGTCGAAGACTTCATAACCAACCACTCCAGACTGAGGATAACCGCTGGAAGCCAACTCCAAACGCAGGTCGTAAACGGCTTCCGGCGGGATTTTGATGGTTTTACCGTCGTGATCCACGCGGAACGGGATCTTCTTCTCCCGCAGAAGCCGCATGATGGCCGTGGCGTCTTCGCTGCTCAGATTCGTGTAGAGGGTCTGAAAGGCGGAGTCGCCAGTCCAAAGGGTGATCATGACGAGGGCAATAGTCACCACCCCCGCCGTGGCGATAAGCGCGGCCTTCCGCCCCTTGGACAGCGACTTGAAGAAATCCCTGATTTGCGTGCCTAACCTGTTGAAGGTTTCCATTCAGTCTCCGCTACTACACTTGCATCTTCATCACTTCGCGATATGCGTCGATGATCTTGTTCCGTACCTGCATGGCGAACTTGTAGGTCATGTCGGCCCGCTCGATGAGGAGCATGGTCTCATGGATGTTCTTATCCCGACCCGCCACGGTTTCTTTGATGGCCGTGTCCGCATCGGCCTGGGTCACATTCACTTGGTCCAGACCCTCTTTCAGCATGGACACGAAGGACTTGTCGCCGCCGACGCTGTTTTCGTCGATACGGGGGGATTCGGGCGCGGAGGGCCCTTGGATAAACTCGCGGGCATTGAGGCGCTCGATATCACCGCCCATCATCGCGTCATTCAGGCGACCAATCGTCATATTACTCATCTGCCGATCTCCAGGGCCTTCAAGGCCATTGATTTGGCTGCACCGATGGCGGTGGCATTTGCCTCGTAGCTCCGCTGAGCGGAGATCATGTTCGCCATTTCTTCAACCGCATTCACGTTAGGCATGGCAACGTACCCATCGGTGTTGGCCATGGGGTGCTTGGGGTTGTAGACCATGCGCGGAGCCTTCTCGTCTTCCTTCACTTCAGTGACAAGGACGCCTTGGGCGTGGTGCTCCATCTCACCCGCGAGCACTTCCCCGAAGTTTTCCCGGTCTGGCGTGGCGGTGAAGATGGGATCCCGGCGTTTGTACGGTCCGCCGGCTTCAGAGGTCGTGCTCTCGGCGTTGGCCAGGTTACTGGAGATGGTATTCATCCGCGTCTGCTGGGCACTCATGCCGCTCGCTGAAATGCGCATGGAGGTGAAAAAATCCATTATCTGCTGCTTCCTTCCGTGATGGCGTACTTGAGCATCGCAAGCTTGCGCTTGAGCATCTCCGTGCCCGCGTCGTACTGAAGCTGATTCGCGGCCAAGTTCACAGACTCGGAATTGCGATCCACTGAATTACCGTCCTGATTCACGATGCCGTTCGGGTTTTCGTAAATCTCAGCCATGACGGATCCTGGTTGAATCTTGCGGTAATGCTCAGGGCCCGCGGCTTCCATGGGCATGTAATCATCGAGCTGAAGGGCTTCCTTCAAGGCGGACTCGAACTCCAGTTTTTTCGCATGGTAGCCCGGCGTATCAGCATTGGCGATGTTGGAGGCGATGACCGATTGGTTCATCTGATGAAAGTTGAGCGCCGTATTGAGACCGCTGATGGTGCCGTCGAAAAGGTTATCCGCCACGCGCTTTCCTCCGAAGCTTTGGAAAGCAATGGATGGGCCAGAGAGGGACAATGCGCCCCAGGGTGAGGTCGGCATGCGGCACAGTCTGCCGCCACGCGCAAAAGCTCAGGGATTTCGTGGCGTGCGCCGTGCTCTCTGCCGGATGCGCCAGGCAAAGGCCGCCGCAAGGACGATAAAATCTGCCTTGTCTCCGCGGCGGGCATTACCGGATTTTTGACGGCCCTAGCAGGCAGCGTCAAAAACTTACGACACCCTTACCAAAGCAAAACGCCCCAGGGGTCTCCCCCCGGGGCGCTTCGTTCACTTAGGGCTTACCCTTCATTCAGAGAGATTAGATATCGATGCCGAGCTTGCGATACTCGTTCAACTTATTCCGCAGGGTACGGATGCTGATGCCGAGCTCCCGTGCGGTATGAGTCCGGTTCCCGTTGTGGTGCTGGAGCGAACGCAGGATCACGGCGCGTTCGATCTCGTCCAAGGTGCGGCCGGGGGCCCAACTTGCCTGGTTCTCCCAATCTTGGCTATGGGCGCCAGCGCCCTGATTGCGGGAGGCCGCCTGGGCGCCAAGCTGGATGTCATCGCCGCGCACAACGCCGTCAGCGGAGTTGCCAGCGGCGCGTTCGAGCACCTGCTCCAATTCCCGCAGGTTGCCGGGGAAAGGATACGTGGCCATCTTGGCCAAGGCGTCCTCAGCTACTTCAGTGATGCGACGACCGTACTTGCCAGTGATTTTGACAGCCATGCTCGTAATGATGGAGGTCATCTCTTCAGCGCGCTCACGAAGCGGGGGCAACACAAGGGTGTTGGCGGCCAATCGGTAGAAGAGGTTCTCGCTGAATTGGCCGGACTTGGTGAGCTCGGCAATGTTGCGGGTGGTGGTGGCCACCACGCGAACGTCCACGGGGATGGCTTGACGGGATCCGATGCGGTCCACGGCACCGTTCTCGAGAATCTTCAACACCTTGGCCTGAAGCTTGGCCGGAAGCTCGGAAATATTCTCGAGTACGATGGTGCCGCCGCTGGCCTGCTCGAACTTGCCACGTTTCTCGCTCACAGTTCCGGCGAAGGCGCCCTTTTCGAAACCAAAGATCTCGGTTTCCAGCAGCATTTCGGGGGACTGGGCGCAATTCACGGCGACAACAGGACCGATGCGGCCCGACTGATCGTGAATGGCTTTGGCCAGCATGGTCTTTCCAGTGCCCGCCTCACCCTGAATGAGCACACAACCCTTTCCTTGGGCGATGTTCTCAGCAATTCGATTGATTTCCCTGGTCTTACCTTCCATGGTTTACCTCTTTTCCATTCCTTGGTTTTGTTGTTTGAAATCCTTGTGGTCGATCTCAGCTTGCGCTGACTTCCCCCACAATCCTTTATCTGAAGCCGCTATCTTCCGGTAGGAATCCAGCGCCTCCTTCCCGCGGCTCAGGCCATCCAAGCACTTCGCGCGCAGGAACTCGAACTCTGTTCTCCTGATGAACTTCTGACTCTCTTCTTGTGAAAACTTAAGCACGTCATCAATAACGGCCAAGGCTTCGCGAAAATACCCCGTTTTGTACAACGACTCCGCATGCAGCTCACGAGCCTTCGCTTGCAGATCCGCGTACTCCATCAGCGCCCCCCTGCTCAGGAGGAATCGATCGGAGAGTTTGCGAGCGGTGGCTGCGTCACCCTGGGCCAGCAAGCTCTCGATGAGACGCAAGCGGGCCTGAAGTTCCTGACGGGGCTTCAATTGCTTCACCCTGGTGCCCGACTCCAGGAGCTTGGTGTCGTACTCCGCGGCAAGCCTGTAGTCTTTCGATGATACACTCAGATCAGCCAATTCATAATATTTATATGCTGAATGCGCCCCATTATCGGATATGCGCTGTAGTGCCGCCGCAAGATCCTTGGCATCCGCATTGAGGAGCCTCTGGCGCCTGTAGTCAGCGGCATGAAAGGCGTCCTTTTCATCTTGCGCGGCACCATCCATGCGATTTCCCAGACGGCGGGCCACCGACTCAACATCCGCGAGCTGCCCGAGCCTCTGATACGCGGTGAGGAGCGCGAGCTCGTAGGCGATGGGTTTAGGGTTCCCCGCGAAATCACCATAGCGACTCTCCGCCGCGATGGCGTCTTTGTATCGCTCGTCCTCCACCATGGATTTGACGGCGGATACGGCGGCGGTGCGAAACTCCGTCGTGAAGCTCGCTGCTACATCCAGCTCCGCCACGCGGTCCCGATAAGCATCGATGTAAGGCAGCACATCCTCAAAGCTGCCCGCGGCGTTGGCGAACCGGATATGGGCAAGATCCGTCAGCCGCTTGAGCTCCAGCATGTTGATCAATTCATGGCCATGCTTCTGGGCTGCCTCTTTGACAAAGTAATTCTCAAAGAAAATCTTTTTTCGGTCGTCACCAGAAGCAACAGCGCAGTCCGCTAGTCGCATTTCCGCGATGTAGGCACCAGTCGTATAGGGATGACGATCGACGATGGCAAGATAGCGGCCCGCGCTTTCCGCGAGGTTCTGGCTCATCTCACGATCGATCTCGGGCACCCGCAGCTCCGCCGCCCAAAGAACGGCATCATGGGGAAAGCGGTTCTTGAACTCCAGGAACATCTCGCGGGCGTCTTTCATATTGCCGCGGCGGTAGTAGGTCTCCGCCAGGTTGAAAACCGCGCTGGGATAAAGATTCACGCGATCAGGAAACGTCCGAAGGGCCTGAACGTAGAGCTTTTCCGCCTTTTCAAAATCCCCCTGGAGTATGGCTATGTCGCCGGCACGATACGCGGCTTCCGGAGCTAGATCGCTCTTCACGCCCAGCTCCCAAAGCACTTGATAATGATGTGCGGCCTGATCCAAATCACCCAGCGCTAGATGGGCTTCCGCTGCCGTCAAGAGGTAGAGGGGCTCATACTGATCCTTGAGGGCCGCCCCGGCCTTCGCCAGATCCAAAGAGCGAGCAAGTTGCTTCTCGCTGGCGGCCCGCTTCAACAGGAATAATCGCGCCTTCAAACCACGATCCGTGCGGGGTTCCAGATTGGCAATAGTGGCCAGCATGTCAGCGGCCTGCCCTCTCAATTTCTCAGATTGCATTTCATCCGCCAAGCGCAAGAGCGTATTGGCTTTAAGAAAGGACATCTCAGCGGCGTAAGGGCTGCTCTTGAATGACTTCTCGAAAAAATCGATGGTGCGCAGCGCAAGCCCATGCTTCTTCTTTTTTGTGAGCCTCAAAGCCAAAGCGTAATGGGTACGGTCGTTTGGAGGGGCATCCTTGCCCATGACTGGATCCGCCGCCGGCGGGGATGAATACTCATACCCCTCGTCCGCCGTTTTAATCCCGATGCGTTTCACAAGGTCGTAGGGGCGGTGATACAAAGCGTAACGCAGGAGAACATCATGCCCCGCCTTCAAGGGGCCGGGACAGGGGTTGGCTCGGGTCGGGGCAGCGACTGCCACGGCAGTGGGCTTTCCTCCGGGGCCAGGGACTTTGGCCGCCGGGGCCGCGGCGGGCTTCCTGGCTGACACAGGTGTCGTCGGGGCGACAGTGCCGACGGTGGCCACCGCCCCAGTGGCTTTTGCGAACCAGTAGTCCACCATGACTTCGGAAGCCGCTTTATTTCGGTAATTGAAGAACTCCACCCCCAGCTTGCGTGCCTGCTGAGAGAACCGGATCTCATAAATCACGTCCCCGGAGCTGACCTTTCGCATCACGGTGGCTGTCCGGGGGTCCTGATGGGTGGCCCCCCCGCTGGTGGCAGCGGCATTCTCGGCGGCCACGCCACGGCCCAAGGTGGTGCCAGCCGCCCCGTTGAATACGACCCGCAAACCCACGTCCGCCCCCCCCGCCCGTATGCGCTCGACGGTATAATTCACGTCTAATTCCACGGGGAAGCGGGCGTTGGTGTGCGTCTGGTAGGTCGTGAACCGGGGCTCTTCGGCATTCGCCAAGGCGCAGGTGAGCAACAGCGCCAGCCCGCCAAATATCGATTTCTTTTGTTTAGGTGTCCCATCCATGGGCCGGTGCATCACGGATTCTTCATGAGCAACGGTCGTGCCACTTTTTTGCCGGTTGAATTCATGGACATTTCGACCGAGGGACGTGTTTTACCCTGGGAAAAATTTTGACGGTGTCCGCATTTTGACCCCACCCCCAGTCGGTTTTTTGACACTAGTCAGGAGCTGACCACCTCCCGTGCAAGTCTATAAAAACGCTTTATTGACGCTGACCTCCCGCGTCCGTATCGTTAAAAAGAAAGCCATGTCGGGATCTTCGCGCTCGTTCACCACTCTGTCCCGCAAGCTCGCGGCCCTCGCCTTGGCGATGGCCAGCGGTGGCTGCGGCCTTATATTCGGGGGGGAACAGAAGGTGGACACCAAAAGCCGGGATTACCAGATCCTGCGCCTCGATCGGGAGGGCGGCTGGCGCGTGCTCCAGGACATCGCCCCCGAAAACGGCGACCGCAGCGATGTGGCATTCGAGCATGAACGCTCCGGCGCCATCATCTCCCTCAATAGCGTATGCGGCTCCTATGCTGAGCGCAATCTGGACGCCGGCGTGAGAAATCTGCTCATCGGCCTCACGGGCGGCAATAAAGTCGAGATCAAGCCCACGGAAATCGACGGCATGGAAGCCCGCGAGGCCCATGTGGAAGCCAAGGTCGAGAAAAACAGTTCGCCATCTCACGTGCGCATCCACGCATTCGTCGTCCATAGGGGCGGTTGCTCATACGACCTCATGCACATCGCCCGACCGGCGCGATTCGAGGAAACCACGAAAACATTCGAGAGATTTGTGCGAGGCTTTCATGCCAGATGAAGGGACCTGGGTCTCGAGGCTAGGCGTAATAAGCCTCAGCGCCATTCGCTTCGCGGGGGGCGTGTTCGTCCTGGGCCTCCAATGCATCCGCGAGATGTTGCGGCCGCCGTTCTACTTCCATCTCTTCGTGGAGCAAATGTTCCTCGTGGGGGTGCGCTCTTTCCTTCTTGTGGCGGTCACCGCGCTGGCAACCGGCTCCGTGATGACCCTCCAGTTCAGCTTCGGACTTGAAAAGTTCGGAGGCAAGCTCTACGTGCCGCGGATCATCTCTCTTTCCTTTGTGCGCGAGATGGGTCCCGTCTTCACGAGCCTCCTTGTGGCCGGCCGCATCGGCTCCGGCATCGCCGCGGAAGTAGCCTCCATGAAGGTAACGCAGCAGATCGACGCCATCCGGGCTCTGGGCACTAGTCCCATCAAAAAGATCGTCATCCCCCGCCTGCTCGCCACCATGGTGACGTTGCCGCTGCTTACCATCTTTGCCGACATCATCGGCCTCTTCGGCGGCATGATGGTGGCATGGGCTGAGGCTGGCATCGCCCCGGAATTCTTCTATCAGAAATGCATCGAATCCCTGAGACCCGTGGACTTAGCCACAGGCCTCCTGAAAGCCCTGGTCTTCGCCACCTTTATCGCGCTGGCGGCCTGCTACAAAGGCCTCAACTCGGAGGGCGGCACCCGCGGGGTCGGCGAATCCACGACCTATGTGGTCGTGACCACCAATATCTTCATCATGGTTTCTGACTTTTTCCTGACAAAGCTCTTCTTGCTCACCATGCCCTATGTCCAATAACGCCGCGTCCGTCATCACCATCAAAAATCTCCACAAAAGCTTCGGGTCAAAAACCGTTCTGAAGAACATCAACTACGACCTGCGGAAGGGCGAGATCCTGGGCTTTTTCGGCGGCAGCGGCACGGGGAAATCCGTGATCCTGCGCTCTATCATTGGCCTTGAGAAGCCAGACTCCGGTGAGATCATCTACGAGGGGCGGGACATCACGAAGCTCAATGAAGAGCAGCTTGTCGAGGTGCGCAAGAAAATCGCCTACGTCTTCCAGAATGGTGCCCTCTTTGACTCCATGACCGTGGAGGAGAACCTGGCCTACCCCCTGCTTGAGCACACCAAGCTGAGCCATGACGAGATCCGGGCACGCATCAAGGAGATGCTGGATCTCATCGGCCTCAAGGGTTCAGAGAAGCTCTATCCCGCTAGCCTGTCCGGCGGCATGCAGAAACGCGTCGGTGTTGCGCGCTCCATCATTATGAAACCCGACATTATCCTGTATGACGAGCCCACCGCCGGCCTGGACCCCTACAACACCAATCGACTTGTGGACCTCATGGCCAAGGTGCGTGAGCTGGGTAACAGCTCCATTTTCGTGACCCACGACTTGCCCGCGGCCTACCTGGTGGCGGACCGCATCGCAATCCTGTATCAAGGCGTTATCAGAGCCATCGACACCACCGAAAACATACGCAAATCCACTGATCCTGTGGTCCAGGCTTTCCTGGCCGGGGAGGAGCTCAAGTGAACAAATCCACAAGCCTGGAAGTAAAAGTAGGCGTCTTTGTCGTCATCGGCCTCATTGTCACCTGCCTCACGATCCTCGTGGCCGGGGGCGAGAAATCCTTCCTTGAAGGCAGTACCCAGTACAACATCACCTATCCCCAGGTCGATGGCCTCCAGGTGGGATCCACCGTGAAGGTTGCCGGCTACCGCGTCGGGGCCGTGGACAACATGACCTTCCAGGACAATGGCGAGATCAAAGTCACCATCAAGATCATGAAAAAATACGCCAGTCTGGTTCGCGAAGACAGCGTGGCCCAGATCGGCGTGCAAGGCATGTTGGGCGACAAGTACATCAACCTCACCGTGGGCTCATCCGGCAGCAAGGGGGTCCCTGACGGCTCCGAGCTCCGCGCCGAGCGCAGCAAAGAATTCAAAGACTATCTGACCAAAGGCGACTTGCTCATTGAGAACCTGAACCAGAGCATTTCCCACCTGGAGTCCATCATGGGGTCTTTTCGGCGCGATGGACGGGCGGAAAACTTCTTCAAGAGCATGAGTTCCATGTCCACCGCGATGAGCCAGGCCACGAAAGACCTGCCCCAGGCCAGCAAAGACGTGCAGGCGGCCGCCTCCAGCCTCAAAAGCGTGATGAGCAAGGTCGACCGCGGCGATGGCACCCTCGGCGCACTCATCAATGATGAGAGTTTATATGATGATCTCAAGGCGCTTCTCGGAGGGGCCAACCGCAACAAGGTGCTGAAATACTTCATCAAGAAGTCCGTGGAAGAAACCCGGGACGCGGCACGGGAATCAGCGTCGGAGCCCACGGGAAAGAAAAACTAACTCAGAGACTGGGTCAGGATCTGCCCGTGAAGATTCCCTGGGAGGAGACGCCCCATCCTTGGGGCTCTGTCCGGGCGGACGCATCCTGCTGCCCGGAGCTCCTCTCCAGGGCGATCTTCACGGGCAGATCCTGGCTGCGTTTCACCAGTCCAGAACCATGATCTACAGCACTCGGATCAAAGGCGCCGGAATAGTCAGCGTGGGGCTTGACCCACTGATCTCGATGGCCATGCGCTGATGGCGCCGCCACTGGCCCCGGCGGTTCTTCTCCACATCGTGCCAACGGGTGAGAAACTCATTGATGGGGATATAGCCGTAGCCAATGCCCGCGGAAGGATCCATCAAATAGATAAAGTTGTCATCGATGGCAACCACCACGGAGTAGTGGCCGTCATCCCACGCATGGGCCCAGTCGGCATTGACGCCAGGGTTCATCAGCCAGGCCTGGTAAGAAACAATGACGGTGTCCCCCCGAGCCACGGCTCCGCGCAAGCGGTCAAAGCTGTACTCCCCGTCGCGAAAGTATTGAGCCTGCAACCCGTAAGCCCGGGCGGTGCGGAGGATGCCGGAGGGCTCGGAGCCATCTCGGCGCGACACCCCCAGCGGGCGATAGAGTTCGGTTTCCATGGTGTCCTGGTCCACTCGCCAGTAGTAGAGAATAGCCAGCAGAGACGCTGCTCCACAGCTGTAGTCTGTGGCTTGGCGAAAAATCGGCACGGGTAGAAAACCCGACGGTAGCTGCTGGGCGGAAGCCAAGGGTGCTACGAGGGAAAGGATGACGGCGCAAAGCGTTCTCATGAGCACTGAGCGTTATATTGGTTTCTGACGGAAGGCAACCGGTGTTGCCTTCCCGGTAGTCATTGGAGGTCAATGAGCGACGGCAAGGCAACATCGGTTGCCTTTATGAGTGCGTTGCGTGCGCGTTGCACCCCTACTCCGCCGCGGAACCTGGACTGTCGGACGCAACACCACCATCGGAACGGGGATGGGCATCGTCAGGACAACCGCCACGACCTTCACAGCGCTGGTTCCACTGAATGCATGACCAGCGGTGGCCCTCCCTCCGCACACATCCGGAACAGCGTAGCGACCCATCCCTATTGCGCTCCCCATCGGATCGAGGGCACGTCCGCTCGCAGGCAGAGCGACTGCGGGGATCGCCCCCGGACGCAAGCCGCACGCTATGACATGAAGGCGCAGACTCTGGAGGCGAACACACGCAGGGCACTGACTGATTCAAGGCCCAAACCGTCAGAGGTGCCAAACACAACACAAGCAGCACGGCGCAGACCAGTGCCTGCCCAACGGCAGCCACTGGCCCTGACGAAGCAAAGCCCTCAGTTCGCCCCAAGCCTAGGTCCCGCGCCCAAACCATCGTCTTCGGCGAGGTCATCCCGCAGCTTGTGGGTCAGCACCGCGGGGCCTTCGCCAGGCAAACCCAAGTTCTTCTTCTTCAGCTTCTCCACCAGCGTGGTGCGATTCATTTTCAGAAGCTCGGCGGCCTTGTTTTTATTGCCCCGTGTCCGGGACAGGGCCTGTAGCAGCACATCGTTCTCGAACTCAGCGACGAGCTCGCGGAGATCCACGCCCTCTTCCGGCAGCATGAAGCGCGTGAAGGTCGCGCCATTGCGCAATTCGATTTGGCCCGCGCCCGCCTGGGCCAGGGTATTGCTCAGGAAACCAAACTTGCCTTGAGTACCTGGGCGTCCGCTAGCCAGCTCCACTCGCTCAAAAATCTTGGCGGGAAGATCACGCAGTTCCACTTGGCCTTCGACCCGGAACACAACGAGGCGCTCCACGAGGTTCTCGAGCTCGCGAATATTGCCCGGCCAGTCATAACGGAGCAAAATGTCCATGACCTCGGGGTTGTCGATGCACACCGTGCGCTTCCTCTGCGCATTGAACCTGCCTAAGAAGTGCTCGATCAAAACAGGGATATCCGACTTCCGCTCCCGCAAAGACGGCAGCACAATGGGAATGACGTTCAAGCGGTAGAACAGATCTTCGCGGAAGGTCTTATCTTTGACGGCCTCTTCCAAATTCTTGTTTGTGGCGGCGATGATGCGCACATCGGACTTCACGGCCTTCATTCCCCCCACGGGCTCGAAGGTTTTCTCTTGAAGCACCCGCAGAATCTTCACCTGGAGCTGGGGGGGCATGTCGCCGATTTCATCCAAAAAAATGCTGCCACATTGGGCTAACTCAAAGCGACCAGCCTTATTATTGATGGCTCCGGTAAAAGCGCCCTTCATGTGGCCGAAAAGTTCCGACTCCAGAAGCTCTGACGGAATGGCCCCGCAATTGACGGGGATCATGGCTTGGTCTCGACGGCTGGAGTGGTAATGAATGGCTCGAGCCACCAGTTCTTTGCCCGTACCCGATTCGCCGGTGATGAGGACGGTACTGTCGGTGTCAGCAACCTTCTTGATCGCCTCGAAAAGCGCCTGCACAGCGGTGCTGCGACCAATCATGAACGTGCCGGAGGAGACTTCCAGAGCACTGGGTCCGGTCGCCGGAAGGTTGACGCCCGCCCCAAAACCCTCACTGCTTACCATCCATCCTCCATGACTCTGGTTTCATGCCGGCCGCTGAGGTCCATCCTGGACTCTTGCGGTGATCATACTAGTCTCGCCGGAAACGAGGTAACCGGCAACCACTGATCACATGCTAACAGAAGAAGAGTTGCTGTCAATTTCCCGCCACAGTCTTTTTAAATGGGAAATATTTACACGGTATTCAATGAATGCCGGGGCCTTGCGTCAGTTCCCCAGCCGATCCAGGGTTTCCTTCAAAAACGGTCCCGCACGCCAGTAACCCTCAAAAATGATCCATAAAATCGCAAGGATCACCATCAAGAGGGACATCACAAAGCTGTAGGCGTACCAACGCCGTTGCCGACGATGATAGAAAAATATGCCCAGCTCGAAAAAAACGAAGGCAATGGGCAACCCCCAGAACGGGTAGAACCGGGCAATGAAGTAGAGGGTATACATCTACCTCATCAGTCTAATGGTCTACGGCTCAGCGGGCTAGGCTTTTAAGCTTCTCGGCCTGGTCCGTTGCTTCCCAGGTAAAGTCTGGGTCGCGACGACCAAAGTGGCCGTAAGCGGCTGTCTTCGTGTAAATGGGCCGCAGAAGCTTCAACGCACTGATGATCCCAGAGGGACGGAAGTTGAAGGTTTCTCGCACTGCGGCATGGATCTTCTCAGGGCTCACGGTCTCGGTGCCGAAGGTTTGCACCAAGAGGGACACGGGGTCGGCCACGCCAATGGCATAGGCCACTTGGACCAAGCACTTGCGGGCAAGGCCCGCGGCCACCACATTTTTCGCCACATAACGAGCCATGTAGCAAGCAGACCGGTCCACTTTCGTGGGGTCCTTACCGCTGAAGGCACCGCCGCCGTGGGCGCCATGGCCCCCGTAGGTGTCGACGATGATCTTGCGACCGGTGAGGCCTGTGTCACCCATGGGGCCACCCAAAACGAAACGACCCGTGGGATTGATAAAATATTTAGTCTTGGAGTCTAGGAGGTCCTGGGGAACGGCCTTCTTCACCACTTCGTCCATGATAGAGTCGCGAATTTGTTCGTAGGTCACATTGTCCGCGTGCTGACTGGAAACAACGATGGCGTCCACGCGCTTGGGGCGGTCGTTCTCGTACTCAATAGTGACTTGGGTTTTGCCGTCGGGGCGCAGGAAGGGCAGGATGCCTTTCTTGCGGACTTCGGTGAGGCGCATGGCCAGCTTGTGGGCAAGATCGATGGATAGCGGCATGAACTCCGGGGACTCATCCACGGCGTAGCCGAACATGAGACCCTGGTCGCCAGCGCCCTGTTCTTTGTGGAGGCCTTCGCCTTCGTTGACGCCCTGGGCGATGTCCGCGGACTGTTTGTCCAACTGGGACAGCACCGCACAGGTCTTGTAATCAAAACCTTTGTCCGAGTGATCGAAGCCGATTTCTTTGATCTCAGCGCGAG
>CAYHWW010000013.1:0-41280 GCA_964360145.1 uncultured Oligoflexia bacterium | reverse complement strand
AGGTTGAACTACATATTTTTCTGACCTTTGGTTCTCTGATCTCGAACTGATCATAAGGGCCAGGCTTATATGTACCGCTCTCAAGCTCTTGCGAGATTCGGATAACATCATTCTCCATTCTAAAGAAAAATGTGGCAGCCGAACGCTTGTGGCGTTTACCTCGCATGGACTTCTTGGCCGCTTTCATTAGATTTTCAAATGATGTGATGCGCTCAAAGAGATATCCCACCCGCTTCATGCTGGTGCTCCCTTCTGTTTTTGCTGGCGCATCCATCCACCGATCATGCGCCCCACATCATTGATGCCTAACATCGCTTTTTTATAGGCTTCGTGCGGTAGAAACCTCGACTCATAGCAGATACGCAAAAGAACCCTAATTTTCTCAAGCATCAGGTTCACCCGCATGAGGTGCGGTATCTTCGCCTTACTATATCGCGCCTCTACCAACTCCTCGATCACATCAAGCGCGATGTCGTTGATGCGCACCACATGCGTATAGCGCGCCTTCTTCGGAAATTTTTCGGTGGTGATGAGTAACCACTTTATAAAATCCATCCACTTTACGAATACGGGTAGGTCTTCTGCATCTTGATAGTATTTTTGATCCTGGGCTTCATCTTTTTTCATGAGGCCGCTCCATCTGTGCTCGGGCCTGAATCGACCTTGGTCATCGCCAGAATCTCGTCCCCGTATTTCTCAAGCTTGCCCTTGCCGATGCCTTCAATTTTTTCAAGATCAGCAAGAGACTGCGGCTTTGCCTTAATGATCAGCGCAAGCTGCTTATTTGTAAGTATGATGTATGGCGCGACACCATCTTTACGTGCCCGCAAAATCCTCCACTTTCTTAGTAGATTAAAGAACTGCATGTCAGATTCATCGAGCAACTGCCGCCACGATTCGTCGTATGACTTCTTGTTGTCCCTCCATGTTGACGTGGTTTGCGACGCCGCATCGACTTGTATGTCTGTGCGTCGTGGCAGATATTTTATAATGAATGCCAGATACGGGACTTCGCCCCTCATGAAGAAATGGTCACGGATGCTGAACACCGAAAACTGCTTCAAGAAATCTTGAAGCTCGGTGTCGTCGAAGTCCTCGATCACGGCGTTAAATGCAAGGGACATTACTTTTACTAACATAAAACAGAACCCCCTTGGCTCGCAGTGATTACTGCGGCGATACAGTGATGTCACTACGTTCTGTAAATATTTACAATTGCCTGGGAACTTCTATCGGCAAAAATTGCAATTGCACGTCAGCTTTCGATCAAGATCATGAACGAGTATTTGAAAAAATATATTGCAGCGTGTGTCTTGTTTTCAAAAAAATCGCGGGGAAGCGGCGCTTCGCGCCGCATATAGAGAAAAGTGTAAGAGGGTAAAAGCGCTAAGAATTACTGGAATGCCCTCACGAAGCGGAAGCCAACATCGTAGGAGCGGTACCCCGGAGGATCGTTGCTGCGCTGAGCGGAACGCACGCACCTGGCGTAGTAGCTCCAGCTACCGCCACGGATCACGCGGTAGGAGCCCTCCATAGAAACCATAGGATCTTGCGTAGTCGCTGCTAGTTCGTCGCTAGTGAGTGCATAGTGATCGTTATACACGTCTAGCTGCCACTCCCAGAGATGACCTGCGAGGTCGTAGATACCGTAGGCATTAGGACGCTTACTCGCTACGCGGTGTGTGCGGTTGCTAGAGTTTCCAAAGTACCAGGCATACTCATCAATCTGGGCCTCATCATCACCCCAGAAGAATCGAGTCTCTGCGCCACCACGCGTAGCGAACTCGCGCTCTGCTTCGCTAGAGATTCTGTAGAGATCACGACCTGCTTTTTGGTTCATGAGCTGAGTGTAGGCAACGGCCTCTTCTTGCGAGACTTGCTCTACCGGATGGTCTTTATTGATCTCAACACTATTAAGAACGATGTGGTCGCCCTCAGCGTGGCTTGCCTCTTTAAATGACGAGGGGTTTAGACCCGTAAGTAAGTAATACTGTAATTGCGTCACACCAGTAGCCTGCATAGCAATCGGCCTAGTGAGTGTGACCGTGTGCCTAGTCTCATCATTACCGCGATTCTGTTCGTTGGCGGGGCTGCCCATCGAGAACGTCACGGGTGTGCCGTGGGTCATGGGTTCTGGTGTGATCAGCAGGTAGGCTTCAGCCTTCACGCCATCAAACACTGAGAGATCATGGCCACGATCAATGGCAGCCTGGCTAAAGAGGCGCACGGTGCTTGTCTCATCACGGGCGTTGTTGACTGCCGCCTGCTGTGCCGCCGGAATCGTCGCCTGGTAGACCGAATACACACGACTGCCAAAGTGGCAGAGTAGAAACTGTGCCTTAGCCTCTGGCGCTCCAGAAGTATTTGAGAGCCACTGCATGGCGGCTTCTTCAAAAGATATGGCGCGGTCAGCAGCGATGGTGCTGATATTTTGAAACGCTTGCTGAATGGGGCGTGCTCCGGTTGAAGCCGTATGGCTGAGCAGTCTATTAGCGAAGTTTCTTACCGCCTCAGATTCATGGGTAAGGCCCACGCCGAGTGTGCGGCCCAGAGCAAAGTCGGTGACCAGACCCTTGATGAAAGAATCAAAGATCGCTTGTTCCATTTGCGTATGAATGCTTGTGCCGCCCGTGAGTGCGAGCAAGGGGGCCACGGTGGTGATTTCGGTGGAGCTTAAACCATCGCTCAGGCTAGCGACGATCTGGGCAGCCCGAGGCGATTCAATATCAGCAGCGTCAAGCACAAGGTTGATCTCGCGGCTGATGCGTTGATTGTACGCAGCAACTAATTGATCACGCACTTTTTGATTGCCGCGAACACGCACCATGAGCCCCGGTAGCTGGCCACGAGGCTTCAGCACAAAGTCTTTGTAGCGCGGCGTATCGAGCATGTTCTGCACGAGAGTCATTTGCTCTTCGCGACTGAACGTGTCGAGTAGGTCATTGAGAGTGCGCGTCTTTTGCGTCAGATAATGCGTCATCACCTGACGGCGAAGACGTAGAGGCTGATTTCTATCTGCAAGCCACCCGTTGAGCGTCGCTTCAAACGCAGTGTCAGGGGTGAGCCCCGCCTGCTGAATGGCCATCATCGCCGGAATGTAGCGCAACTGATCATCAAGGCTCCCATTTTTTAGCTCAATGGTGGCGGCAACAAGCTGCGCAAGTTCAATGCGACCCACACTCCACGCCGCGTCAAGACCGCCTTCAGTAAGCTGAATGCCAGTAGAAAGCGTAACCGCACGCACCGGCCTCATGGGCAGGCGTTGATCCGCCCGCGAGTACGCATTCTTAAGGTTATACGAATGGGCGTGGGGCTTAAAATCTAAAAGCTGAATGCTTTCATCAAGACCGATGTTGCGGCGCACGAAGTCTCGCGTCGTTTGCTCATTAGAAATACCGTTGTGATCACCGATATTCTCAGGAATGGCGAGAATATAGCCCTTTTGCAGTAGGCTTCTACGCACGGCCTCCATCATGAGCGGCAAATCAGTGTTGGGCACGTTTTGAATCTTATCGACAAAGGCCGACTTGACCTTGGTGCGCCCATTCTTCGCCTCGCCCAACACCACAGTGATGTGGCCGGTCGAGTGGCCCTCGTCGTCGGTAAGCGTGAAATAGTGATAATTCGGATCAAGAGCGCGGGTCAGATAGGTGCGCGAAGAGCAATCACTGCCACCAAGTTTTGAGCGCATCGGTGACTCAATGAGTGAGAGGTGGCGCACGGTGCGACGCGCTCCATCACGAGAGCTTAAGCGCACGCCAGCCGACACGCCTTGCTCCACTTCATTGAGACGCTGATTAAATACTGCCACTGAGTGAAAACCAGACGGCGTTGAGATTCCGTAGGTCGTCAGCACCTCGTCAAAGTGACCAGCAAACCCCATGGCCATGGCAAACGTATCACGCTCAGATAAGGCTTGGCGAAGTGCGGTGATGCGCTCCATGCCGTCGCGGGACTTCATGCGGTCTTGAATCGATTTATCGTGAAAGCCCACCGTGTTGATGAGATCAACAATGGTTTGATTGATGGGGCGCAGGTCTTTGCCTTCTTCTTGTAAGAACGTGCGCGCCCGCACGAGCTTACCGAAGAGAAGAGTCGCTCGCTCTGTGCCTGACTTTGCTGCATCTGCGATAGTTGCCCTCTCTGCTTCAGACACAATAGAATTTAAGAATGTAATGAATCGAGCGCGTTCCGCTGTTTCACGGTCGCGGGATTCTTGGCGAAGTCGAGCCCGCTCTTCACGAGAAATCTCTTGGCCCTGGGGTTGCGGCGCAGGGGCAGTGGCGTCAGCGTATTGTAGAATACGGCGCCAGTATCCAATATTGGCTTCGATCTGAAATAGGCTCGAACGAATCTGGCCCGTGGCTTTTACAAGAGGCTCGATGAACTGCTTTAGTTGATCTGTCACCGGGTACTCGCGGGACTGCTCGTCTAATACAAAATTTCTGAAAGGCTCTTTTTTAAGCTCTGGGTGACTCGTGAGTTCGCTAGCAATTTGATCTGTCGCACCATCAAGCTTTGTGTTCGCATCACCAAACTTCATGGAGAGATAGATTTCAAAGGCGTGCTTCTGTGATTTTTTAGAGAGATCAACGACGAGGTTTCGCGTAAAGGCGCGAAAGAGATCGTCGAGGGTGCGAATTTCTACGGGTTGCGTCGACTGCGCCTGCGGCGCAGCTCCGGTAAGAGCCGTAACACAAACATTCGTTGCAGCATCAACCCGTGGCTGTCTCGCCGCCCATGCGCCATTTTGTGCACCGGCGAGCAACGTGAATACGACTACCCAGAGGCCAGCGCCCATTTTGCGGAAAAGTGTAAGAGGGTAAAAGTGAATAGTCATACTAAGGCAAAGTCCTCACGAAGCGGAAGCCAACATTGTTGCCGCGGTACCCCGGATGACCGTAGTGGCGCCGAGCGGAACGCACGTACCTGGCGTAGCCGTACCAGCCACCGCCACGGAGCACGCGGTAGGAGCCGGAAGACGGACCTTGAGGGTCGGTCAAAACGCCCATGGTGTAGGCCGCTGCATACCAGTCTTTCACCCACTGCCAGACATTGCCTGACATATCAAAGAGGCCCAATGGATTGGGTTGGCGTGTGCCCACAGCATGGGTGTGACCATCAGCATTTTCTGAGTACCAGGCAAAATCTCTGAGTGCATCGCGGCTCTCGTCGAAATGGTAACGCGTTGTTGTTCCGCCCCGCGCTGCATACTCCCACTGCGCTTCAGTGGGTAGGCTGAACTCACCTTCAAAGCTTGGGTTATGGCGTTTTGTCAGTTCATTGAGCTTCTTCATGAACTCTTTTACATCTTCATACGAAACTTGCTCAACGGGGTGATTGAGCAGTAGTTGCGTACCGCTGACTTTGGCGAAATCATTCTCTGCGTGTTTCTTCTCTTTAAAATGTGAAGGATTGCCGCCCATCACCACGAACCACACAAACTGCGTGACGCTCGTAGCCTGCATTTCAAAATCTTTTGTTAACTGCACATGGTGCTGATTTTCATCGCGACTATCACGATCAGTCTCATCAGTTGGGCTACCCATATCAAATGAACCCGCCTGAATTGAGGCAAGTGAAAGACTGCGCAGATCGATGCGGTCGAGCACGTCTTGGCCTATACCTTTTTCTCGGGCGAGCATCATGATGAGATCGCCAAAAGTATTTTGCGAAGAACTGAGTGTTGAATAGGGTAACGCGTTCGCGGCTGCGCTGCCCGCTGGCACTTGCGCCTCACGATAGGGGCCTGCGCCGAGCATCATGCCGGTTGAAACCGTGATGTGGTTTGCGGTTAAAAATTCACGCACGCGGGCGCTATTTGCGACGAGGCTCACATGGTAGCTACGTCCACCTGTAATAATGTCGGCCTCTATGGTGGGCTCGGTCGTTGCGGTAGCTGTGACGGTATCACCGCGCCGCTGCACACGAAGCGGCACATACTCTCGACCCTGCACATGTAAAACAGGAAGCGCACGCACTGACGGCGTCGTGCTCTCTACGTCATCACCGCGCCGTATGCTGCCCCTCGCAATGACACCGTCATTCACAAGCGCCGTGAAGAGATCACGATCAGCATGGTTCACTGCATTTTGCAGATTCACCTGGTGACGCAAATAATCTGTCGTACCCGTAGCGATGCGTGAGAAAAATCCTGGTCTTGGCTCAAGAAGCGCACGGCGGCAGTCTTCATCGGTCGTGGCGTAAGCAAGGGCAGCTGTGAGCGCCACGCCTAGTATCAGAGAAGCCGACCAAATCTTATACCGGCGTCTTCCACCATGAAGAGCTTCGAGTTGCTGAGGGTGCATAATACTTGACAGAGTTTATACACTAATTAATAACTATAAACAAGATCAGTTTAGTCGTTTTACGAGAAATTTAATCAATGAAAATCAACGGGTTGCAGTCTTGGCCCGTAGTCACTGCCCTCACCTGGCTCGAATTAGCTCTATTTCTTGGTGTTGTGGGCGGTGGGGGCAGCAAAAAACGGCACCATCTTCCAGCCACGGCTAGACTTCACCGCCTCATGGGCGGCAAAGGCCCGGAGTTTGTCGTACTGGCCAATGGCCATGGAAATCGCGATGACGGCCATGATGATTCTGATCAACGGGCCGATGTCTGTGGATTGCATAAAATGTCCTTTCAATTTGTTCGTGCTCTTTTTAAACAAGTTGAAATGGACACAAAGCATTGGTTTCACGCCCATGATGGCGCGTGATTTGAACCCGTGCTCCCTCTGAGAAACCGCTCTCTACTGGTAGCCTAGCGGTAGCCACAAAGTAGCCACGGCCTGTGATTTGCCGTGGTACTTTGTGATGATCGCTTTGCCTGAGCTTGGAAAACTGCTGAAGTCTTTGGGGTTTAGTTTTCCGTATTTATCTCTATCTGCTGTCGACTCTTCAAATCAAATGGTCGGGCCGACTGGATTTGAACCAGCGACCCCTTCCACCCCAAGGAAGTGCGCTACCAGGCTGCGCTACGGCCCGAACTTTTTTTGAAATGAGGGCCACAAGTAGCACGGCCCGCCCCGAAATCAAACGTTGAAAAACCCCATGACCTGCTGAGCAATATTGACTGCCACGGAAGTGCGTGCGGACTCCGTGGCTCCCCCTAAATGCAATGTGGCCACCACGCGGGGATGCCCCCTCAGCCAATGGTCCGCGGGGAGCGGCTCCGTCTCAAAAACATCCACACCGTACCCGGCCAATGACCCCTTCTCCAAAAACGGCTTCAGATCAGCTTCACGGACCACACCGCCGCGGGATGTATTGACCAGATAACTGCCCTCTCCCAGAACATTTAAATCCTCGGCACTGATGAGGGGACTCGTGTCACTCTTCAGCGGCACATGAACAGACAAAACCTGACAGTTTAACAATACTTCTTTTTTGCTCCCACAGATTTGCTGCACGCCAGGCACCACGGAGCCTTGTGGATATTGGGGATCATAACCAATGACGCGCATTCCGAATGCCGCCGCCCGCACAGCGGTTGCGCGACCCGTATTGCCAAGACCCAAAATTCCGAGAGTTTTCTCTTTCAGCGCAAACCCCGTGAGATTTTTCCGATCCCAACGACCAGCCGCCATGCTTTCCCTGCATTCAGGAAGCCGTCTCGCCATGGCCAGGATGAGCGCGAGAGCAAGATCCCCCACGGAGTCCGCGTTTGCTCCCGCCGCGGAGACCACCTTCACGCCCTGGGCCTGGGCCGCATCCAACGCCACATGGTCAAACCCCACGCTGGCGCAGGCAATGAGCTTGAGCCGTGGTGCTGCCCGCAGCATGAGGTCCGGGGTGAGCTTCGTCGCGACATGGATCAGCAACGCATCATAATCAGCAATGATTCGATGCAGCTCCTCTGACGAGATCGAGGTCCGTAAATCCAATTCGATGCGTTCGCCTTGCGCACGCAATAGCTTAAGACCCGCATCATGGAGCCCATCGGTCACTAACACGCGATATTTGGCGGCACGGTCCATGAACTTCAGCCCTTTCTCAACGATCTACAAAAACCAGCGTCGATGATACACCTTCAATCAATGAAAATCACAGCACTTGAATTGGACGGGGCCCTATTGATCGACTTGGAGCCCATCAAAGATGACCGTGGATTCTTTGCCAGGTCTTTGAGCACGTTCGAGCTGAAGACCGCGGGCATCAGCTTTACCCTGGCGCAGGCTGACATCTCCTTTAGCTATAAACGAGGCACCTTGCGGGGCATGCATTTTCAAACCGCGCCCAAGGCCCAGGCAAAAATCGTTCGCTGTACCAGGGGAGCACTGCATGACGTCCTGGTAGACCTCCGACCTGAGTCCCGCACCTTTAAAAAATGGGCTGGCTTCAGGCTCGATGCGGAGAATAGGGCCGCGCTCTATATCCCTGAAGGCTTCGCCCACGGCTTTCTTACTCTTGAAGACAACACCGAAATTCACTACCTTGTCTCTGACGAGTATTCTCCGCCTCACTATAAAGCTCTGCGCTGGGATGACCCTGCCGTGGCCATCCAATGGCCCTTCAAACCTGTCATCATATCGGAAAAAGACGCGAAGGCCCCCACTCTTGATTCCGTCCTGGGAGACCTTGGCCGCTGATGCTCAAAAGTCTAAGCCGGAATGGCGAAGCCCAAATCCAGCATGGAGTCAGGCACGGCGTCTTCCGCGCCAGTGGCAAACAGCTCGATAATTTCGTAGTGAGAGGGTTCTTCGAGGATTTTGTGCAAGAAGGCCGCATGAAGTTCATGGCCGGACTTGTTGACCTGGATCTTGGCCTGCATGGAGAGTCCCAGGAGGGCAAAATCACCCAGAGCATCGAGAACTTTGTGACGCACGAACTCGTCAGCGAACCGCAAACCTTCGGGATTTAAAACCCGCTGTTCGTCGAGAACAATGGCGTTCTCAAGGGAACCGCCCTTAGCGAGGCCCTTTTTGTGGAGATACTCCACCTCTTTCAAAAAACCGAAAGTACGGGCGGCAGCGAGATCCTCTAAGAAATCGCCGCCAGGACCAAACTCGTAAGACTGCTCGCCGATAATGGTGTGCTTGAAATCAATGGTGCCACCGATGACGAGGGAGTTGTGCGGCACTGCCTTGATCCACTTGTCTTGAATATGTACTTCTAAAGCTTTGCGGAGACGAAGCACTTTGCGACTCAACGCCACCGTCTTGAGGCCCGCAGCGGCAATGGCTTGGGCAAACGCGAGGGAGCTGCCATCCATGATCGGGACTTCGGGGCCGTCCACTTCAATCAAAGCATGATCCACACCCATGCCGCGAAGAGCTGCCATGAGGTGTTCCACCGTACCCACCACAGCGCCCTGGCGATCCCCCAGCATGGTGGAAAGATCGGTGCGCACCACCCGGGAGATGTCCGCCCGGATTTGTGGTTTTCCGCGCAGATCCGAACGGCGGAAGATGATCCCCGTGCCCATATCAGCGGGATGCACGGTGCAGGTCACTGCAGCACCGGAATGGAGACCCACACCTTTGAAGGTCACAGATGCCTTCAAAGTGTGTTGCTGGGCCGCTTTCCGGGGCTGGGGGGATTTCATCTTGCACTCTGCTATCGCAAGCCCGGTGCCAATTCCTCTAAAATAAACAGATTCAGTTTTAATACTGAGAATTCAAATGGTTAACAAATAATAACGGACTGTTAAGATTGGTTAATAAGAGTGCTCATGGCAGCGCCGCCACAGCCACAAAGACTCGGTGTGGCATATTTACCACGGCTTAAGCTCTGGGAAGGACTGGGTATTTTCTGCCTCGCGCCAGGGCTCACCGAGAAGTACATAGGCCTTGCGAGTGGCCATTCGTCCGCGGGGAGTGCGCTGAAGGAAACCTTCTTGGATCAAGTACGGCTCGTACACTTCCTCCAACGTCGCCCGCTCCTCGCCTAAGGCCGCGGACATGGTCTCAATGCCCACGGGCCCTCCCTCAAATTTTTTCACGATAGTAGAAAGCAGGCGGTGATCCATGGCGTCGAGCCCCTGGGCATCCACCTCAAGAAGGGTCAGGCCCGCACGGGCCACGGACTCCGTGATCATGCCTCCCGCGTGGACTTCAGCGTAATCCCGCACGCGGCGCAAAAGCCTGTTGGCAATGCGGGGTGTGCCCCGACTGCGGCGCGCGACTTCAAGCGCGCCTGCCTCGTCAATGCCCACGTTCAAAATCCGCGCCGAGCGCAGCACGATTTTCTTCAGGTCTTCAGGCCCGTAATAATCCAGGCGAAACTGCACGCCGAAACGATCCCGAAGAGGTGATGTCAGCGCACCGGTGCGGGTGGTGGCGCCAATGAGAGTGAACGGGGGAAGATCGATCTTGAGGGTCTTGGCCCCGGGCCCCTGGCCAATGATGATATCCAGCTTGAAGTCCTCCATCGCTCCGTAGAGGATCTCTTCGATGGCGACATGGAGACGATGAATCTCATCGATGAATAAAACGTCGTGGGGCTGAAGCGCTGTGAGGATGGCGGCGAGATCGCCCTTTTTTTCCAGCAGGGGTGCCGCGATGGAGTAGAGCTGCCCCCCCATTTGGCGGGATACGATCTGGGCTAGGGTGGTCTTGCCCAAACCCGGAGGACCCGCGAACAGGCAGTGATCCAGGGCATCACCCCGCTTGCGGGCCGCGGCGATGAAGAGCTGCAGATTCGACACGACCTTGAGTTGACCCACGTATTCACTGAAATCCCGGGGGCGCAGGCCCGTCTCGAACTGCACAACCTCTGGAGCCTGCTCTGGGCTGGGATTCAACATGCTACGCTCCATGGTCATGTTCAGATGCTCCTCAGTTTGGACAGGGCGCCGCGCACGAATGTGGTGACCGTGAGGTCCTGCCCCACGGCGTCTTTGTAGTAGTCCCGCAGAGCATTGGCCGCATCGACTTCACGGAAGCCAAGGGCCAGCAACGCTTGGCGCGCCTGCACCCAAAGAGCGTCGGATTCCGCTTCAAAGCTTTCCATGGCCGCGTTCAGCGCTGCATTGCCGGGAGTCGCTGCCGTAGACGCGCCTCCGTCGCGGGATCGCATGGCGAGCAGCGCGGGGACCTTATCCCCCAATTCCACAATGAGGCGCTCGGCGGTTTTCTTGCCCACCCCGGGCACGGAGGTGAGAGTGGCCCGGTCTTGGCGCACGATGGCCTGCAAAACCACTGCGGGGTCCACGGCGCTCAAGATGCCAAGGGCTGTGCGGAAACCCACGCCACTCACCGAAGTGAGCAGCAAAAATGCTCGTTTATCCCAGGCCCGCTCAAAACCGAAAAGCTCGAGAGCGGAGTCTCCGCGGCCATCTGCCCTCATATGTGTGTAGATGTGCAGCTTGGCGGCGCCGCCCTCTCGCAGATGCTCAGCAGCGCGAGAAGGCATGAGCACTTCATAGCCCACGCCGCCCACAGCCAAAACCAGGGAGGTGGTGCTCTCGCCCCGGGAAATCTCCGCCACGGTACCGTCTAAGAAACCAATCACGCTCCCAACCCCTTTTCGCGCGAAGCGGGGAGTCCGCGCTGGATATAGGTGTATGTATTCGCGTGGCAGATGGCAATGGCAAGCGCGTCAGAGGCATCAGACCGGTCGAAGTCTTTCACTCCCAGAACCAAGCTTACCAGACGAGCAACCTGCTCTTTGTCCGCATGGCCGTAACCACTCACAGCCATTTTCACCTCGTTGGGGCTGTATTCAAAAAACTGTGAGCCCTTGTCGGCGATGGCAAGCAAAGTCACCCCCCGGGCCTGGCCCAGCTTCATGGCCGCCACGGCGTCTTTGGCGAAAAACATTTTCTCCACGGCCACGTGGTCGGGTTTGTGGCGCTCTAAAAGCTCCACAACACCAGCATGGATGGTGCGCAGGCGCTGGTGAATCTCGTCTTTGAGATTCACCTTGATCACCCCAGACTCGACATGGGTCAGACGATTGCCCGCCTTAACGATGACGCCAAAGCCCATGAAACGGGACCCCGGATCAATACCAAGAATAGTCAGGGGACGCTGCGGGGTATTGGCTGCGGTCACTGGATTACTTTATCGTAGATTCGATAAGTCTTGTAGTGCTGGGCGCCCATGAGCTTCAAACCCTCGTTCATGGGTTTGTTGTCTTCGAGGATCCAGGAGCATTCGGCTATGGGGTAACCATAACGCGGCCCATCGTGAATGTACTTCAGGTACATCGCAGGCGCGATGCCCAGGGACCTGTACTTGTGCTTCACGCCCAGGGTAATCACCCGACCACGGTTGACGTAGCGCTTATTGATCTTGGTGTACCAAAATAGTTTTAAAAAACCTGTGGGCAGGAGACGACCGGAGGGGATTTTCTCCATGACCATGTTGAGGTCCGGGAGCCAAAGACTGAAGGCCACCGGCTCTCCCTTGAGCTCGGCGATGTAGACCATCTCAGGCACGATAATGCCCTTCATATCCTTGGCCAAGAGACGGAACTCCTCGTCGGACACAGGGACAAAGCCCCAGTTTTTCTCCCAAGCGTCGTTGTAGATTTCTAAGATGCGCTCCACCTCTTCATCGAAGCGCTTCATATCCACCGTACGAATGGTGACGCCCTGACGCTCTTCAAGACGCTTGGCGAATTTCACGAGACGGGGATCCACCGGAGCCGTGTGGCCGTTGATCTCCCAAGCCAGCAGATCTTTGGCCTTGGAGTACCCGGCCTGCTCGACAAGTCGAACGTAATACTCCGGATTCTGAGTCATCATGATGTAGGGCTTGGTATCGAAGGCCGACACCTGCAGGCCACACTCATGGTTGGTGGAGGGGTTCATGGGCCCCCGCAGGCAGTTCATACCCTGCTTTCTGGCCCATTCCTCCGCCACGGTGAAGAGCGCCTTGGTGGCATCGACGTCATCGAGACATTCGAAAAATCCCCAGAAAGCGGTGCGCTCCTCATGAAACTTATTGTGGGAGTCGTCAACCACGGCGGCCATGCGGCCCACGACTTTTTTTCCCCGCAAAGCAAGCCAACGCTCCATGCGAGCGTGCTTGTAGAAGGGGTTTTTCTTCATGTCGAGGGACTGATTCACGGCCATGAGCAGCGGGGGAATCCACACGGGATCGTTCTTGTAGACCTCCCAGGGAAGCAAGAGAAACTGCTTGTGGAGCCTACGCCCCGCGACCCGGACGATGCTAAGGTCAGATGATGCCGAATTCATGTCCCAATTTCTTGAAGACATCCAAGACGTAGTCAAGGTCATCCTGAGTGTGGGTGGCCATGTAGCTCGTGCGGATCAAGGCCATGCCCGGGGACACGGCGGGGCTTACCACCGGGGTCGCGAAGACACCGTGGTCGTAAAGGGCTTTCGTGAAGGCAAAGGCCTTCATATCCTCACCGATGACGATGGGGATGATGGGGGTATCACTCTTCATGGTGTTGAAGCCCAAATTCTGAAAACCGCGTTTCATGAAACGGGCGTTCCGCCAGAGGCGCTCGAAAATCTCAGGCTCTTCCTCGATGACGTTCATGCACTCCAAAACGGTTGCCACCGCGGAAGGGGGCATGGCGGCGCTGAACATGAAGGGGCGGGCCTTGTGGCGAATGTAATGGATGGTATCAGCGTCGCCGGCGACAAAACCACCAATAGAGGCGAAGCTCTTGGAGAAGGTGCCCATGACGAGATCGATCTCAGTGGCGAGACCAAAGTGGGAGCCGGTACCGCGACCGCGGTCACCCAGGACGCCCAGGCCATGGGCGTCATCGATGTAGAGCTTGCAGCAGTGCTTGCTCGCCACCCTCACGAGGCCAGGGAGATCGGCCACTTCGCCGGACATGGAAAACACGCCATCGGCGACGATGAGCACCCCTTCGTAGAGGCTCCGGCGCTCGGTGAGGATGCGATCGAGGGCGACCATATCGTTGTGCGGGTAACGGACGGTTTCACACAGGGCAAGGCGGGTGCCCTCCACAATGGAGGCATGGTTCTCTTTATCGGATAAAATGGCGTCGTTGCGACCCATAATGCAAGAGAGAGAGCCTTGATTGGCTAGGAAGCCCGTGGCGAAAACCAGGGCAGCCTCCTTACCGAGATAAGTCGCCAGACGCTCTTCAAGCTCTTCATGCAGGGTGAGATTGCCATTGAGAAAGCGAGAGCCCGTGCAACCCGTGCCAAACTCTTCGATGGCGGCCTTAGCAGCTTCCATCACCCGGGGATGATGGGTGAGGCCCAAGTAGTTATTAGAACCAATCATCACACGTTTTTTGCCGTGGGTGATTACGGAGGACCCCGCAGATCGCTCGATGGGCTTGAAAAAGGGGTAAAGCCCCGCCGCCTGCAGGGATTTAGCGTCCTGAAAAGATCTGCATTTCTGAAATAAATCCATGGGAGCGCGCAGGGATCGCGCTTCGATTTCGGGCATCTGTAACCTCAAAAGAGGCCGCACACGTACCAATGGGGAGCGGTCATGTCAACTAACATGCCGATATCTAACTGGAAAATTATTCCCTCTCAAGATTTTCCTCCAGATTCCGATAAGCGTCATAGCCCGCCCTTCGTCCTGAGGTGTCATTTGGCCAATACGGATAAAACCCCTAAACCACTGCTCGGCTTATCTTCAAAAAAAGCCCCAGTCTCCGCCCAATCATCATTGGGTGAGCTGGGCTCATCCCTTCTGCGCTTCCTACAGCCCGCGGTACGCGTCAAAGCCCATGTTAAGCACCATGACTATCTCAATGACTCGATAATGGGCGGGGACTTCATCGCTGCAAGCGTGGACTCATTGAAGGCAGGCGTCAGCACAGGCGGAAAAATCATCAAAGCCGGGAGCGCTCAATCCCTCCCCGCTGGCGGCAAAGAAGCGGGGCGCCAATCACAGAAACCCGTTCCAGGGCAGGTCGGCTCTGGAGTGATCTCCATCACGCGGGACCCCAGCACGCCCTGGATGCAGGTGGTTACGGGCCTTCTGGACTCCTGCCAACAATCGAATGCCGCGACCCTGGGTGCCATGGGCGCCCAACAGTACCGTGTTTCCTCGGAAAATCGCGCTGCCATGCGGCGCAAAACCATAGGCCGCATCATCAACATCATGAGCGAGGAAGAAGAGGTCGCTGAGGCCGCGGCTCCAGAGAAAAAAGACGAGAAGGCCGTTCCCACGGAAAAGAAAAAAGCTGCTTAAGGACAGGGGTAGATGGACCAACGCTCGTTGGCGAAAAGCGGTTCCACGCCCGCCATGGCCAGTTGCTGATGGCGCAATTCTGGCGCCGCGCACTCAGAGCCGATGACTACGTGACTCACCCCACGACAGCAGTCCGCGAGAGATTCCGACTCATAGATACAGTACGGTCCATCTCGGCGGGCATCAAACGGTGTGCGAACCAAAAGCTGGGCGGCGTAAGTGATGCTGCGGCTGTCGCTGGAGCAGTTGCTTCCCAAACTGCCCTTCTCGGTGAGGGGCTGCGCTGCCCTGAACATTTCAGCCCTCAACTGGGATGACTGGTGGGTGCGGTGCCAATTCCGGCCTGCGCGAGCGCTAGCGCCCACCGTGGTTAAAACCGCCAATGCCGTGAGAATAACGGTCGCGGGGCCCTTGGAAAAGCGAGGCTCCGGGAGAGCGGCGGCGCAGAGACAGGCCACGGCGGCCGCAGCCAGGGTGGTGACTGGTGCAAAGATGTAGGTGTAGCCCCAGGCCATGGGGAAAACGATGACGCCGTAGGCGATAGCCACCACCGCGGTTGAGGCCGCGCCCCATAACTGAGGATGAGCCCAGAATTTTGTACTCCGGGGTTTCGTGAAAAACGGCAACGCCAGCACCAGAAGAGGCAGGACGAAGGCGACATCGACGAGGCCCTGAAAAAGAATTTCCCGAAGTACCACGGGGTTCATGCCTTTGGCCTGGTACTGGGCCGTGTAACCCGTGCGGTGGAGATAGAGATAGAGCAAGAAGCCACCCACGGTGGCGGCGGTGGCGGCGAGTTCTTTCCAGCGCTTCTCGAAGAGGGGCGGCAAAAGCAGCAAAAGGGGCATGGATTCCTTGGAAAGGCCCGCGATGACAAGCACAGGCAGCGCCGCCCAACGGGAATGGGAACGCAGCAGCCAGCCTGCGCAGAAGAGCCACAAGGCCGTGAGCTCGCTGAGATCAAAGAAACGAATCTGCTCCATGAGAGGCGGGGACTTCAGCGCCAATGCCGTGCCGAGGGCTGCCCACAGCCAGTGAACGCCGCAGATGCGGCGTAGGACCATCGCAAAAAGGCCCGCGAAGGCCAGCCATTCAAAAATACGAACAATACGCAGCACATGGGGCTGGAAACCAAAAACCCAGAACTTGGAATAGGCGGCGAAAATGCTGGTGGGCCGCACGCGGCCGCTGGCCCAGTCATCCTGCAGATAGCTCCAGAAGGAACCCTGATCCCGCACGTATTCCCCAACCCACTTCAGCTCATCATAGAGCGCCCATGTCCAGCCCGTGCCGAAGACCGCCACTGCGAACACATAGAGGGCGAGCAATGCCAGCGCCCCCCACGCGAGAGTCTCAGGATTTCGCAGACGCTTCATGGCGCTCCCTCAGAAGAATCATGAACAAGAACGGCCATACCGCGAGACGGAAGCGCGCTTCGCCGTAGACCAAGGGCAGCGCAGTCATAAGCGCGGCCATGGCGAGGAGCCAACCCTGCTCAAGCCTGCTGGTCTTTGAAACCTTGACGCGCAAGAAAAGGAAAACTTGCCGGTAGAAAAGTAGCGCCCAAGCCATCAGAGCGGCAATGCCCGCAACCCAGACCACCAGCTCTACCCTGGAAAGGGGGGCGTCCTGACGGGACTCCGGGGGCTTGAACCAAGATGGTCCCACAGGGGTATGGCCCGAGAAAAAGTACCACCACTCCATATTAATATGCCCGAGAAGAACCCGTGCCATCCCCTTCATGGTGAGCCAGGTGGTCACAGGCCAACGGGACAGGAGAGTCTTCACCGCCTCTTCCCGGGTGGGTGATGGCCCCTTCTCAGCGAACCAAGCCTCTTCCGCCTGATGGGCGTCAAGGTTTTTGCCGTGGCTCGCCACAACACCTGCCACACTGGCAAGCCAGCCATCGCCCTGCACAGCGATCGTCCAACTACTGCCGTGGGTGGCGTTCCAATACAGCCGCGGGGCAAGGAGAAGCATACAAATAGCGAACGCGCCCAACCACCGACGTAAAGAGAGCAGGCTGATCCCCTTACGAATAAAGAAAAGAACCGTGGAGGCCGTAAGAATCACAATGCCGTTGGGCCGCATGAGAGCAAGAATGGCCCCGCAGAAGCCCACAAGCCTGTTGCTGAAGACTGTCTCTTTATTGAGATCCCGAAAGAAAGCCCAGAGATAACCCAAAAGTGCGACGGCGAAGAGCGCGTCGGTCATAGCGAAAGTCGAATAGAGTAAAGCCACGGGGTCATAGAGCCAAAAGAGCGCTGACCTACGGCCCGACTTGCCCCTGCGGGACATCCACCAGCCCACTGCCCAAACAATAGTGGTTTGTAGCAAAAGCGGTAAAAACAATTGGCCCGCTGTGCCGGGGCGGCCAATGGAAGGCGAAAGGGAGCAGAGAAACCAGAGGTAAAGAGGAGGTCTGCCTGGTTCTCCCCCCCACTGGCCGCTGCACACTTCGCCCGCATAATAAAGATAGCTGTAAGCATCGCCGAAATACCAACGACCGTTCCACAGCACAAAACCCAATAAACTCCAACGCAGAACCAGATTGGCCAGAATCATCGCAGTCGCATTCGAATTCCCAGGATGATGAGGTCCCATCCCGACTTGAACATCTGAAATAAGCCTAGTTTTGAACCCTTCACGTCTTCCCAAAAAAGAAGGGGTACCTCGAGGAAGTCCTTTACGCTGTATGCTCCGTCACCTCCGGATGGCTTCAGAAGTCGGCTGATGAGTTCCACATCGAAAATCCACGGCGAAAAGAAGGGCTGCTTCAAGGCCTGCTGGAGCGCTGGGGTGGCGCGAAAGAACTTGGCTCCGCACTGAGTGTCGTAAACCACGAGGTTCAACACATGGGAGGCAACAGTGGCAAACACCCGGCCCAGATAATGGCGCCAAGCGTGGCGGCGAATGTCGTAACCCAAAAGAGCGACACGGGATGCCAACACCACCCGGACGCTGGGGCGGGACCGCAGCTCCCCCACCAAACGAATGGCCTCAGAAACAGGGGTGGAGAGATCCGCATCGAGGAATCCCACAAGCTCTGCCCCCGCGTTAAGGGAGTGGAGAAGACCCTGACGCACGGCCTCGGCTTTGCCGCCATTGCGAGGCATGTCGATGATATTAATTTTGGATGATTCTTGCTGCTGAAGAAAAGAAAGGATCTTCAGAGTGCCGTCCGTGGAGCCATCATTGACCATGGTCAGATGCACCCCCGGAGTGCGGGCCAGCCTCAAGAACTCCTCAGTTCTCAAACGCCGCTCTTCGTTGTAACACGGGACAGTGATGTAAGCAGTGGAGTCAGATGCCATCTTCTTCTCGGTTAAAACCTATCCTCATCCTCGCGGGCGGCAAAGGCACCCGGCTCGCTGCCGTGAACCCTGACCGTCCCAAGCCCATGATCCCCGTCGCAGACCATCCGTTTCTTTATTACATATTCAAGCACTACGCGGAACAGGGCTTTTCCGAGTTCATCGTTTCCACCGGCCACATGGCGGGTGTGATTGAGGGCTATCCCTGGAATCAGGCATTGCCTGGTTTAAATATCCGCTTCCAGCGGGAAAGCAAACCCCTGGGTACCGGTGGCGCGGTGGCGGAAATTTTCAGTCGAGAAGCAGATTTGGACGCCTGTTGGGTCGTCAACGGCGACACTCTGGTCACAGCCCCCATCCCCGCGGATCCAACAGCACTGGAGGCTGCAATGCTCGCGCTCCCGCAAGATTGCGCCCCGGATGCGGTGCCTAACCTCACCACTGACGGTAAAAAAGTAATCTCCGCGGGAACATCCCCATTGGGCACCATCGGTGACCCCACCTTTGACAGTGGCATCACCTACATCACCCGCGCCGCGGTGAGTCGCAACCGCCGCCAGCCTCCCTACACCTTCCATGAGCTGCTGGAACCCAGCATCCACGCAGGGATGGTAGCCTGCTTGCAGCAGCGAGGCCTATGCTATGACATTGGGACGCCGGAGCGTCTCGTGCGCTTTGAGCGGTTTATCAGCGAGAGGGGCCCGTCATGATCATCACCCGCACACCATTCCGTGTCTCCTTCTTCGGGGGCGGGACGGATTTCCCCATCTGGTATCGCCAGCATGGCGGCGCGGTGCTCACCACCACCATCGATAAATATTGCTACATCTCCTGTCGTAAGCTCCCCCCATTCTTTGAACACAAGCACCGCATCATCTACTCCCAAATGGAGAGCGTGCGGGACACCTCTGAAATCAAGCACCCCTCCGTCAAGGCGGTGCTCCAACACCTGAACGTCAAAGAGGGGCTGGAAATCCACCACGACGGCGACCTGCCCGCTCGCTCGGGCCTGGGTTCCAGCTCCGCCTTCACCAACGGCCTGCTGCTCGCTGTGAAGGCCCTGCAAAATGAATTCATCTCTAAAGAAGACTTGGCCCTGAAAGCCATCCACGTGGAGCAAGATCTCATCGGTGAGACCGTGGGCAGCCAGGACCAGGTCGCCACCGCCCATGGTGGCTTCAACCGCATTGATTTCCGCCAGGATGGCAGCATTTCCGTATCCCCGATGATCATCAACCAGGAAAAGCGTGACCAACTGGAGCGCTCCTGCCTGGTGTTCTTCACGGGGCTTTCCCGTTTCGCCACGGAAATCGAGGCCACCAAGATGGCCAACATGGAAAACAAATCCGTGGAGCTCATGACCATGCGCCAAATGGTGGACGAGGCCTGCACTATTCTCCAGTCGCCCTCCAGGTCCTTGGATGAATTTGGCCGCCTCCTTCATGACAACTGGAAGCTGAAGCGCTCTCTCTCCACATCCGTGTCCAACAGCCGCATCGATGAGCTCTATAATGCAGCCATGGCGGCGGGGGCCACGGGGGGCAAGATTCTGGGCGCCGGCGGCGGAGGATTCATGCTGTTCTTCGTGCCTCCGGAACGCCAGAAAGCTGTTCGCGAAAAACTTCACGACGTGCTGCACGTCAATATCAAGTTCGAAAATACAGGCAGCAAGATCGCGCTCTACGACCCTCAATTGTAGGAGAAGCGCGCTTCACCAATCGCGGACAAAACGGCCCGCGTACTCAGGCGCATACCGCACGGGATCTTGCTGGTAGCCGTGGATCACTTTTTGGAATTCCCGGGAACGCAGAGCGCGGCCCAAGGGCTGGTCGACGGCCAGCATTTCGGCGGGCTTAGTACAAAAACTATAGTCCATGAGGAACGTCACGCAGACTGTTTCTTCCCCGGGCCAGGACTTGAACCAGCATTTTTTATCGAAGGAAAGGCCGCCGCCAAGGGATGCCTGGTCGATGTAGCCCGCGATTTTGAAGTGCCGGGAAAAATAATCCTCGATGGGGCCTCGATTGCATACGTCGAGTAAAAGAACATCCGATGTCTTTGACTGAGCAATGTCCTGGGCCACCTCCTTGAAGCGATGAAAGGGCTGACTCACGAAGGGTGGCCTTTTGAGCAAATAGACCGCGGACCACGAGCCCGCCGCGCAAATCAGTAGGGCGACAATGACAGTTTTTCTACGCAGAGACTGGGCACCCAACGCGCACAGCAGCAGGAATGGCGCGGTGCCTGCCGCCATCTGCCGCGGCACGAAGAAATACTTGCTGTAGAGCGTGGCCGCCAATGGCAAGAGGGCCGCGCCCATCATGAAGAGCATGATCAATAAGGTTTTGCGGCGCAGCTCCGTGGATCGCCACCCCACCCACCCACCCCATGCCGCCAATGGCCCATAGAGCAGGGTCACCCGGTGCGGATTTGCCCAGGTGCCAAGGATCTGTCGTGAGATTTGGAAAACTCCGTCCCACGGAGCAATGCCCTGCTCCGCTGTAATGTGGATGGAGGTCAGGACACCAAAGACAACAGTCACCCCAATAAGCACCTCCGGCCAATGGCGTCGGCCACGCCCGACCCAGAGTAGGCACACCACGAGGAAACAAATGCCATAGAGATGGCCGGAAAAAATCAGGAGCCATGCTCCGAGACGAGGCAAACCATTGGCAAGTCTCTGTTCCCACAGCACGGTGGCGCAAAGGGCACCAGAGTAAAATAAGCTCGCATAAGGACGCATTTCCGCGGCGTAGGACAGAAGAGCGGCGCTGAAGAAAAGCAGCCAGGGTAGCACCCGCAGGCGCCGGGGCTCTTGCCGTGCGAGGCGTGCACCAAGCGCTACGGTGAGAGTGCCCCACAGTATGCCCTGGGCCCGGGCCCAGACTTCAGCAGGTACGTTGAAGAGGCCCAAGGTCTTCCAAAAAAAACCATTGAGGAGCGCCTCCCCGGGGTGGAAGGGGCTGGGTTTTTTCAACAACTCCAAGGCCGCGCCCATGACGCCGTGATTCAGAATGTCCTGAACATGGTTCCACTCATCACCCCAGAAAGAACGAGCGGCGGCGAAGGCGAGGGCCATAACCGCCCAAAGCGCGGGGGCCGCCGCAGTCAGGCGATCAACCCACACTGGCGGGGATTTCCGTTGAGGGATGATTGTGCTTGTAACGCAGATAGAAGACGCCGCCGGAGAGGTTGATCATGAGCTGGAAGGCTACGAACACGGTAAACAAGTCCGCGCCTCCGGAGGAACCAACCAGCTGGAAAAGCGCAAAAAAAGCAGCATGTCCCGTCCCTAGCCCCGCGGGTGCCACGGGTACCGCGGTCACTAAGAGTCCGAGGGGAGTGAGCAAGAAAAAAGCCGCGGGAGGCACCGACTGAAAGCTACCGAGATCGCCGGCCATCATGCGAATGAAGAGCACCAGGCTGCTATGCACCAGCACGGAAAGCAGCAAGCTTCCCAAAATAATCCGCGGGCTGTCCTCATAGCATTTGAAGGCCTCGAAAATTTTGCTCAGATAACTACCCAAGGGGAGACCCTTCAATGTTTCATTGATGCGATTGGTGAAGCGCCACTTTTTCAGCATGAAAGCATAGAAAAGCACCAGCCCCGCGAAGGTGATGAAGATGAACCCGACCAAGGGACGCAAGCGCTGAATCTCCATCATGGATGCGTAATTAGCGGCCATGGCGGAGAAGGCCACGATGATCAGACCGCTGACGCCGAGGATGCGATCCAGAAAGAGGGTTGCGAAGGCTTTGGATTTGCCCTTTCCTTCAGGCTGCTGCTTGACGATGTAATAGCCCTTCACCACATCACCGCTGACGGCGCCGGGCAGGGCCGTATTGAAGAACATACCGATGAAGGTGAGGCGAAAGGCGTCGCCGAAACTGATGCGGATACCCTGGCCCGCCAGCAACATGCGCCAGCGCATGACGCAGAGCGTGGACGTGCCCAGGATCACGCAAATGCCCACGGCTACGACCACGGGATCCGCGAGCACGGCGCGCACTCTGGAGAAATCCAACAACCCCTTGGCATAAAGGTAATAAATAATCCCAGCCATGAGGCCAAACTTGAAAACATTTTTGAGGATGGTTTTTGTCGTTTGAGCATTCATCGTTTGAGCTCCAGGAAAGACTGGAACAAAATGCGAGGTATGGACTCATCGAAATACTGTGCGCCCTTACCAACATTGAGGAGGGCGTCTTTGGGGACTTTTCCCCTCTGGGATCTCATGGAGTTTTCCCCCTCCGTGGCATTCCGCTCTGGGTGGAACTGTACGCCAAAGACAGGATGCCGACGATGACGCAGCCCTTGGATCGCGCATCTGTCGTTGCTGGCGGTGATTTCTAGGTCTGGCGGCAGACTGTGAACTTCCTCGTGGTGTGAGGCGAAGGAATAAAACTCGGGAGCGAGCGGGGCGAAGAGCGGGTCATCATCGTGGCCCGCATGGTGGTTTTTCACGCGAATCCAGCCGAACTCCGGGGTGACGGACTTGCGTAGGGACTCAATTCCCCCAAAGGCGCGGGCGATCATTTGATGCCCAAAGCACACGCCAAGAATGGGAATATTCTTAGCAGAGGCATCCTGCACCAGCCCCACGACCTCTTCCACCCACTCCTCATGGGACAGACACGATGCGCGACTACCAGAAAGCACGATGTGGCTATAGGCGGTAAGGTCCGTGGGCAAATCGCGTTCGGGCCCGCGGCGGGCCACCACCACGGCGCCATCGATGAGGTAACGACGGAGGTCGGGGGACCCGCGGGGCGGATCGAGCCGATTATCAACGAGAAGGATCTTTTTCGCCACGGAGGTTCTCGTAAAGAAAAGCGTACTTCATGAACATGCTATGGGCCGCATTGATTGAGATCACAAAGCCTGGGAGACCGTCAAGAAAACCCCTCTTGAGGAAATAGGTCTCAATGAACTTACCTAGAGGCTTTATGAGAAGCAGCGCAAGGGATGGCTTGCAGCCCTTGAGCGCCAGCTCCCGTGCGCCATTGCGGGCGTATTTGACGTTGGTGGTCACCTGGTCGGCGATGTCCCGGAAAGTATAGTGCAGAAGGGGCTCCCGAAGGGGGCGGCACTCGCCAGTGATTTGTAGCGCTTCATGGACATGGGGCTCGCTCCAGCGCCCCTGACCCCGGCGGCACAGCCGTGTCACATAGTTGGGATACCAGCCCCCATGAAGGATCCAGCGCCCCTGGAACCATGTTTTACGGGCCACATCGTAGCCGACGGCGGCGTGGGAAGACGTGACTTCCTTGAGGATTTCTTCTTTGAGGGCAGGTGTGATGACTTCGTCCGCATCCACGTTGAGCACCCAATCACCGGTGGTCTGGTCCATGGCAAAGTTCTTCTGAGCGCCATAGCCCCGCCAAGGCTCTTGGACTACCTTGGCACCAAAGCTCCGGGCGATCTCGGCTGTGCGGTCCGTGCTGTTCGTATCCACGACCACGATCTCATCCACCCACCTCAGAGCCTCCAGGCAACGGGGGAGGTCGAGCTCCTCGTTCAGGGTGATAATGGTGGCGGAAATGCGGGGCTTTTCAGCGTTCATGGGGTGAAAGTCAAATTGACAGATATAGCGCCTCATCGCTAGGTTAAATCGATGAGAATCGCAGTCATGGGTACGGGTTATGTGGGCCTTGTGGCCGGCACTTGCTTCGCGGAAACCGGCAACGACGTTATTTGCGTGGACGTGCTCAAAGACAAGGTCGACAGGCTCAACCGCGGCGAGCTGCCCATCTATGAGCCCGGGCTGGAAGTCTTGGTGGCCCGCAACACCAAAGAAGACCGCCTCAAGTTCACCACCGACGCAGCGACGGCCATCCGCGAGAGTGAAATCATCTTCATCGCCGTTGGCACACCCTCTTCCACCGACGGCAGCGCCGACCTTGCCATGTTCCTCAAAGCCGCAGAGACCATCGGCGAAAACATGAACGGCCCCAAGATCATCGTCAACAAGTCCACGGTGCCCGTGGGCACCGCGGCTAAAGTGGAAAAAGTCATTCGCGGCAAGACCACCCAGGCCTTCGACGTGGTCTCTAACCCTGAGTTCTTAAAAGAAGGCGCCGCCATCGACGACTTTTTGAAGCCTGATCGCGTGGTCATCGGCTGTGCGCGAGAGAGCGCCTATAAAGTCATGGCGGAACTCTACGGCCCCTTTGTGCGCCAGGGCAATCCCATCGTTTGGATGAGCAATGTGTCCGCTGAGATGACGAAGTACGCAGCCAACGCCTTCCTCGCGACGAAAATTTCCTTTATGAACAACGTAGCCCAGCTCTGCGAGCAAACCGGCGCCGACGTGGAGTCCGTGCGCAAGGGCATCACCACGGACCAGCGCATCGGTCGCCACTTCCTCTACCCCGGCGCAGGCTACGGCGGTTCCTGTTTCCCCAAGGACGTGAAGGCCTTGATCAAAACGGGCAAGGACTTCGGTGTCGCCATGGACATCGTCCAGGCAGCCGAAGATGTGAATGACCGCCAGAAAGAAGTGCTTTTCAATAAAGTAAAAAAACACTTCGGTGACGTAAAGGGCCGCGTCATCGCGCTTTGGGGCCTCTCCTTCAAGCCCAATACCGACGATATGCGTGAAGCGCCAAGCCTCGTCATCATTGAAAAACTTTTGCGCGAAGGGGCTAAAGTCCAGGCCTATGACCCCGTCGCCACCAACGAAGCGAAGAAAGCTCTGTCCGAAACCGTGAAGGATGCGCGCCTCCTCGAAGGAGTCTCTTTCAAAACCAGCCCCTACGGCGCCCTGGAAGGGGCCGATGCATTGTGCCTCGTCACGGAGTGGGCTGAGTTCCGAGCACCTGACTTCGCGAAGATGAAGGGTGCCTTGAAGCAACCTGTGATTTTCGACGGCCGCAACATCTACAGCCCCGAGGCCGTGCGGGAAAAGGGCTTTAAGTATTACGCCATCGGGCGGCCCTAACGAACTCAAAAAAAGATACTGTGTCTCCGACCCAGCTCTGTATTCAACTCACGTTGCATGCGGTCCTGGAAATCCCCCGCAAGCTTGCACAATCGTGAGCGGTCGTTGGCGACTTCGGAGTCAAGATGCGACAGGTCCACGGGGGGCAGAAATTTGATCTTCCACTTTGCGGGGAGCGGGAACAGATTTCCAGGCAGAGGCAAGCGGAGCCCCCGCAGCAAAAAAGACATATCAACATTACCGAAATTTATGTGTGTCTCCTCCGCTCCAATGACAATGCATGGGACGATGGGGCGTCGCGACAGCAGCGCCATGCGCAGGAACCCCGTGTGGAACTTTTGCAGGTGATAACGTTTCGTCGTCGGCTTGAAGTTTCCGCTCTCGCCCTCGGGAAACAGCAATACAAGCTCATCCGATTGCATCAGCTCCGCGCCATGAGGAACGGAAACCTCCTCCAGGCCGAAGGTTTGAGACAAATGCCTCAAGGCCGTGAACCACTCGAAAAATGCCCGATGAGACAGAATCTTTGCCGTACGACCACGATCATGGTGGATCAAATGCGCGATCATGATGGCATCAAGGGCGAGGTATCCAGAGTGATTGGGAATGATGATGGCCCCGCCCGCGTGGGGAACATGCTCAAGCCCCTCCACCTGGATTCGCAAATAACGGCGGAAAGCTTCAGCCAAGGCATCCAAGGCTGCCTGAGTTTTTTTTGCGTGCACAAGATCACCTACGAGATCGCCCATGGTCATGGACAATCTACGCTCATTTAATGAGCGGAAACAAGGGGCTAGCCTAAGAGTTGCGCCTTGCGTTGACCGCGATCTAGCGACTCACCGCACGGTTCCAATCTTTCCCAGCGATACTGCGTTGTCCATGACTTGGGACCAAAAAGGGTCCGCACGGCAATCCGCGGGGGTCTTGATGGACAAGTCGATGCGGCGCTCACCCAAGCCCATCTTAAGTGCCGCGGTAAGCAGATGGGACTTCGCTCTCCATTTCTTTGCCATCCTAGAACCATCCATCAGCAAAAGCAGGTCGATATCACCGCCCCGAGCCTTGTCATCGATGCGGCTGCCAAAAAGAAACAGCTCGCCGCCGTCCTTCCCCAAGGACTCCCCCAATAAAGCCAAGATCGCTTGTGACTCGCCAGCGCTAAGCCTCAAAGAAGCTCCAGCTTCTTCTTGATCTTGAGAATGTAGGGCACCTCAGCACGGACAGCGATGAATAATCCTTCTAAATCCTCATCCTCGTATTCGTGGGCCTGCTTATTCCTCAGCTCCTTGAGCTCAAACCATTTTTTTGCGCTGGCGATGAACCCGAGCTTCTCAGCGGCATTCAAAAGATCCAAGGTCGAACCCCGAAATCCTGGCTCCTCGGCCAGCACCATGCCGCGCAAATACTTCGCGGAAAAGAGATCCACGGCTCGCGCAAACCGGGCCAGCAAACTCTCCCAAACCTCAAGCTCATCATCCGAAAGAACTTCGGGATCAGCCGTGCTTGTTTTCAGCTTATTATATGTGCCCTCAAGGCGCTTGAGGCTTTTGATCACTTGCTCGCGGGTCTTAAAAATTTGCGCCGCGGAAATTTTTTTCTTCACAAATACCTCACACAGAATGCTTCACAAGGCCATTGCGGCAAATGGCCGGGCCCACGCCCTGGGATAAATCCCGCAGCTTGACCTTGTTGCGCTCGCTCTCGGGCAAGCGAGGATGCCATACATGGTATTGCACCGCGGCTCCCTTCAAGGACTTGATCTTGAGCCCCGCCTTTTGCAGGCGCAGCTCAAGATCGGTGTCCTCACGGGCATAGCCTTCATAGTCCTCATCGAAGCCGTTGATCTTATAGGCCGTATCGCGATCCACTGAGAAATTGCAGCCCTTCATGTCGTCCACGCGCTCCATCTTGAAGAGCTTGCGGAGCAGCGGATTGTACACAGGGATGGAGCGATGCCAATATTCGGAATCCCCCTGAAAACAGCTTTTAACGAAGGCAGGGCTCAGCGCCCAGGGCTGGCCCGCCCGAACCATGGCGGCGGTGAGAGTTTCGCTGTAGACGGGGCCCAGGTCCACGCGGCGGCCCGCGAGGTAGCGACCCGGCTCGCGGAACTCAAGATGCTTCTTAATGAAGTCTTTGTGCACGACGCAGTCACCGTCAATGAAGATAAGGTAGTCGGCCTTGGCCTTGCGGATGGCTTCATTGAGGATCTTTGTTTTGCGGTAACCCACATCCTCTTGCCATGAATAGATCACGGGAAAGGGCGCACGGGCAGCGAAGCCGGACACCAGGTTTTTGGTGTCCGCGGTGCTGCCATCGTCCGCGATGTGGAGCTCAAAGCCCAGTTCAGTTTGCACTTCGAGGGCGGCCATGGCCAATTCCAGATGCCGAGGGGCATTGTAGGTGGTCATGATGACGGAGGCCTTCATGTGGTTCTCTTTAACACACGGGCAACGGATTTGGAGCGGGCCCTCACATCACCCCAGCTCATCAAGCGGTAGTTTTTGAATTCAAAAGGCCGTATGCCCGTGGTGACCTCGATGAAGCTGGAGAGGATTTTCCACAGATCTTTGCGCTCGAACACCCAGGGGGCGCTCTTCAAGTCAAAGCCCCCCTCTTGGGTGCGGGCCTCAACCCGGAGCTGCATGACGGCGGGGTGCGTGCCGCGAAATGGCTTCAAGCCCACGAAGCGCTTGTACTTGTAGTTGTCCCCGGTGGCGGGCTGATCGGCGGTGGCGCCCGCATGATACAGTGTATCCATGAAACCCGTCTTGGCCTTCATCACTTCGGGTGGGCGCACCCAACCGTAATGGAAGATGCGAGCGTCGGTGAGCACACCCGCAATTTTGTCACCGGTGATGTAGCGAAAACTCTGGGCGTCACCCACGGACCAGATGCCCTTCCAGTTGCGAATGGCGCGAATTTCACGGCGGTAGGAGGAACGCGACGTTTGGATGACGCCGTAGCCGCAGTAGAAGTGCACGTACTGAAAGATGAGGGCGTCCACGCCGTGGACAGGATCAATGCCTTCAATGTCCTTGCGGATGATGTCGTAATCTTTTTCATGGAGCACTTCATCGGCTTGGAGATAGAGGCACCAATCCCCTTTGCAACGCTTCAGCGCGAGATTCGTCTGCTCGGCGAGGATCTGGCCCCCTTGGCGCTTTGCGGGATCGTTCAGCGGCCACTCGCTGGTGAAGATCGTGACCCGGGAAGCATCTTTCTGTGAGAGGGACGCTTTCCAGGCTTCGATGCGTTGGAGGGTATCGTCTTCAGAAATACCCACGTTGATAATGACCTCGTCGCAGAAAGCGAAGAGGCTCTGGATGGATTCCATGAAGGGGTAGTCGAATTTGACGCCATTGCGCACCAAGGTGAAACCGCTGATGGTCATGGGGTGAGAATAGCGCGAAGATTTGGCCCCCGCCAGCGAGTTGTCGGGGCGGGCGGAACCCGACAAAGTGTCGGGTTCCAGGGCCGGAAATGCAGTTTTCAGGGTGCCAACCCGACACTTTGTCGGGTTTCCAGCCCAGCGTCACGAAGTGCGCGGCGCCTTAAGCGCCCGCACGAGACCATCAAAAACCTTGCGGGAACCGATGCCTTCCATGCACTGATGACCATGCCTCGTGGCGGGCGTGCACTCTGGTAGAGAACACCAATGCTGGCCCCCTTCGGTGCGGCAGGGCAGCCCCTCCGTATAATAGAAGGGGTGGCGATCCAGGGCGTAGGGGTGCCATTCCGCGGGGTCTTCAGGGCCAAAGACCGTCACCGTGGGCAAACCCAAAGCAGCCGCCACGTGCTTGAAGCCGGAATCATTACCCACATAACCTTGGCACCAGCCCATCACCGCCATGGCTTGGCGCAGATTCAAATCCTGCAAATGAATGAGCCCGGGCTCAGCGCCAAGGCCAGACTCCGCCAGCCACGGCTCATCGTCCTTCACCGCCACAATGACAAAGCGCCACCGCAGGTCTGTTTCCCGCACGAGCTTCATAAGCTCCCGGAACCGCGCCGCGGGCCAGCGCTTCGTCATCCGGCTGGCGCCGATGCCCAGCCACAGCAAGGGCTGATCCGACGACCAACCATGAGCCCCCAATAAGTCGCTGGCTGCTGCCCTTTCGAGGTCACTCAAGTGCAGATGGGTGTGGGCGCTCGCCGCGTCAGCCTTGAAGCCAAGGGCCCGCACCGTATCCAAATCCCGTTGCATATTGGATTTCAGCACGCCGCGATCCGCAACCGCACGATCAGAGAGAAGTGCCTGGAATATCCACCTGTGGAAAACCCCGCCGCTCAGCTCGTGGTGGTTCACCACGGCCACGCCTCGACCACGACTGGCAAGCCACCCCACCAACGCGGTTCTGAAGGAGGCATGGAGCACCGCCACCCGGGCATAACGATCCTGGCGCAGGGCGCGGAGCACCCGCAGCCAAAAAAACAGTCGCGAAAAAACACCCCGGGGCTCGTCCACGGCAATAATGCGATCCACGAAGGGCAAGTGTTGCAACGCCGCGGCCCAGCGCCCGGGCACCATCATGTCCACCGGCGCGCCGGTGGCTTCAAACAAAGCTTCCGCGGCGGCAGTGGCCAACACCGTGTCCCCTAAGGCACGGAGCTTGATGATGAGGGTGCGTTCCGACATGAGGTGATGATATACCACGTACCATGGCAGGTCTTAGTGGATTCACGTTCATCCGAAACGCCCTGAAGTACGACTTCCCCATCCGGGAAGCCGCGGAGTCCATGCTGCCGCTCATCGATGAACTCGTCATCAACGTAGGTAGGTCTGAAGATGGCACCGAGTCCTTCATCGAGGAGCTCATCGCGGGCTGGCGCAAAACTTATCCACAGGTGGAATACAAGACCGTTCACTCCGTGTGGGATGACACCAAAACTGATTCCGGTTTGGTGCTCAGCGAGCAAACCAACATCGCCCTCGACGCCTGCAGCAATGACTGGGCGCTGTACCTCCAGGGCGATGAAGCCCTCCATGAGGAAGACCATGGCACCATCAGTAAAGCCCTCGCCGCTGCATCAGAAGACCCCGCATGCGAAGGCCTTCGTCTCAAGTACCTCCATTTCTACGGGGGCTACACGCTCATCCAGCAGCCCTGGAACTGGTACCCCAGCGAGATCCGCCTGGTGCGCCGCTCCGCCGGTGCTCGCAGCTTCGGTGACGCCCAGACTTTCCGACGCGCCGATGGTGGCAAACTCAACACCCTGCTCATCGACGCCCACGTCTACCACTACGGCCACGCCCGCCACCCTGACACCATGAAGCAGAAGATCGCCTACTTCCATCGCTTCTGGCACGGCGACAACCACGGCATCAAGGTTGGCAAAGCTTACAACTTGGATTTGAAGAGCCTGGTTTGGTTTTGGGGGACACACCCCGCACCCTACGCCCGCCGTGTCGGCGAGGGCATGGCCTGGAGCCCTAAACCCGTGCTCCACGACGGCCCCAAGCCCGTGGTTTACATCCTGAACAACTCGTCCCATGAACGGCAGTTCGCCCGGGAGCTGCAAGAAGAGCTGGGCGTTGTCGGCTACCGTTCCCAAATCGTGAACAACGTTGGCGAAGCAAAGAGACACGCTCGCCGCGGGAAAATCAAAGACCGCGTCCTCGTGGACCTGGACGCCAGCGGCGCCTGCATCTTCAAGGCCGCCACTCGGGGCTTGCTGGGCGCCGGATCTTTCTCGCCGCGCATCGCCCACGCCCCAGAGGGCGCCTTGGGCAAAACCGTGCGCCGACTCTACACCCACGTTAATTGGGGCCGACACGAAAACACCGCGGAGGGGTTTGCGGTACCTGCATCATTGTATGGTCGTCAGATCGTAAAACTTATCGATTCTGCCTAAAACTAAGCTGCCACGCCGTATTCACGGTGGCCTCGGCAAAGCCCGCGCCCACGAGCTTTCTGGCTACGGCACCCACGTCACGGCTATTGCTGTTCAGCAGCGCATGCCACACTCGGGCAAAAGTTTCCGCTGATTGCTCGCCGTCGTCGTTGAGGTCGATGAAATCCCAGAAGAATGCATTCACCCGCCACTCGCTGCCCGGGCCGACGCAGACATCTTCGGGCACGTTCTCAATGCGGATCGGTGCGCGACGAGGCACCATGTATTCAAACTTGGCGTCCGCATCGCCGAGACCCACGCTGAGCCAGCTCGAAAAATAAGAAGCCCAGCCCTCAGAGAGGGCCAACGCACCTGAATAGCACCGATCGATGTAGTGCTGGCCGCCGCCGAAGGCGCCGATGTTGGCCTGGTCATAGATAGCGTGACCCAACTCGTGACCCACCACATCCCAGTGATCACCACGAGTGATGTGCACCGTGCCCCAGTTGTAGTAGTCCGCATCCGCTGGGAATTCGAAACTGATAGAGTTGCGCCAGAAGCTCAAATCAACGCTTTCCCCCAACTTGCGTTGGGCCAGCGCGGCAATTTGCCAGATGCCCAGGGCTTGGCCCCCGGGGGAGTCCTCATTGAAGAAGAGACTCAGGGTGCCTCCGCACTGGGCGTCGAAAATCAATTTATAGTTCTCGGAACCATTGGTGACCGCGAAACGATCCGTCGCCAGCTCTGCCGCGCCGTGCACGGAAGAGCCGACACTGCAATTCACCGCCGTGGTCCAACCATCGCTTTCCACACCGTACTCACTGCCCACACTGAAAGTCAGCCCCTCTAGGGCTACGGCCTGGCCCTTGATCACGCGGTAGACCACGACATTCAAGCCTTCACCGCCGGCCTCGAATTGGACGTTGTCCGCCTGTAGGTCCAAGGGCACGTCTTCGGTGTGCAGCGAGGGGCCGCCGGAAAGATCACTGTCGTCGGCGACGCTGTCGTCCCAGGTCTGGGCTTGGGCGAAAGAAGATGCAGTGAAAACCGCGGCAAGAGCAAGCGTGCGCCAAGTTACGAAATTCCGTTTCATAGTGACCCCTTTTTCTTGGAAGTGCCGCAATGGTACCGACTGTACCCACAAATCGACAAGACCTGGGGCGTCAATGGCGACCATTGAGTGATGCTATTTTTTGGCGCGGGACTTCATGCGCGTAGCGCCGGGCGCGAAGTAAGCCAATCCACGGGCGAGACCCTTCAACCCTTGTATCGCGATGGCGAGGTCCATGTTCTTGATGGCCTTGCCTGCTACGTAGCCCACACCAAGAGACGTGAATAATGGCAGTGTCACGATACTCATATGCAAACTGTTCAACAGTGCCAAGTTCCGCATGTACCAATACGTATGCTCGGCTTTGCGTTGCACACGGTTGCCCCCGGCCCCGGCCTGCAAGTGCGTTAATACGATGTCAGGGCGATAAATGATGCGACGCCCGAGCTTTTGGATGCGCAGCGAAAGATCCGTGCCCTCGAAATAGGCATTGCCGCGGAACTCTTCATTGAAGCCCCCCGCCTGGCGCAACACGGCGGTGAGCGCGGAGAAATTGCACTCGTGGATGTGGTCAACAAAGCCCAGCTCGAAGCCCACGAAGTTGCCCGTCACCCGGCCCGTGAGCCGGTGGTAGCGGGCCAGCTCCCCAGTGCGAACCATGTCGGCTTCCGTAAGGCCATCCCGCGGCTGAATCACCCGGCCTGCCACCGCCGCCACTGCGGGGGCTTGCTGGCGATAAAGTTCCTGTGCTGTAAGATGGGCGCTGACGAAATGTGGCGGCAGCCGCACGTCGTCATCCACGAAGATGCAGATATCAGCGTCGGTGGCGGCGATGGCCACATTGCGACCGGCGTGGGAACCCTCCGGGGCCATCTTGTGATGGTGTAACCGCGCTGCGGAGCCCAACGCCTCTTCAAGACCTGAAAGGGCTGGCTCATTTTGGTCTACAACCCAGACATCGAAGGCCCCTGGTGCCGTATCTTGGCCACCGAGATCGCGAAGAGTCTGACGCAGACATTCATCGCGGCCCCGGGTGGGGATGATAACGGAGGCCTTGAGAGCGCACATGGGCTGAGCCTAACACGGGGCCCAGCGGGACATCACTACTGATCAATATAAGTATAGTCCCGAAGGCCGGCCTCGTAGAAGTTGAGGATGTCCACACCCTCCCGGGGTTTGAGGGCACCGCTCTTCACCTGAGTGTCGATGGCTCGCTTCACCTCAGTGGAAAGCTCTCCCACGCTGTACTGGATGGTGCTGAGGATCTCGCCCACGGTGTTGCCAGGGATGATGTCTTCCACATAGTAACCGTTGGGCTCCTCGTGGTCTTCAAAGACGTGCACTTCGTTCACCCGGCCGAAGAGGTTGTGGATGTCGCCCATGATGTCCTGGTATGCGCCCATGAGGAAGATGCCCACGTAGTAGTCTTCGCCGTTGTAGCGGTGCATGGGGAGCGTGTCCCGCACATCCGTGAGATCGATGAACTTGTCGATCTTGCCATCAGAGTCGCAGGTGATGTCCACGAGGGTCGCGGAGCTCAGGGGCTCTTCATTGAGGCGGTGGATGGGCATGATGGGGAACACCTGGCCGATGCCCCAATAGTCCGGGGCGGACTGGAAAAGGGAGAAGTTGCAGAGATACTGATCCGCAAGATTCTTCGTCATCTCGATCAGCTCCTCAGGCACGTACTTGGGGCTTGTGGCCACAAGCAGGCGGCTGATCTGGTGGCAGATCTTCCAATAAAGGTTCTCAATCTTAGCCTTGTCTTCAAGGCTCATGTAGCCCAGTTGGAAGAGAGAACAGGCCTCTTCAAGATGCGCGGAGGCGTCGTGGTAGGACTTCAGCAGGTTCTTCGCCGTCACCTTGGAAAGCACTTTGCGGGAAAGCTTCACCAGCTTGTGCTCGCTGTTGGACGGTTCCAGCTGACAGGGGTCAGCGCCCATCTCGATGTTGCCGAAAACGTTGATGATGAGCACGGAATGATGGGCCACCAGCGCGCGACCAGACTCGCTGACAATGGTGGGCTCGGGCACGCCCTCGTCGGCGCAGACTTCTTGGATGGCGCCCACGACGTCGGAGCAGTATTCGGTCAGCGTGTAATTCACCGAGGAGTTGGAGGCCGTGCGGCTGCCGTCGTAATCCACGCCCAAGCCCCCGCCGCAGTCGAGAAACTCGATGCCAACGCCCATTTTTTTCAATTTGGCGTAAACCCGCGCGCCCTCTTTCACCGCTTCTTTGATGGTGCGGATATCGGTGATCTGGGAGCCGATGTGGAAATGCACGAGCTTCGCGCAGTCCAGCATGTCTTCAGACTTCAGTAACGTCACCGCATGCAGGATCTCCGGCGTCGTGAGGCCGAACTTGGCGTTATCGCCGCCGCTCTTCTCCCACTTGCCGCTGCCACGGGTGTGCAGCTTGGCCCGCAGGCCCACTTGGGGGCGCACCCCCAGCTCTTTACTGATGCGAATGACCTGGGAAAGCTCGGTGAGCTTCTCGATGATGATGATGACCCGCTTGCCGATCTTCAGACCCTGCAGGGCCAGGCGGATGATGTGGTCATCTTTGTAGCCATTATTGAGGATGAGGGACCCCGGATTATTGTTCATGGCGATGGCGGCGTAGAGCTCCGCCTTGCTGCCGGCCTCGAGACCCAGCTGATACTGCGCACCCGCATCGAGGATCTCATCCAGCACTTCGCGGAGCTGATTCACCTTGATGGGGTACACGCCCATGTAGCGGTTCTTGTAGCCGTGCTCTTCGATGGCCTTGCGGAAGGCCTCATTCAGGGCCACCACGCGGTTGCGCAGGATATCCTGGAAGCGGATGAGCACGGGCATCTTGATGCCGCGGGCTTTGATGTCATCCACCACGATTTTCAGATCAACCGGGGTCTGGGTGCTTTGCTTGGAACGCACGGTGAGATGGCCCGCGGGATTGATGCCGAAGTAATTCAGGCCCCAGCTCTCCACGTTATAGACCCGCAGTGAATCTTCGGCGATCCAGGGCTTGCGCGCCGATGCCGCGGTGCCGTTCGTTTCGAGTGTCGCTGTACCAGATGCATTAGCCATTTTGCCCCGTCTTTATCAGAATTTAGGGTCGAACGTGTATATATGTTTTATGTTTATGTGTTGATAGCGATTGTGTTTGAGCTTCATTGACGCCAGTTGGAGAATGAGCTTCGTCTGCCGTCCGCGATCCTGGTAACGCACCTTCTTGATCTCACCCAAAATGAACTTCTCCATCTCCGCCGGGTGGAAACAGAATCCCCGGGAGAATTCGCAGCTGCCCTTGAAGGGGATCAGGCGGGCCTCGAAAAGATCCCCCCGAACGAAACCCACATTGATGTCTGAATCCGTGACTTCATGGTTCTTTTTCGAGAACAGGTCTTTGACGTAGACGGCCTTGTCTTTGACTTTTTGCAGGTAAAATACGCTGTGGATGGTGTTGCAGAAGTCCTTGTAAATATTCTGGTCTTCGGCGCTGAAACTGTCTTTTTTGAGTCGGAACCAGTACTTGATCGGGGGCAAGTCAATGCCGGGCAGATCCCGATCGAAGAGAAACCAGTCCATGAAGGTGCACATGCGATTCTCAAATTCATCGTCGTCTTCGTACACAATGCCGGCCTTCTCGAAGTACTCCTGCTTGGCCAGAAAGACCTGCTGGTAGTATTCGCCGGTGGTGAACATCTCGATGACGGGCTCGAGGTATGTTTGGTACATGTATCGCTAAACCCTCGCGGAAGCGGCGAACCGGTCAAACAGCGCACCGGAATCATGGGGCCCTGGGGACGCCTCGGGGTGATACTGCACCGAGAAGGCCCGCAGGGACGGGACGTCGAGCCCCGCACAGGTATTGTCGTTGAGATTGACGTGGGTGACAATGGCTTCCCGGGGCAACGATTGGGGGTCCACCGCGAATCCATGGTTCTGGGACGTCACCTCCACCAGGTTCGTAGCCTTATCCAGCACGGGGTGGTTGATGCCCCTGTGGCCGAATTTCATCTTGAAGGTGCGGCCCCCGAGAGCCAGCCCCAGGATCTGATGGCCCATGCACACGCCGAAAATGGGCTTTTTACCCAGAACGCCCCTCACTGCCTCAACGGCGTAAGTGGCAAGCTCCGGGTCACCGGGGCCATTGGAGAGGAATACCCCGTGGGGCTTGTAGGCTAGGATTTCCTCGGCAGTGGAGGTGGCGGGCACCACCACCACTTTGAAACCCCGGGCGGCGATCTCCCGCAGAAGATTCAATTTCACGCCATAGTCCACGGCCACGACGGTGCGATCACCCCTTTCTGAGAACCAGTAGGGCTTCTTTGTGGTCACCTCACGGATGAGATCGCGATCAGAATACAGAGGAAGGCCAGCGAAGGCGCCGCGAACGTCCTGGTATTTATCCCGCTCTTCTTGGGGCAAGAGGAGGCCCCGGAGCACGCCCCCCTGACGCAGCTTCAATGTGAGAGCCCGGGTGTCGATGCCAAAGATGCCGGGCACGCCATGCTCCTGGAGGTACGTCCCCAGGCTTTTCTCCGAAGTAAAGTTGCTGGGCTCGTCACAGAGCTCGTGAACCACGAAGCCCGCCACCTTGGGGCCCCCCAGGGATTCGACGTCGTCGCGATTGATGCCGTAATTGCCCTGATGGGGATAGGTCATCACCACGATTTGGGCCCAGTAGCTGGGGTCGGTGAGCACTTCTTGGTAGCCTGTCATGGCGGTATTGAAGACCACCTCGCCATAACCCTGGCGGCGGGAACCGAACATCCAGCCCTTGAACTCGGTGCCGTCCTCCAGCCAGAGAACGCAATCGTGTGGTTTGAGGTAGTTCAGGACATCCATCGGCACGCGCCCCCCACCATGGTGACGATGACTCTACCGCGAAGACTCTTCCCCAGGAAGGGAGAGTTTTTGCTGCGGGAGTGCAGATGCCCTACTTCTAGTTGCTGCACGGCCCCCAGGTCACTGACGAAGAAGTCCGCGGGGGCACCGACTTTCAGGGTGCCCCCCTCCAAGCCCATAATGCGTGCGGGCTTGGTGGAAAGCACCTCAATGAGCCGCGACAACGTCAATGCGCCGGAGTCCACGAGGGATAACCCCACGGACCACGCGGTTTCCATGCCCACCACGCCGTTGGCGGCGAATTCAAAGAGGGCGCTCTTGTCCCGGGGAGCATGGGGAGCATGGTCGGTGGCGATGCAGTCGATGGTGCCGTCACTCAGCGCTTTACGCATGGCCTCCACGTCTTCTTTGGCGCGCAAGGGCGGCGCCATCTTGTAGTTGCTGTCGTAGGTGGAGACGTCTTCGTCACAGAAGGTCAGGTGGTGGGGCGTCACTTCGGCGGTGACCGCCAGGCCCTCTTCCCGGGCACGCCTCAGATGGGGCAGGGATTGGCGGGCGCTGATATGGCAGAAATGCACCCGCCCCTTGGTCAGGCGGGCGAGCGCCACGTCGCGGGCCACCATGATTTCCTCGGATTCCGCGGGAATGCCCCGCAAACCCAGACAGCAGGAGTGGAAGCCCTCGTGCATGACACCCTTACCAACGAGGTAGGCGTCTTCGGCGTGGACGAGAACGGGCAAATCAAAGCCCCGACAGTAATCGAGGGCCTTGCGCATGAGGTAGCTATTCATGACGGGCATGCCATCATCGCTGATGGCCACCACGCCGGCCTCTTTCATTTTTCCAATTTCCGCGAGCTCTTCACCCTTCAAGCCCTTGGAGAGGGCGCCCACGGGGAACACCCGACAACGGGCGTTCTTTTCAACGAGGGAGAGGATGTACTTGGTGACGTAGGGGTTGTCGTTCACCGGGCTGGTGTTCGCCATGCAGAGGATGGTGGTAAACCCGCCGGCCACGGCGGCTTCCGTGCCCGTTGCGATGGTCTCTTTGTACTCTTGGCCAGGCTCGCGCAAGTGAGTGTGGATGTCCACCAGGCCGGGGGCAAGGAGCAGGCCCTTGGCGTCCACGGAGAACTTAGCTTTGCTGCTTTTCACCAGCTCCGCGCCCGCGCCTGCTTTCAGCACGCCACCGATCTTGCCCTCTTCGACCCACACGTCGTGGATGCCATCCACCCCCGTCGAGGGGTCGACAACCTGGGCGCCGGCGATGACGTAGGAGTCCGCCGCGGTCACTGCTTTCAGCTGGGCGGATTTTTTCATGTTTTGCCCCCCGCGATGAGGTCGAGCAGGGCCATGCGTACTAAGACACCATTATGCACCTGGTTCAAGATCACTGAATAGGGGCCCGTGGCCACCTCTTGGGAAATCTCCACGCCCTCATTGTATGGCCCCGGGTGCATGATGATGGCGCCCTTTTTGAGATGGGCCACCGTCTCCGCGTTGAGGCCCCAGTAGCGGGCGTATTCAGAACCGCTGGGGACCTGGGTGTTGCCGGCGGCGATGCGCTCGGTCTGGATGCGTAACATCATGACCACGTCCGCTTCTTTCAGCGCGGCCTTCAAGTTGTAGTGCACGGCCACACCGAGGCGATCCAGGGCCGGCGGCATGAGGCTCGGTGGCCCACACACGGCAACTCGGGCCCCCAGTGTTTTCAAAACATTGATATTGGAGCGAGCCACCCGGGAGTGGGCGATGTCGCCTACGATGAGGACCTGGAGCCCCTTGCAGGTTCCTTTGCTCTCTTGAATGGTCATGGCGTCGAGGAGCGCTTGGGTGGGGTGCTCATGGAAGCCATCGCCCGCATTCACCACGGGTACCTTCACCACCTGAGCAAGGCGTTGAGCGGCGCCGGATGAGCCGTGGCGCAAAATCAGCAAGTCGGGGTCCATGGCTTCAAGGTTTTTCGCTGTATCGAAAAGGGTCTCCCCCTTGGTCACCGATGAGTTGCCGGGATCAAAGTTCAAGACATAGGCGCCCAACCTTCGGGCAGCCAATTCAAAGGAGGAACGAGTGCGTGTGCTGGGCTCAAAAAACAAATTCACCACAGTGCCGCCACGCAAAGACTGATGGGGAAACTCAGAGCCACGCCATCCTTGCCAAAGTTTTTTCAACTCCCGCGCACGATCGAGAATGGTGCCGATGTCCTCCACGGAAAGGGAGGAGGTCTCGATGAAGCTTCGTCCTTTCCACTTGCCCCGTGCTGCTACGGCCATCAGTTCACCCTCGTGAAGCGTCGTGCGGAATCCGGGGACCACCAGATGAGCCAGGCCTTCCCCTTGATACCCCCCATTGGCAGGAACCCCCAATGACGACTGTCCTGCCCTTTATCCCGGTTGTCACCTAGGACAAATAAATTCCCGCCGGGCACCAACACCTCCGGCATGTCATCCTGTTGCCGCCAAATAACCTGATACCGTGCGTCATCCAGAGCCTCCCGGGAGATCCCCCCGTCCATCCCCTGGGTAACCGCCTTACCGTTCACTAAAAGCTGGCCTCCATGAACGGAAACGCGATCGCCGGGCAATCCGATGACGCGCTTCAAATACTCTTTGCCCGGCGCGCTAAAGAGACCGAAGACGATGACTGCGCCGCGACGTGGGAGCTTATTGCGACCCAAGGAGTAGGGCAACTTGCTGACGAAGATGAGATCCCCCGTGCTCAGCCCCGGCGCCATGAAATCAGAGGGCACGCGATATGCTTCGATAACGAAAAGACGGATGACCAATGCAACACTCGCCGTAATCAGGATCACGGCGGCGTAGTCGCGAAGAATTTTGACTGCCCGTTCCGTTTTAATCATCAGTTTTGAGCACGGCCAGGAAGGCTTCCTGGGGAATCTCAACCGTACCCACCATCTTCATTCGTTTCTTACCTTCTTTTTGCTTCTCCAGCAGCTTGCGTTTGCGGGAAATATCGCCGCCATAGCATTTTGCAGTGACGTTTTTACGCAGCGCACTGATGCTTTCCCGGGCGATGATCTTGCTGCCAATGGCCGCCTGGATGGCGATCTCGAACATGTGGCGGTCAATGAGCTCTCTCAATCGCTTGGAAATCTCACGACCGCGGCGGTCGGCCTTAGTACGATGCACCATAAAACACAGGGCGTCGACGACCTCGCCGTTGACCATCATGTCGACTTTAACAATGTCGGCATCGCGATAGTCCAGCATTTCGTAGTCCATGCTGGCGTAGCCCTTGGTGCAGCTCTTCAGTTTATCAAAGAAGTCGAAAACCATTTCAGCCAGCGGCATCTCGTATTCGAGCAGCACGCGCTCAGAGGTAATGTACTCGATTTTCTTTTGATGGCCCCGGCGGTCTTCGCAGAGGGCGATGACGGCACCCAGGTATTCGTTGGGCAGATGCAGGGCGAGGCGGACGAAAGGCTCCTCGATGCGGGCGATGCTGGTGGTGGGCGGGAGCTTCGCGGGGTTGTCCACCATGAGCTGCTCGCCGTCGGTCTTGGTGACACGCATGACCACGGAGGGCGCCGTGGTGATGAGGGTCATGTTGTATTCCCGCTCCAGGCGCTCTTGAACGACATCCATGTGGAGGAGGCCCAAGAAGCCACAACGGAAACCAAAGCCCAGGGCGCTGGAAGTTTCCGGCTCGAAGGAGAAGGCAGCGTCATTGAGGCGGAGTTTTTCGAGGGACTCTTTCAAGTCGTTGTAGGCGTTGGACTCCGTGGGATAGAGGCCAGCGAAGACCATGGGCTTCACCTCCACGAAACCCTGGAGGGCCTCGGGATGGGGATCGCTGGCGGAGACGATGGTGTCACCCACCCGGGCATCCCGCACTTCTTTCACGTTGCAGATGAAGGTGCCCACTTCGCCGCTGGTGAGCTCGTTCACCTCGACGAACTTGGGCTGGAACATGCCAAGTTTCACCACTTCGAATTCTTTGCCCACGTGGAAGAACTTCACGCGATCACCTTTTTTCACGACACCATCGAAGACCCGGGCGAGCACGACGACGCCTTGATAGGGGTCGAACCAGCTATCGAAGATGAGGGCCTTGAGGGGTTTTTCGTCGGTGTTTTTCGGCGGCACGAAGTGCGTGACGATGGCCTCCAGCAACTCGGGGATGCCGATGCCGGACTTGGCGCTGACGCGAATGGCATGGTCCGCGGGGATGCCGATGATGTCTTCGAT
>CAYHWW010000012.1:0-43975 GCA_964360145.1 uncultured Oligoflexia bacterium | reverse complement strand
GGCATGGTGTCTCTAGCAGCGTAAACAAACTGTCCACTGAACCGGGTCAAGCTCATATGCTGGCTCTAAGCTTTTTAGGTATGTACTCAATATACCAAGATTATGAGGACATGAAGGACTCTACTACTAAGCAGTCGGCCCAAATTATGGGACCTGATGTCCCACCACTCATTGAGTGCGATGAGGTCGCCCTAAAAAATGGTCTCGTCATTTTCCAGATCAGAAATGACAGCGACTATCCTATTTATAACGTTGAGATCGTGCCGCGAAATATAAACTTAACTGCAGCCATCATAAAGACCCAACACAGACCTGAAGACGGGATGATAGTCCGCCCAAAAGGGGCGGCTGCACAAGATACATTTTATCCCAAGCCCTTAATCGTTGATGTGATCAACCCGCGCTCGACACACGAAGTAATGCGCCTTTATACGCCGCACACGTCGCTTCCATCGCCGGGCGGCAAAGGCGGGCAAGCATGGGTGTTCACACTGAGTACTAAAAATGGTGGCACAAGTTTTCAGACGATTGAATTCGTACCCGTTGGGGATCAATGGGCTTACAGAAATAGTGGATTCGTCAAAGCAGCCACGAATTCCAAAGAAATGCGATTTCGATCCAGCTCTGCAAATTATCCAGACAAGAGAGCTTGGGGCATCGCCCTTACGCCTATTTGAGGCCGATAGCCCTGCAAACCTTGCCTCGCTCACCGCCACCACACCTAGCTCACATTTCCTAATAAGTTCGCTCAAACGGACTGTACAAAAACAAAAAGTCGTCCTTTTTGTTCCAAAATTCAGATATTTGCGTGATCATTAAAACAGCAATGAGCAACAGAGTCAGATTGAAAAAAGCTCCCATCGTCGAAGCCCTCATCGACCTCATGCTGGGACCGCAGCATACTGTCGATTTAAAAAATCTAAAAATATTGGCTGACCAATTAAGTGGTGAATTTCCTAAGTGCGATGAGATACGCATCGCACAGCTTAAACTTCCCCCCTCTGGGTCTGGTATCGCTCCTGAAGTTTCTCACTTACCACCGGTGGGCTACAAACTAACGTCGAGCAACGGCAGTGAAGTCGTGCAGCTAAAGACTGACGGCTTCACCTTTAATCAGCTGCCGCCGTATCAGGATTGGGATTACTTTTTTCGCCGCTTTAAGCATCTTTGGGAGCTGTACCAAAAAACCGCTAAAGCTACGGAACTTCGACGCGTTGGCCTTCGCTATATTAATAATTTACAGCTGCCATTGCCCCTGAAGTTCTTGAAAGACTATCTCGCAGCCCCGCCTGTTGTTCCTGCAGGCATGCCGCAAGAGATCAGTGACTATGTTATGCGCGTTGTAGTGCCTTTAGCCGATATTAGTGGGGGGGCAATAATTACCCAGGCCCTAGGACGCGGGCCGCACTCTGGGCAGTTACCGCTAATCTTAGATATCGATGTCTTTACTGAACGAGCCATAAAAACTGCCGATAAGACATTGTGGGATTTGCTGTTAAAAATGCGTGAGCATAAAAACAACATATTCTACAAGAGCATTACTGAAAAAACAGTGGAGCTATACTCATGACCGGCTGCGCCACCAACCTTTATGACGAGCACGTAGCACTCACTCAGCAAAGCTACTATAATTCTGCGGGCGTTAGTAAAGCCTCTGAGCACGTTGAAGAAAATCTACGTGAAGTCACCTTACACCAAGTTTCCTCTGCATCCGGTGACCGACTGATGCAACTGCAGGGCGAACTGTACGAGCTGTGGGAAGAGGCAGGAGCTCCAAATTGGGATAATGATGGTGGCGCCCCAGTCACCCTTCCAGCTGTCCTAGATGCCATGCACTTTATGCGAGAACTCCCTTTAACCTACATAACGATGCCCACCCTCGGGGTTGATCGGAAAGGTTGTATTACTCTAGACTGGGAGAACGCCCATCACGATTCCGTAACCGTAATAGTTAGAGGCAAGCGACTTATTTTTGCTGCGTTATACGGTGATGGCGACGAGGCGCATGGTATCTCTGGCTTCGTAAATAGAATCCCTGAACTTATCATCAGGCATATAGAGTCGATTGGCAAAAATGAGCGACTGTCTCCCTGACTATGTCGAAGACTTTGAAGCCATTACGCGGTTTGCATTCCAATCAGGTCATCACAGTTTAACTGAGCTGAAATGGAAAGCATTCGAGCCGAGAAATGGCGAACTTTCTATCTTTCGTGTTCACGAAATGGGTGATGCTGAGATTTGGGACATTGGCATTAATCACGTGGGGAAGTTACAGAAGCGTCCTCCCAAATGCCGAAAAGATTTTCTAGTAAAGATCGTACGGGAACTTGGACTTGATGTGGTTTCTGAAACAAAGTCTCATCCACGCCATGGCAACATCATCCACTGGCCCGAACATGAGTCTGAAGTACTCTTGATGTCCAAAAAAGTTGCTGCCGCTGTCAATTCACCTGCCGCGCTTAAGTTCCCACCCTAGATAGATGACTCGCGACTCGCGGATGGCGCCCCGGGCCTTGCGCTGTGACGCCCCATTCGTCAGGCCACGAGGATACTTATCGAAGGCATTGAATTGAACGCAGCCACGGCCAAGCCACAGGGCTCCAGGGCCAAGCGCTAGTCACTCCCACATCAACCCTGCCTGCTTCGCAGAGTGCATCCATCACAGCGGATCACTGTGCAAAGCAAGCGGGGCATTGCCTCGTCCTTGCTTCAACGAACGCGGGCACGCGCTTTTGCGCGCCTGCATTTTTAACAAGGATTCTATGTCTACTTTTTTTACTGTCTTCTTTTATCCGCTCAAACTCCTCTTTGAAGCGGAGCCGAACTCAATTCTGAGAGCGGTTTTTCTCATTGCCTGCATCGTTTGGTATTTCTTCCTCTTCTCCCTGGGGCAGGCCATCTGGCATGCCCTGCCCCTCTTCTGGGCATTCGTCGTGTGGGTCGTAAAAGGCCTCTGGGCGGCCTACCAATGGGTCATGCAGTGGCTGGTGCCACCCATGGCCGTCATGCACTTTCTCTCCTGGTCTGCCGCCGAATCTAGACGCCCTGGCCAGCTCCAGGCCCAGTCAGACAAGCTCATGGACTGGGTGAGAGATCACGTAAGCACCAAGCTCTCATCGGTGCAGCACAGCCAGGCTGAAGCTGAGCACGAAACCGCTCGCATCATAGAGGCCGTTAACTGCCATGAGGATCGTCTCGCCAAGCTTGAGCCCATTCCCATCGAGGCCATCCAATCCATGGATGGCGTCATGCAACAATTCGTGAAGGGTGGTGACGCTTGAAGAAGCCCGTCAAACCGGCCCTTACGCAGAGGGATACATCCGTCTTAAAACTCGTCCACGACTATGGCCTAGTAACCACCCGGGAGATCCAGGGTGCTGTTTTTAAAACCGTGGATCATTCCACCGTCATGCGGCGCCTTCGAAAACTTACCCGCCGGGGATACCTCCTCTGCGACCGTGGTTTTCATCTTGGCCCCTTCATCTGGACCCTCGCATCCAAGGGGGCCAAGGCCCTTGGCTCTGACCTTATCTACGGCCCCGTAAACCGAAACCAGCTTGAACACGAGACGACGCTTTCGGCCCTTCGGGCCCACATGGCCACCATTGGTGTGTCCGAACTTTGGCAGCCAGGCTTTCTGCTTAGAAAGCAGGCTGGCGCCAACGAGAAATCAACTGAAGACGTCGTCATCCCCGATGCCCTTATGGCCGTTCGCAGAACGAACCCTAATTTGGGCAAGGGGACCCTTGCCATCCTCGCCATTGAACTAGAACTGCACGCCAAAGCTAAGCGTCGCTACCACAAGGTCTTTGCAACCTACCGCAAAAAGAAGGGCGTGAACTTCATCTGGTACATCGTGCCGCACTCTCGTTTTGGCGAAATGCTGCTCACACTTTGGCAGGAGTGCAGCAATGAAAACGAGCACCAGCTTTTTGCCTGGAGCCTTGTCGAAAATGTCTTCAAGACACCTTCAGAAATCATCCTCAATCGTGTCTCGGGCGCAAAGCGCCTCGCAGACCTTGTCATGATCAAAACAATGCAGGCTTCCCCTGCCCAGTCATCCGCCCAGTCGCTGGGCAGGGTGGCACAATCTCAACCTTCAGCCTCAGACACTCAAACTATGAACACCATTCATGAAACCAATCCATCCACATCAACCACCCGCACCCCATCCATCTCTGACACAGCCACGGTGCAGGCCCATACCCACTTCCATGCGGAGCCTAAATGAAGATTACTACTTTTGACCTCTTACAGTGCCTTTCTAGGCACAAAACCATTGCCATCAAGGCCTTCAAAGAACAACCCAAGTACAAGGGTGTCAGGGGACTTCTCAATGAGAAGCTCCTGACCCTTGAGGAACTAGCCTACATCACCAGCATGCCCACCGAAGACGGCACCGATACCCTCGTGTCCTGTACCGAGCTTGGCGCTGCAGCAATGACCCTCTACAAAAAGCATAAGGCACGCTGCACCCTCAGCGTTGACCCTCACGCTGACGCTGGCATATCCGACGTCTTATTGAAGCTGGCCAATATGCCAAACATCAAGAGCCTCACCTACGCTGATGAACTGCCCGTCCACGAGAGGAATAAGAGCCTCTTTTACTCTTGTCAGCTCGAGGCCAAGGCCGCCGTCGATGAGGGCATTCCCCATCGCTACCTTTGGATCTACAGCCTGAAACACCACCGCACCTTCGAAGAGTACCCAGATGCCCCTAAGGCCTTAGAGCGGGCCGTCTGTGAGCTGCCACCCAATGATGCCATCGTCCTCATCGTACAATACCCCGACCTCATCACGAGCTACCTTCAGAGCCGCTTTAGACTGCCGCCAGTTTTGTGGAACAAGTTCTTCATCACTGACAAATACTGTACTGATTTGAAGCTCATTCAGTCGCCGAAGATTAGCCCATTTGGGCCGGAAATCAGCGAAAAACCGCGACTTTCATTCTCTATCAAAGGCATCGATGATGTTGCCGACGAGGGCAGGTAGGCGTATGAATAATACACATCCTGCAGACGCAGATGCGTTCTTTGACAAGTTGAAATGGATGACTTCAAAAGAGGCCGCAGCCTACATTCGCGTGTCAGTGGGTCAGCTTCGGAACATGGTGTGGCGCGGGCAACTGCATGCGCACCATCTCCGCAGCCGACTCCGGTTCCTGCGCTCTGACCTTGATCACCTGCTCTTGAGATCTTCATAAGGAGACCGTCAATGGCTGTATCAAGTTACATAAGTGAAACGGGCGACGTGCTCTACAAAGTGTACGTCAATGTCCGCAGTCAGCGTGTGCCGAGCCTTCGCGCGCAGCGAAAGCTCGGCAGTATCAAAACCGAAAAAGAGGCGGAGCGTGAAGAGCTTCGCCTGACTAGAGAATGTGAGCGCGAGATCCTCGAAAAAGAAATGCAAGGTTCCAGTTGGGGGACACTCGTAGATGCCTGGGAAAGGCAGCTCGAGACCGAGAAAGACCAATCGGTGGCGTTCTCAACGCGAACAGACTACATCGCAGCTCTGCGAAAACACACCTGGTGTTGGTGGAAGCGAGCAGCCGTCAACATCAACCGAGCTGACGTCAAAGAGGTCTTGGGGCTGATGCACACAAGCGGCGCATCGATGAGCTACATCAATAAGATGAAGGTCATCATCAACCGCGTCTTTGTCTTCGGCATCGAGTACCGCCTCGTCCACGGCATAGATCGCAGCCCGACCATTGGGATTACGTTTAAGCGCACTGAAGAGAAGAAGCCCGAGATCCTCACCATTGGTGAGATCAGGCGCCTCCTCTCTGAAGCGCGTCAACTAAACCATCCCTGGTACTGCATCTGGGCCGTGGCGCTTCTGACCGGCATGAGAAACGGAGAGCTCTACGCCCTCACTTGGATGGACATCGACTGGGAGAATAAAATGCTCTCCGTGACGAAGTCCTACAACACGAGGATGAGAGCGGTGAAGAGCACGAAGTCCGGAGAGTACAGAGGGGTGCCTCTCTCGCCTGAGCTCTTGGCGCTCTTACAGGAGGTCAAAGCAACGGCGGGTAAACGCACCCACGTCCTTCCCCGGATCGCCGGATGGGAAAAGGGCATGCAGGCCAAAGAACTACGGAAGTTCTGCCTCGGCATTGGCCTTCCGTCGGTAAAGTTCCACACGCTGAGAGCGTGCTTTGCGACGCAACTCATCAGGAATGGGGTACCCCCCATCCAGATCCAAAAGATCTGTGGGTGGAAGGATCTCGAGACCATGCAGCGCTATATACGGCTCGCAGGCATCGAGATCGAAGGGGCGACCAATACCCTCAAGGTGCTGCCTGAGGCGCAAGTGATGGCCCAGGTCGTAAACATGTTCACCAAGGAACCCGTAGCCTAGAAGCTTTAAGTCCGGGGCTGCCCTTAGAAAGAGGGGTGGCCCCGGCGAAAGCTCACCCTGGCTACCGCATGGCTTCAAAGTCGTCTAACAACTTGAAATGGTTCAATAGGCGGCGAATCCGCCATTTCTTCTTATTTCTCAGTGCAGTAACAGCGGGGCTCTCCTCACTCCATGGCTTCAGGGGTTATAAAGCGTTGCTGTGCTGGCGTCACCGGGGCGTTGCCGAATGTGCTGCCAGAGCGGCCCGCGAAATTTCCGTCGACGCAGAAACGCAAAAAACTTTTCATCAAAATTCACTCCAAGAGATGGGATCACACAATACGATCGGCTACTTGCAAAGTCAGCAAGCAACACCTTAACCTCATCGCGCAGGGATTTGCGCTTAACCGCCAACTCCCAGTCGAGGGCCTCATAATCATCGACCCAGATTCCTAAAATCGCACAATAGGGATTAAGCTCATCGATGAATTCGCACGTTTGCCGAACGTCATCAAGTGTCTCACCCGGAGTCCCGAGAATGAATGAATGGCAATCCTTCAGCCCTGCGGCTTTTGAAATACGGGAAAGCTCACGAATGTGTTGTGTGGTGAACCCCTTGCAAAGTCTCTTAAGCACGCGATCACAGCCCGAGTCTGAGCCCACCTCAATTCCTGCACAACGGGCCCTAACCATGAGGTCAGTCAGCTCCTCGTCGAACCCCAGCGGGTTGATGTAGCATGTCCAAGGTACAGACCACCTCCGACGGATCATCTCACGACAGATCTCTTTAGCATGTGATTTTGGGAGATTGAAAACCGAGTCGACAATGAAAAAGTGTCCTAGCGATGGTTGGCCTGCTATCGCATCGAACAGCTCGTCGACTACACGCACCGGATCTCGCAGGCGTTTGGCCGCCCCTTCAATCGTAGGATACGTGCAATAGCTGCACTTCAATGGACACCCGCGCTTGGTCTGAACCGAGCCAGTTCCCAGTTCAGAAAAATAGCGTGAATCCGTAACGGTCAGATCTGGGCTGGACAGTGAATTCATGTCAAGAAAGCCACTCACCCGTGGCCCTCTTAATAGTTCGTCGCCACGAAAAAAGTATAGACTTGAAAGCTGGGAGAACTCGGGCCGCTCCGATTCCAGCTCTGCAAGAAGGGCGGGAAAAGCTGTCTCGCCCTCGCCAGATATCCCGAAGTCAGGACGTAGCCGCTTCATCAATCCCTCAGGCATGACACTGAAACCGCTGCCGCCGAGAACAATCGGAGCGCTAGACGCCTCTCTCAGGAAATCGATGACCTCTTTGCCGCGGGAGAGGACCACATCGCAGCCAGAGTAGTCGCTATTTTGCAGATTACGCATGCCGAGCGCAAAAAGATCGGGCTTAAACTCTTTGAGCTTCCCCCTAAGAAAAGCCAAGGGGTCTTGTTCAAAACACAAATCCCAGAAAACCGCCTCATGATGGTCTGGGGTATTCGCCTTGATGTAAAGAAGCCCGATCGGAATCACCGGATCAGGCAATTGTTCCTGATTTAGCGAGACAAATGCTATTCTCATTTACCTAAAAAAACAGTAACAGCGGTGCTTCCAAAAGCAAGCCGCATTGGCATATCATTCCAGACGGCTTTCTTTACTTTTGTGATGTCAGCCGTATTGCGAGCACTTACTCAGCGAACACTTTCATTTGTGTACAGAAAAGAGACAGTCCATCAGGAGTCGTAACCTCCCCTTCGAGTAGCGCAAGAGGCCCGAACTCCCGAATCCCTCGAACGTGAATATGGATAGTGTCTCCAGCCTGCGGCCATGGCGCCTCGGCGTTGTATCTGGCATTGTTTACAGCCACCAAAAATACCTTCGTTGGTGGAGCGCTTTTCGTAGTTACCATGCCTTCGAGATACTGTGCGGCCCGAACAAAACCAAAGCATTGGGCCACGAACTCGATCATGCTTGATGAACGAAGTCCGCTGCGGCTCATGTAGTGACCATCAGTGTTAAGCGTTATGCTGCAGGTACCCTTCTGTTCAGTGACGGACAAGACCTTGTCGATCCAAAGGAGCGGTGGGCGGTGAGGAATCCATTCGAGCAATTGATCTCTGCTCAGCGCCATCACAGCGAAGCCATTTGCTGCGTTAAGAGTTGGGCGCTGGCTTTACGATCAGTCTTAGCATTGGCATTTATCGGGAAATCATCGACGCAAAGAAACCCGCCAAGTTCAAACTGTGTCTTTAGTGCGCCCCTCAAGTACTCACCTACAAGTCGACGTTGGTGTGAAATCTCGTTACTCGGGATACCTTTGAGTAGGATACCAAGGTCTTCTCCTAGGCGACCATGTGGGACTGGCACGCACAGCGCCTCAAATCCAAAGGCGGTCTTCAGCTTCTCTTCGATGTGCTCCAGTGAAAATTTCTGGCCACCACGATTTAGAGTCAGATCCAGACGCCCCTCGTACACCCAGCGTCCATCCGCTCGCGTTCTTACATTGTCCTTGAGAAGAATCGTATGAGGAAACTCGACGCCAGCCGCCGAAACTATCGCCAAGCATGTGGCGGGACCATAAAACTCAACGCCTTCACCAGGGCGAATGCTGGTGACAAGATGCGGGAGGGGCTCGCCGATCTCCCCATCCTCAGTTGGCTCTACACCGGGCCGCTGATGTGTAACGCCAGGTGCAGCCTCGGTCGCGCCATAACCAATGCTAGGAGCGGATATTAAAAGCTCATCGCGCATGATGCGCCAGAGTTTTGCTGTCACGCGGGCACCACCAACGATGCTTGCGTAGGATGGAGCTGGGGTCCGACCAGTCTTAAGACAATGATCCCTGAGATCCTGAAAATGCGCAGGCGTTCCCAGAGTCAAAAGCTTAGGTGAGCTAATTCTGAGGCGTAGATCATGACTGGCAGCGGTATAGCGCCCCGGCAGACTAACAAGCTTGAGCCCGTGAAGCAGGGACATCATGTAGCCTAAGGTCAGACCAAAAGTGTAAAAAGGCTGGGGATAGCAGAATACCATTTTTATCAAAGTGCGGTCGAAGAGGCGCATGATAGCGGCAGTCGAGCTTTCAATGTTCTCACGAGAATAGAGTACTAAACGAGGCTTTCCCGACGTCGTACCTGTCGTGAACACGCCAAGCGCTGGCATAACAGGATATTCGTGTGCAGGCTTCCAGCCATGTGCTTGCTTAAGGCGAGCCATCTCATGTAGCTCCAGCTCCCAGTCTCCGCACAAGGTCAGCGTGCCATGAGGCAGTGAGTCTACAAAATCTAAGTCTGCAATAAGCGGAGGGCACATGAGTAAAAGATCACCATGCGCCCATGACTCAGCGATTACGCTCTGTAGCTCCTCGCAGTGGTAACCCTTCCAGAGTCGGATTTTCATACGGTTACGTCATTCTCTAGAGGATATTCTTCTGGAAGAGAAAATTCTCATCATTCCACACGTCACCGGCCACCGCCGATGTGAATCCTTTTCGTACGTTCTCGCGCGTTAGTGTCTTCTTCATCTGCTGAACAAAGTCACCCACGTAGAACATCGAGATGAGCTTGTGGAAGCGGTTCACACCCTTAAGCACTTGGGAGCGGTAGGCCTCGCCCATCCCATTATCATTCAGCGTGCACTTCTTATCGAGCGCCTGCATGAGCGTCTGAGCCGCTAGCTTGCCTGAGGTGATGGAGACATGGACGCCTGATGAAAAGATAGGATCCAAGAAAACGGCAGCATCTCCGGCCAAGATCCAGCGGTCGCCATGGAATACCTCAGTGGTATGGGAATAATTTGAAATCACTGTGACTTCCGTGCTGCGTTCCGATTCTTCAGTCATCTTACGCAGTATGTTGCTAGAGTTAAAACTCTTATCCAGATACTCAGAGAGGTCTGTCCCGGCATTAAAAACTGTGGATGAGCAGACAACTCCAATGGACGTCGTTTCACCCTTGAATGGGATGAGCCACGACCAGGCCCGGTCAGGAAGTAGACCGATTATGATGTCACCTTCGTGTTTGCCTTCAGCTCGCTTTACACCAGTGAAGTGAGAGAATACGGCGACATTATTGAGGTCGCGGTTCATTTGGCGAGCTTTCATACGCTTGCCTAGAAAGGCATCCCGCCCCGAGGAGTCCAATAGGAACGTGGCCTCGTACTCACCCTGACTAGTGATGACCTTTACAAAATCGTCCGTGAACACTACATCCTTTACCCGCTCCGGCTGATGGATCTCCACGCCACATTTAGCCGCATGCTCAAGTATGTCGCGGTCAAACTGTGCGCGTGGCACCTCATAGGCCATGGGGATATCGGGGTTGAATCCGTCTTCAAATCCAAAATAAATCTCATCGTCAGTCTTATAATCGACGAAGCGTGCGCCGTATTTCTTGATGTACCTTCCAGAACTCAAAGTCTCGTAGAAGCCTGTTTCTTTAAAAATGGGCATCGATGCAGGCAGAAGAGATTCACCGATATGGAAGCGCGGATAGTTTTCACGCTCGAATATAGCTACCTTATAACCTGCTTTAGCGAGATAGGTGCCAGCGGTACTGCCTCCTGGGCCACCACCGATGATAATAACGTCATATCGTTTCATAAGCTGCCGAACACCCTTCCTTGTAGACGTGCCTTGTCTTTTAGTTTCTCGGAGAGAGTCTGAATGGATTCCCCGAGGGCTATGTCGTGAGTAATGAAAGGGACTGTGTCGCGGATCATTTGATACATAGCGCGTGACGAGGCGCCCTTCAGGGTGATGCCACGCAGGTCAAGAGCCTGCGCTAGACATACTAAATACATGGATTGAATTGTAAAAAGAGGTTCAATCATCTCAGAACACTGCACGGCTGCGCTCATTCCCAAACTCACTTTGTCTTGGTTATGGGATTCAGAAGAGCGTGAGAAGATGCCGTTTGGTGTGGCCCGGGCTAAAATCTCAGATGTGATGGCATTCGTGGCCTGATGGAGCCCCTTCAATCCATGATGCAGAAAGCGCTCTTCCTCGGGAAGTCCGGGCCAATTGGCGAGGTTTGCGGGCAAACCCCGATTGGTCTTGTCGTCGATCAAGGTCATGAGCTGGCGATCTAACAGATCAGCCATGTGGGCTAGGCTTATTTTTAGATAGTCCATGCCTTGGCTCAAGTGACCGCCATAGAAATTCCCGCCCATGGCTAGGTTGCCGTCCTCATCAATGAGTGGATTGTCAGACGTGCCATTAATCTCGGTCTCGATCCAGCCCTCTACCAGGCTCATGGTTTCCGCTACCGGACCCAATATCTGAGGTGCACAACGGAGCGAGTAGCGATCTTGGATCATTTCCTCCGCGAGAGACGATGAATTTACCACCACCTGCGATAGGGGCTTGGAGCTGTAGTGCTCATCATGCAGAAGAGACCGAACCTGACGCGCGATATGAGCCTGACCTTCGTGGGCCTTGGCGCGTTCATTAACGAGTTCGCTGAAGGGCTCTGTGCGCCCTTTGAGGGCAAGCACAAGCCATGACGTGGATAGAGCGGAAAGGTCCAAAAGGTATCGGGCATTATTGATGTTTGTGAGTGCAAGTCCTGCCATAGCAGAGGTGCCATTCACTAAGGCTAGACCCTCTTTGGGCTTCAGCGTGTAGGGCGCGACTCCAGCTGCTTTTAGGGTTTCTGCCGTGGCACGAGTGCCACCATTCTTGTCGTAAAGCTTCCCTTCGCCTTGCAGTGCCTGGGCAATATACGCAAGGGGGATTAGATCTCCGCTGGCGCCGAGAGAGCCTTCCCTAGGGATGACTGGAATCCAATCTCGCTCTAGAAAGAGCTTCATCTGATTGAGGAGTTCAACACTCACTCCAGAGAATCCACGCGACAAAGACTTCAAGCGGAAAAGAAATGTAGCTCGGGCGGCATCTTCTGAAAGGACGGGCCCAGTGCCACATAAAAGATAGGATATGAGGTTCTTTTGTAGTGCTTCAGATTGGCTGGGGGATACTACGCGAAAACAGCTATCGCCAAAACCCGTGGTGACGCCGTAGATTGGAAGTTTCTTCTCCATGAGTTCATAGAGGCGGCTATGAGTTTTGCGCACTCGATCCAAGGCGCTCTCAGCAACTTCGATAGAAGTGTTCGGTTGGCGCTGAAAAATAAAGTTAGCCGCCTCTTCCAACCTTAGTGGAAGATCATCTAGCACTAGCGCCTTAGTCACTCCTTCCCCCCATCTTCTGTGACCTCTGTCCAGAGTACCTGATGTTTTTCATAAACTTCCGAGTGTGTCACTCCGATGCACCAAACATTTCCGGGGCCGCCGGCCTTAATGAGGCGTCGGGCTTCTGAAACGGCTGTCTCAAAGCTGTTTGGGTCCTGCTGAATGCATAGAAGTGGCCCATGCCATCTCATTACCTGGCAAAGCGAGGAGGAGCGCACATTTGGAAGGCTGTGGACAAACTTTTGCGCACTGGGGGTACCACTCAAGACGCTTTGGGCAAAATGGTAGTCTGTGAGGTTGGAGGCGCCAAAGCTTCCCATAATGATCAGATCGGGCATCCGCGTGAACTGATCCTTTAGCCGCCAATATGACTCAGCTACAGCGAATGCAGCCGCATCTAATTGATACCACCGCTCTACATGGTCACTCCACTCGGGCGTTGTTTTCGTCGGGTGTGTGATGGAAATGACGTGATTTCGGATTTGTATTCCCATCAACATAACTTCCCATTGCTGATGACGGCGGTGGCATGGACACCCCCGAAGCCAAGGGAGCTTACCAAAACCCGATTAATTTTCTTTGGCCCATGCACTTCGAGGGAGTCTTTCGTGAGATAGCGGCATTCAAACCGAGGATCAATGACCTCGGTATTAGGAATAGCGAAAGCCTTCTGATGCCTCAGAATCTCGCAGGCTACGATGCTGTCTATGGCCCCGCTTGCTCCCAACGTATGTCCAATGGTGCCTTTTGTTGCGGTGATGGCAGGCCCACGGCCAAAGAGTGTACTGAATGCTCGATCCTCTGCCGCATCATTGATCACTGTGGCAGTGCCGTGAGCAATAATGAGATCTGGTGCGGCGCCAGTGGTCTGCGCATATGATGCGTATGATTGCTTGAGGCTCTCTCCCGAATTTGAAGGACGGGTGGCTGCCACACCCTCGGCATCGATGCCCACACCATCCAATAAGAATGATCCTTGATCCTTCGATAGGAGAATTGCTGCGGATGCCTCTCCTAAGAGGAGTCCTGCGCGGCGAGCATCGAACGACGTTAACTTATTAAGCGTTAATGCCTGCAAAGAATGAAAACCATAAGCAACAAAAGGTGCCACGCGATCAGCGGCAATAACAAGCACGTGGTCAACGTTCTCGCTAGATATCCACTTCTGTGCAAGCCATAGAGCAGAAAGTGAAGAGGCACAGGCATTGCTAACGACGGTTTTTAAAGCCGGTCTGATTTTAGTACGCGATAAAAAGCCATCGAGTACGGGAGTGAGTGGATCAGGACTAGTGCGTGCTACAACTTCATTTGCTGTCCATATAAAGTCATCTAAGCACCCCTTGGTGCTGGCAAGTATGACTCCAAGCCGGGGAAGATCACCAGGTGAGCCGATCTGTTCCCACGCCTGCACGAGATTGCGGATCAGCACCTCAAGCTGGCTGCTGTCTTTATGACTCGCAGCATCAATGGTTGCTTCGGTAAAATAGGCGCGTACCGGAGGTGGCACTCTTCCTACATCAGGAAATAGACCCGCCTCTATGGGGCGTGAACAGTCTGTGCCTTGTTGGAGTGCATCCCACAAGCTGGATACGTCCCGTCCGGCAGCTGAAACGCACCCATAACCTCGAATCCAACTTTGTCTCATGGTAAAGATAGCCCATGATCGATGGCAGCGTGTTTCAACTGAAGCGACAGCCCTTGAACTGCTCCCAGCATGAGGGCGCTCATTGTGTAACAGCAGTGTGGGATGTGCAGAGTGCCTTGCCGTATTTCGACGGTCACTTTCCCGGAAACCCCGTATTGCCCGGAGTGGCCATGATCGATGCCATATTGGAAGCCATCGGTGGCAAACTGACTGCGTTGAAGTCTGCTAAGTTTATGAGGCCCATTTATCCTGGGATGATGGTTGATATCCGCGCGCATCAGGTTTCCCCTGGTGACTGGACCGTAGAGCTTATTGAGCCCGGTCAAGAGCCTTCAGTTCGAGTCCTGGCTAGCTTCAGCATGACGGCGGCGTGATGGGGTCTTCCCCGCCACTTCTGCTACGAGGGAATAAACATCTTGAAGGGTGCGGACTTTGACAAGTCGTTCACCTTCAACCTTGATGCCGAATCCGACTTCGAGGTGAACAAGCATGTCTACTGCGTCCAGGCTATCAAGCCCAAGCTCATCAAAGAGGTGTGTGCTAGGCTTAAGCTTCTCTGGTGGGATTTCGAACCCTGTTTGCATGAGCTCATTCACGCGCCTGACGATCTCTTCATGTTTCATTGAGCTGCTCCCTCCATGGTTTTAGAAATTACCAGACTAGTATTCATTCCACCAAATGCAAAATTGTTGCTTAAAATCTTGTGGGGCTGTGCCGAGCGAAGTTCTCGCAGGTGCTGTGCCCCGGCGCAGCTGGGATCTATCTCCAGCAGATTACGCGTGGGGATGAGCACTTCATTCTGCATCATCTTCACGCTGGCAATGACTTCAAGGGCGCCGCAGGCTGCTAGTGAATGACCCAAGTGGGCCTTCAAGCTGCTCACTGGCACCCGGTCTTTGAATACGTTGGCGATAGCCTGAGCTTCCTCAGGGTCACCCTGCAGTGTTCCTGTAGCGTGGGCGTTAACGTAATCGATGCTGTCTTTGTGCAGATTTACTCGATCTAAGGCTAGGTTAATGACTTTAGTCATTGCGGCTTCGCTGGACTGGCTCATATGAGAGCCATCGCAGAGATAAGCACCTCCGAGAAATTCCGCGAGAGGCCGAGCACCACGGGCTTGAGCATGTCGGTCGCTCTCCATCACCACGATGCCAGCGCCCTCTGAAACAACCAGGCCGTCCCGTGCTTTATCAAACGGGCGAGGAGTGAGGTCCGGTGAGTCGTTGTATTTGCGTGATGCCGCTTGAACTACATCAAAAACAGCAGAACTGATGTAGTGCAGTTCGTCTGCTCCTCCGGCGATAACTACGTCGTAGAGGCCTGCCCGAATGAGTTCCCAGCCCATAATCATTGCCTGGGCCGAGGTGGCGCAAGCGCAAGAGGGGGATATAAGGGAGCCATTAAATCCGAGTGCGGTTGCTACGTTTGCCGGCACCGAGTGGTTCATTACCTTGAAGAAGGTGGTAGAGAACTGGCCTTCAGGACCTTTTTTCTCAAAGAGCTTTTTGAAATAGGTTTCCAAGGTGGCAGGACTGCCCGAAGTGGAGCCCATGATCATGAGTACGCGAGGGGAATTTAATGGCTCCCCCGGAGGCAAATCTGCTTGTTGTAGTGCCTGCAGCGTAGCGAGCACTGCCATCTCTGACATACGAGACATTGAGCGGCGCGCCTGCCGAGGAATTTTCATTGCATCATAGTCTGGAACAGGAGCGGCAACGTATGTATTGAGGCCATTGTATTGGCGCCAATCAGGCATTGCTTTCACTCCAGTCTTGCCCTCAAGCAGACCCTTGAACATCTCATCGACGTTCAGGCCCAAGGAACACACTGCTCCCATTCCTGTGATGTATACCTTCATAATCTACCTCTTAGAGATCTCAGTTCATTGAGTATGGGTTTGATGCCTATGATTTGCCCAGCTGTGCGCAATCCTGATGTGGCCGCACCTAATAGGCCCGGGAACAGGCTGCTCTGCCCAGTTAACAAGAGATTCAGGACTTTTGTGCGAGGGCCCAGCGCGCGGATGCCGGTATTTGCGATGGAATGGTAAATCCCATAAGCCGAGCCCTCCTCGCTGCCATTGAAATGCAGGTTAGTTAGCGGCGTGGAAACCGCAACGTTCTTGATCGCTGAGCGGAAACCAGGGAAGTAGCCTTCAATCAAGCCCAGTGTCTGGTCTGACGCCGTAGCTTTAAGGTCTACGTATCGCTCAGGCCGTTCACCAAATTTAGAATCTAGCCAAGGCTCACACCATGAAATGGGGCATGCTGAATGAATGTTGATGGGGTGCATGCCAGACTTAGATGTGGATTTAGGGCTTCGCATCGCAGAGGTTACAAATGCTGCCGTAGTGGAGCTTGTCGGTTTATCCCATTGAAGAAAACCCATGGGGTCGTCTGACGAGAAAAAATAATAATTGCGGAGTGGGTTGAATGGCGATTCATCCACAGGACAGGTGGCGTATATGCCAAGGAGGCCCACGCTTTCTTGAAGAGACGACACTCGCTCTTGGAAAGCTGGCGTCATGGCGCTGCTGTCAGACAGCAAACGCAACGTGGCCTTGGGGTGAATGCCTGAGATAACCCAGTCTCCAGAGAAACACTCGCCGCTCTCGGTGACGGCCATAATAACATTACGGTCCTTGATTTCGAGGCGAGTTACCTTCTTGCGGGTGTGAACGACACCGCCGCATTCTTCGATTTTTTGTACGAACCGTTGCGCTAATGCATCGCCGCCAGAGGCTAAGCCATAAGGGCCTCTGATGAGCGAGTCAGTAACGATGGCATGAAACCCAAAGCCGATGTCTGTTGGCGCAACGCCGTGGAGCGCGCAGTAAGCGTATAAAGCGCACTGGAGACGACGATCAGACGTGAGTTCGGTCACCACAGCAGAGAGTGGCGTGTCCAAAGCCCAGGTCGGCGTATCCGCTACATCGCTAAACTCATAGGTAGGAAAATGCTTCACTGCCCGCTGCACAAGATCGAAATATTTCAGGATAGCAGACTTTTCCCGAGGGAACTCCTGACAGAGCATCTGAATCAGAGCATCGTAACCTTTTGGAAACTTCAGATTGAAGTCAGGATAGTGAAACTCATCAAAGCCCGTCGGATCGAGGGGGGTGAATAGACTGTCATCTAGAACCCCCAGATAGCTAAGCAATGTATGAAATGGCTGCCCTGGATCCATCGCACCAACGTAATGGGCGCCAGTATCAAAACGCTCTCCAAAGCGACTAAAGCAATGGAGATAGCCGCCAGATTTTGAGTGCTGCTCAAGAACAATTACCGACTTCCCTTTTTTAGAAAGTAGAGCAGCGCACGTAAGTGAAGATATGCCTGAGCCGATAATGAGCACGTCGGCATTCTTCATGTGGGCAGCAGCCCTCCATTCACACTCAACGTATGTCCCGTGATGTACGTGGCATCTTTGGAACATAAAAATGCGACAGCTCCCGCTACCTCGTCGCATGTGCCGAATCGACCGAGAGGAATGCGTTTCTTCACCTCGTCGAGCTGAGGAATCTCGCCAATCATGCTCGTCCCAATTAGTCCTGGGGCGACCGCATTAACTCGAATACCCCTGGAACCAACTTCCATGCTTAACGACTTGGTCATTGCTATGAGTGCGGCCTTGCTTGCGGCGTAATTAGCTTGGCCCGCATTGCCTGCCTGCCCTGCGACAGAGGAAATGTTAACGATACAGCCGGAGCGTTGGCGCAACATTTTGCGAACGCAGAAGCGCATCAGGTAAAATGCACCATAGGCATTGGTCTTCATGACGGAGTCGAAGGCTTCGTCCGACATCATCCCAAGAAGCATATCTTGATGAATGCCCGCATTATTGATGAGAGCTGCAAGCGGTGCTGTTGCCTGCTTGAAGTGCTCTTCTAGGCGTTCCGATACTTCTGCGGAGTTGCTGACATCAAATTGGATGAGTTCGGCACTGCCGCCGTGATCGTGAATGCGCGAGAGCGTGTCGCAGGCCCCATCCTTGCTGCGATTGTAATGAAGCAATATATGAAAGCCATCCAAGGCAAGGCGAATAGCTATTGCTTTACCAATGCCCGAGGAGCTGCCTGTGACCAGGGCAATGGGGTTGTTTTTGTTCATGCGCGAGTGTTAAAATCCGGAATTCTGGGGCAAAATGCCCGCAAGGATACATAATTACGGATGCAGCAGCTTGTCAAAATCAATCCACTAATATTGCCTCAAGGCGCCGTGCGTCATCGCTTATGGATGGTTTATTTTTTCTTAACTATCGCAATCATTGGCGGCGTGGGTTGCTCTGTCGTCGTAATCCCCCTGACCTTGCTTGGTTCGATTTATGAGCCCGCAGGGGAATTGGGATCTAGAGCATTGGCTGCTGGTATCCGCTTACTTTTGAAGGCCCAGCCATGGCTCAGGGCTGAGCTTAGTTTGGAGAGTATTGGCAGGGGCCCAGCTTTATTGGTCAGTAACCACCGTTCTACGCTGGATGCGTTTATTCTACTTTCCCAGGTCCCAGGCGTTCAAATTCTCGCAAAAGACGTGCTGTTTTTAATCCCAGGATTGGGCCTGATGATGTGGCTCGGGCGCCATATCTCTGTGCGACGTGGAAATGCTGCTTCCTTTTGGAAAGCGATGGATCGTATCGAGAGTCAACTTGCTGCGGGTAGAGTGGTACATATCTTTCCGGAGATGACCCGCTGTCAGGTGGGCTTTGTTGGTACGTTGCCTTTTCTTACAGCACCATTTCACCGTGCTCAGAGAGCAGGCGTCCCCATAATTCCAATCGTCATTAAAGGTACTGATGAGGTATGGTCTAAGGGCAACTGGGGACTTCGCGCTGGCGTTACAGTAAGTGTAAAATCACTCGAACCCTTAGACTCTGCCGCATTTCTTACTCCTGAGCAGCTCTGCAACGAAACGCAACGTCGCATTAGTGACGCGCTTGAGACAATGGATCACTAGATGATACTGCGCCTCTGTGTTTGCATTCCTACATATGACAACCCTGCCACTATTGAGACCGTAGTTGAGGACTGCCTTGCAACTATGCCGTTTCCTCTCTTAGTTGTTGATGACGGGTCTGCGGCGGCTGTCACTGACATTTTACGGTCAGCTTCTACGCGTGCAGCAATGGATTCAGGACGCTTACGTGTTCTCCGCCTCGAAACTAATCAAGGCAAAGGAGTGGCTCTACGTCGCGCCTTTGCGGACTGCGTAGAGCGTGGATTCACGCATATGATGGCCCTAGACGGCGACGGGCAGCACTACGCGCGTGAAATTATGCCGCTTGTCGAAGTGGCTCGTGCCCATCCATGGGATCTCATCATTGGTGCCCGTAAACTTGATAGCGCTACCGTGCCGGGCTCGACAAAGTTTGGTCGGAAGTTCTCCAACTATTGGGTGGGCTTCCAGACTGGACAAGTTATTTCAGACTCGCAGAGTGGCTTTCGTCTATACCCGCTTTTCCATGTGCAAAACTGCAAGTTTCTTACAAAACGCTATGATTTTGAGATCGAGGTTCTGATCCGACTGCTCTGGAAAAATGTTGTCGTTAGAGAGATAGAGATCGACTGCTTCTATCCTAAGCGCTCAGAGCGTGTGAGCCACTTTGATAAGCTCTGGGACAATGTCCGTATTTCACTGCTCAATACTGCACTTGTTATTTTATCACTGTTACGTCAGCACCGCACTCCGAGGGAAGTTGCTCTGGCTGTTGGATTCGGTGTCGCCATTGGGTGCACACCATTCATTGGCTTGCACTGGCTTATCGTTGCAGGGGTATCGTTTCTCACGCGACTCAATGCAGGGGTAATGCTTCTTGGTTCACAAATTTCTGTGCCACCGATCATGCCGCTTCTTATTCTTGCCAGCGTTGGCATAGGTAAGAAAATCTTTGGATCTGACAGTGGTATGGCGACAAATTTTAGCCAATGGCTGGCCGGCTCTCTGGTACTGGGCACTGTATTGGGTACTATGACCGGCCTTGCAACCTACACCGCAGGTCGTCACTTAGGCAGAGAGAAAAAGAACGAAAGTAATTGGAACGGACGGATGCGTGGAGGGCGCTTCGGCAATGCTTTTCTGAAGCACCTTGCACAGCTCGGAGGGTTGCGGGCAGCCTACGCTTGCCTGTTCTTCATTGTTCCTTATTTCTACGCCTTTGCTCCCAGGGCACGTCGCGCCGCCAACGAATACTGGTCCATTGTCCGTCCAGAAGTAGGCTTTTTTCGGCGTCAAATGTTCGTCATGATCCAGCTCTTCCGCTTCGGTCAGCTGATTCTAGATCGCGTTTATCAAAGTATTCTGACCACCCCACAATTCCAAACAAACCCCAATGGCATGGAACGCATCATTTCTGCAGTGGACTCAGGCAACGGAGTGATCTTAGTAAGTGCTCATATGGGCGGATGGGATATGGCAGCCTCGTTCCTAAAAAATGATGGCCTAAATACCGAACAAACCCCTGTCCATGTCGTTCATTACCAAGCGAGTGGGTTGAGCTACCAGGATGTGAAGAAGAAGTCTCATGTGAGGGAGATGGCAGGCAACAGTAGCGAGTTGCCTATTATTGCAATTCGCGAAATTCTCCAGCAAGGGAAGCCAATTGGCTTTATGGGTGACCGCCCGTTAGGTGCGAGTTACGAACTGGTCCCCTTCTTTGGGAGGTTGGCCCCATTCGATATGAAGCCATATCGCATCGCAATGGCCTGCGGCAGCTCAGTGCTCTTTACGGCGGGATTCAAAGGCATTGGTAGTACCTATGACTTTTATGCAGCGGAGCCACCCCCAGCTGTAGCCACAGGCGCTGAGAGCAAAGTGCTTACCTGTTATAAGCTTACAAGCAGCTTTGCAGAGCAAGTAGAGGCCTGGCTCAGGAAATATCCGGAACAGTGGGCAAACTATTACCCGTTCTGGTCTTCAGTGCCAGCTTCGCCAACTGACGTACAAGCTTCCAGAGTACGAAACTATTTAGCAGAAGAACTGCAAGGACCAATGCCGATGGTAGCTGGGAAGGCACTTGATTCCAAAACCACCGGCGCACCATTATCTCTCCAGTGAGGAGTCCCAGTGCTGCGACATATAGTAACTGTACCAGCAGAGAAAAAGGCTTAGAGCTCATAGCCAGAAACCTTAACTTCGATGTTGAAGTTGGGATGGGTTACGGAAATCAGATCAGGAATATTATGATCATCGTAGTGCGTAAAATGATAGATTACTATCTGGCTGTTTGGGGTCGATAACGTGAGCTGCTCTGGACCTTTGCCGTCAGCTTCGCGATTAGCGAACAGTAGTCCTTTCAACACTCTGTAATATTCTTTAAATTTGGACTCATGCTTTTTTAGGTCATCCACAAACACCTGCGTCGTCAGTAGATCCTGTTTTAGATCCTCGTGCATTTTGAGGAGCGTAGTATTGAAGGGTGAAAGAACCGCAATATCGACGGTGTCTTCTCGCAGTCTTATCACGCCGGAAAAGCTAAAGTGTTGTGGCGTCGCTCCAGACGTCTTTGGAGTAATATTGAGATTGACTTCATGCCAGTACAGCCCCAGCGGAAATAGGCGCCTATCAAACTGCATGTCACCACGGATACTTTTCGAAGAGCATCCAGTAAAAATCGCATTACATACTATTACTGCCAGCATGAAGCATCTCATAGTTTGAGCGCCGCCTTGAGTTCTGCAATTTCTGAAGCATAAGGTGGGTATAGATCAAGGGAACGGCTCCATGCGGTTTGTGCTTCTAATTCCTCACCAAAACAATGCAGCATGTCCCCCAGAGCATGAAAATATGCGCTGTGCACTGTGTGTGCGGCATTAACCTGGTCCATTAATGATTGTGCCTGAACGCAGCGGCCACTGCGTGCAAGACGCCTGGCGCGATGCGATATGCGCTCGACTCTATGTACAAGGTCGTACGTTGAGTCGGATACCATTGGATCGGCGCGTAGGTGTCCCTTCACAACAGGACGATGCGTGCGGAAAGATGCCGCAAGATCATAGCCAACAAATGGCCCCGAAACACTAGGACCACTACTAACGTAAAGCGTATTAGATACACCGTTAAAAATAACAGCGTGGGCTGCAATAAGCGCGTCGATTGCTCTGCGGTTGCCGAGGTGAAACGGGACACCATCTTCAATGCCTTTGTCCCGAAGAACTTGGAGCATGTCGTGTTCATCATTGAGTGGATTCTTTAAGAGGGCTTCTCCACGCTGCTGTCGGGCAACGGTAGTAAGTTCATTCATACGAAACTTATTTACTGAGTCATCGCGCCAGACATCTGACAAGAGATGATTTGTAATAATCGCAGGTTCTCGTAGTGGAATGACAGCCATACGGTAAGGAGACTTCTCAATGCGGTATAGCTGAGACCTCTTGCTGTCTAGTACCACGAAAATATCCGTGATGAACATGTTCTCAGTGCGCAGAATTTGAATTGCTTCATCGGCACTTTTAGCAAACTGGAGGGCTTTGAGAAGTACGAGTGTGGACGGAGTTCCATGAATGCGTCTGTCGTCACTGCCTGCAGCGTTTAGAGATATATAAAGACCATGCTCATTGACGCCAGTTACGGCGCCAACCATACCAGCCCAGACGACGGAGACGTAGGCGTTACCTTCATCAGGGAAAACCCATTTAATAATCTTTTCTGTGTCAAAGCTGCGGCCTCCTTCAAAATCAAAATTGCGCCCAATAAGCCAAGAGTTCTTAAGAGGCGCTGCAGCTACTGTACAACCCATATCTTCGCCGCCCTGGTCCATCATCATCTGCCCGACTTCGTGTAGGCCATGATAGCCCACTTGGCGTGTGAGGCCGTCCGCTAGAAAATCAAAATCATGGGATGCGTGCTGAGATACGCCGTTCATCTCGTCGGTCATCCAAGTCTCTAGATACTTATCGACTCCATAGAAAAGGCGCATCGACGCGACGATCAGCGCACGACGCAAGAGATCGTACGGTATGATTTCCTGAAATTTTGCGTAAAGTTCTGATTCATGCCGCCGCAGGAGATGCTGTGTCAGACGTCCTGATTCTAGTCCCCGCATGTATGCTGACCCTTCGAGGATAAGATGATGGGTCCCGTGGACACTCTTATCAACCCATATCCCCTGATGGAATGCACCCTGCCTGGGAGGCTCGGTGGATCTGGGATACACGCCCATATGATAGATCGCCACTATCCAGGTGACCATCAGCATTAGAGTTAGTGCTGCGCCTCTCACTTAGCACCCAGTATGCGGTGGAATCCTGGAATTCCCCAAATGGCACCCATGTAAGTGCCGATAGTGCCGAGAACAAGTGCTTGGCCTAGATGCAAAAGCACTGGATGCTTACAAAACAACAACGGTAAAAATCCAGTTAAGGTAGTGAGCATCGCAAAAAATAGTGAGGTCCAGACTCCATGGTCAGAGTGTTCTTTTGGGGATCGCACAAAGTCCGTAGCAAAAATTCCATAATCAATACTAAAGCCAAAGACCATGACTAAGGCGATAATACTGACAAAACTATACTGAAGATGAAGCCCCTTCACGGCCAGAAAAAAGAGACCCAATCCCGAAAGGAAAGGAAGTAGTGAGAGAAATGTGAGCTTCATGGACAAGTAATAAAGCCACAGAAGCAAGATGGAGAGTGCGAGGGCCAAGGGAACCATCCACCTTAACTCCCGGCTTAAAGTTTCAGGGAAGGTCGATACAATTTCCCTGAGAGATACGGCGCTGGGGTTATAGCTTCTGATGCTAGCAGCTTCATTCTCACTCTGCGGTAACCATAGTGTAAGCCACCGATTTGGTGGTGAATGCAGATCCTGAAGGTAATGACGCGGTTGCTCCAGTGCGGCGACTGACGTGCGAGGCTTCAGGTCTTCACAAGGAAGGCTTGCCAAAAAGGGTTCAAAGAATCGTTGCTTGTCTTTGCTAAACGAACTCATTTGGCCTTTGCATGTAGAGGACCACGTAGCTGCGTTCTCCTTCGACAAATCCGATGGTGGTACGTATTGGGCCACATTCTCAATTCGGATCCCATGATCGGCAGCCCAACGACTTTTGATATGGTTCTTTTCCAGTATAAGGGCCGGTGATCCTTCATCCATTTCCACTAAGGGCAGGCTGCCAGTCACCTTTGAATACAGCCAGGCGTTAATGCCAGCGCTGGATGGAGACTCAAAATTGAACTGAGCCATATCTAAATTTGGGCGCAAACCGCCGACGCCTGCAATGGAACATAAAACTAGAAGGCCTACGAATATTGAGTGGACTGTAGATACACTGTGCTTAATGGCTAATGGTTTATGGATGATCCATTTAGAGAATAGCCGGTCAAGGATCCAATAAGTTGCAAATCCTGCAATGAGTCCCAATGAGGAAAATACCATCAGTTGCCTAAGTAGTGGGATAGAGCTGAAGCCCATAACTATCAGACCGCAAAGTGTGGTGAGAAGACCAAACGCATTGGCCCTCCAGACTCCTTTGTCATTGGGATTGAAGGCCCTATGTAAGCCATAATCTAGCGAGAGTCCGATGATGCCAGTGCCAAACGAAAGAGTGAGGCCATGGATCTTGCCGAACACTAGGATTGTGCCTAGTGCCCCTAGCGTTGTGGAAGCCAAAATAGGTGGTGCAAGAAAAAGTAAACGCCAGCGGCGGGAGATGGCCAAGGCTATAGCAATAACAATCAAAAGGATCAGCCCAACGCGAGACACCATAGCGAGGTCTCGGCTTACCTGAAGTTCATTTTCTAATGTCGCAGCATGCGCTCCCACCATGACTATATTGTTATTGCTAAGGTGCTCTTGGATCTGCCCTGTCTTTATGGTGTCCGTAGGTGGAAAAGAAAACTGGACAGCAACAACAGAGCGCTTCGATACAGGATCAGAAAATATGCCCGTGCTGGAATGTTGAAGATTCAAGGCTATGCGGCTTTTGGCGCGGTCAAGGAGAACATGGTAAGTTTCCAGCGGATCCACGCGCAATACCCAGAGTAAAGCCTGACCTAAAGGAAGTGAGGCCTTAGTGAGAGCAGCGTTCAGTTTATCGTTAATGAACTGAATTTCCCGGTCCTGAGGTAAAGCGATTCGCAAAGAAGAGTCAGCGGCCCAGTCGCTAATAACGGGCTTTAGCTGAGTAAGGAATGCACTCTCATCACCGCAGGCCATTCGCCGAATGAGTCCTTTAGGCGCCTCTTTCGTAAGTGCAGTGCAGGCCTCTGTTGGGTTTTTATCGAAGACCAGAAAGTTCCACCAAAAGGCAGGGAATGACTGCTGGACACTGAGTTTGCGACTAAATTCAGGCGGAAAAAAAGCGGAATGCGAACGGTCAAACCAAGTTGCTGCCTGGCCAGTTGTGCTAGTCAGCGAAAATAAAACAGCAAGCATAATGCGCCGGGCCATAATCAACGTCCGCGCAATACGCGAGGAGTAGCAAAATCGATTTTTAACGTGTCTTGGGAGACTTCCTCCATCTCCAAATGTTCGACGTGGCCTGCGGGATTCAAAGTCATTGTAATATTGCGAAAGGGCGCCCCCTCAGTATGGAGAGGCTCAAACCTGTAGATACGCTCATTGACCTTCGTGATTCTGTACTGTTTGTACAAATACTGAGCATCGAAACGAAGCCAGGCCAGCAGTGTATTTAGACCATGTGCGTTACTGTTGCCTGGATCTAGGGCCGTCGTGCCAAAAGTCTGAACCGTAACGTCTTTGCCGGTGCCAGATTCGATGCGCATTTTCTTACCGTCATAGTGCACAACGAGGCGGCTTGGACGAGTGATTTCCCACAGCAATGCGTTGGGAGGGGTGAGGGTCAGCGTACCTTCTGCTGTAAGTTCTACGCCCATCTCCTTCATCCGCTTGGTTTGCTTGAACCTTGAATGCAAACTTTTAATCGACTGATAGAAGTGCAATTTTTCCGTAAACTCGCGTTCAGTCACCGACTCGGTGCCATAAGCGAAGGCAGCGAAAAATAGCGGAATAACCCATGCGATGGGGGTGATGGACATAGGCTAACTTTATATATATTCTCTCGGCCATATGTCATCCCCAACCCATTCCGATGAGCTGATTTCTGAAATTAAAGGCATTATCATTCAATCGGTGAATCTCCACCATCTGGATGCCACGCAAATCGGTTCAGAGACATCTCTACGGGACGGCGGTCTCGAATTGGACTCTATCGATCTTCTCGAAGTAGTCCTTGCTATTGAGCAACGATTCGGCGTGAAAATTGATGATGCCGAGATGGGAAAGAAACACTTCCGCACTATCGGCTCCATCGCTGAACTTGTTCAGCAAAGGGCAGGTACCAGCTGAAATTATGGTTTCAGCATGGGTGACCGGCACCAGTGCCATTAGCTGCTGCAGCGCAACCCCAGAGGAACTCTGGGAGCAGGCCTACGCAGGAGCATCAGGCACTATCAATGGTTTGGGCCTCATCAAGGGTGAAGTCGGTACGCACCGCTCAGTGGCAATAGCTTTAAAAGCCATTGAGAGCGCTTTGCGTGCGTCGGGTGGGGCTAGCCTTACAGATGGCGATGGTCTGATTCTCGCAAGCACCACCGGCCAGATGCCTCTGTGGGATGATGCCTACATGCAGTTTGTACAGAATCGCCTATCGATCGATGAGTTGCAACCCCACTTTGCTGAACAGCCGCTCGGTATGCTTACTAAGCGGATTTGCGAGGAGATGAAGTTCCGTGGGCCCACGCTTCTTGTCTCTTCTGCATGTAGCGCAGCGACCCAAGCCATTGCTTTAGGAAAACTATGGATCGAGCAAGGGAAAGTGCAGCGCTGCTTAGTTGGTGGCGTTGAGGTTCTTTGCACTCTCACCGTCAATGGTTTCCGCAGTTTGCAGCTGCTTTCTGATGAACCTACGCGCCCCTTTGATCGTCATCGCAAAGGGATCAATCTTTCCGAGGCGGCGTCCTTTCTTGTATTGGAATCGTTGCCAAAAAAGTCGCCACTGGCTTGTATTCAAGGACAAGGATTTTCTTCCGATAGTTTTCACATGACATCACCGCAGCCAGACGGACGCGGCAGCTTATTTGCGATGCGGGCTGCGCTGCGAACTGCTGGGATTATCGCTCAGGATTTATCTTGGGTTCATGCACATGGGACGGGCTCTGCGGCCAATGACCTTGCTGAAGGACTGGCTATTACTGACCTCTTGGGGAGTGCTGCGTCAGCGATCCCTGTTTCATCTACAAAACACATTCACGGACATTCGTTGGGTGCTTCGGGTGCGTTGGAGTCTGTGCTTTGTGTAGAGGCGCTTAGGCGGCAAACCATTTTGCATACGGCGGGTCTTTTGGAACCTGACCCATCAATTCCTCTCTTGTTTCCTCTGGCTCCGCAGGCAATGCCCGTCCGCCACATCTTAAAGAACACCTTGGGCTTTGGTGGCACCAATGCAGCAATTGTTTTGAGCCATCCCGAGGCGGCACATAATGGCTAATACGACGATTCATATTATTGCCTCAGCAAAGTGTGATGTCTCCAAGCTTTCCGAGATACAGAAGCGCCCTAATTTTCGAAAGGCAACGCGACATATGTGTCTTGCCTATGAGTCTTTTAGTACGGCTCTACAGGGGGCGGATCTGACGTCAGTTCCGCCAGAACGGCTTGGCCTAATCCTGGCATCAAGCCATGGCGAATTGCCTGTTACCCTTGAGTTCCTAAAAACTCTGGCCATCTCAGGCGTGGCACGCCCTCTTCTGTTCCAAAACAGCCTCCACAATTCCACGACTGGATTTCTGTCACTCACATTCAAGATCAGTGGCCCAGCGATCACTGTGAGTAATCTCTACTTCAGTGGTGAATCTGCATTACAAACCGCCTCCACCTTACTGGAGGGGAAGATCTGTGATGTCTGCATTGTCACAGGCGTTGAAAGTGCCGTAGATCTTTTTGCTGAGGGCCATGAGCTGGAAGGATCAGCTACGCTTGTACTCTGTTCAGAGTCAGCTCGTAGAACTTATGGCTTTCAATCACGCGCTATACTCAATCGGGTAAGTACAAACTATGGCCCCGGAGCAGATAGGCAGCCGTCTGCTCCATCCATTGCCTACCATGCTGATGCCTTGGAAAGGGTCATAGATGCGCTCGGTGCTTCATGTGGCAAGTCTGAGATTGTTCTCGTTAAGCGGGATGGCAGTCAATCGCTCTTAGAGCTGGAACTATTATGAGCGTTCAAGAAAGCCTATGGCGGCTTTCTGATCTAGCACTCGGACCTTGTGTGCGGAGGATATCCGCGACCTCGCGGGTCATTTATCTTACATTCGATGATGGTCCTGACCGCATGGGCACGGCGCCACTTCTAGATCTTTTAGAGTCCTTACATGTGCCAGCAACATTCTTTCTTGTGGCTACCCGTGCGCAGGCAAATAAAGAGTTAGTTAATTCGATTCTTCGCAGGGGACATTCAGTTGGGAACCACTCACTGGATCATGGGTATAAGTCCTTCTTCCAGGGGCGGCGACGGCTTAAGGAATGGATCTATGAGGCCGAGGAACGGTTAAGTTTCCAAATAGGAAAACCAACGGTTGGATTCCGGCCTCCTGCAGGGGTGAGGACACCCGAACTTAATACTGCCCTTCGCGAGCTCAATATGCCCCTCGTGCTTTGGGATCAGCGCTATTTTGACACGGCAAGACAGCTTCCTGTTCGTCGGATGATTGAAGCGTCTCGTCGTATGTGTGATGGTTCCATCATATTGCTTCATGACCGCAAATCAGAGCATGCACTGCCTGGCTTTATTGCTGCACTGACCCAATACATCGAATTTACTCGCGCTCAGGGCATAACCTTTGGCAAACTAACTCGTGAAGCCACACTCCAGGAGGTCCCTCATGCGCAAGCCGTTCCCTAGTTCTCTTATTTCTATCATCGCCCTCAGTTTGTTGATGTCTGCTTGTGGACACAAAAAAATCAACACCGGTAGCGCAGAGACGGGTGGGAAGAAGGGCCTCCTTGTGTTGTCAGCGGAGTGGGTTAAGGACAAAGGAACCAAATACGATCTGAACTTTGAGATGCGCAATGAGTCCGACAAGGACATCATTGTCATGTTGAATGACATGGAGTGCTCCCAAGGTGATCAACACGGCGTCCTAAAACATACCTTCTTTAATACCGGCGAACGCACAATTGACTTCCGGAAAGGTCAGACAAAGCGATTTCTCATGGTCTGTGACCTCGGGGTGAAGGCTGTCGGAGCTTACAAGATTACTGTGAATCGCGTTTACGATAATCCCGAAAGTGATGGCGCCCAGAAGGGTAAAGTTATTGCCAAGGATCTTGTCTGGACTTTCGATAATCATAAGTAAGTGCTCCCCTGGTAGCTGCTCAGAGGCCTGCTAAGAACGATCCGGGAAAAGCAGTTCCGTGGCCATTGACCACCAAGCAGTCAAACGGTTCTCCTCACTTCTCGCCCTTATCGAGGCTGGCACGGATTGATTTTGTTGGGCAGGCGCGTACAAATCCGCACTAAACGATAATGTGATCGCGGGTCATTTAACTCAAAATCTTGACAATATACGTCAAGATAAGCTAACAGCGCCATCCTGTGACCACGACTTCACGCGCATCCACACGCATGTTTGCCACCGCGCTGCTCTGCCTCGCCCTCGGCGCCGCCACGGGGCGAGCCGCTGCCGAGCCCGTTCACGAACACAGCGTGGACCTCCTCGCCATCGGCGCCGGCATCATGGCCGAAACGCTGGTGGCGCTCCTGAAAGAAATCAGCCCCACCACAACGGTGGAAATCTACGAAAGCCTCGACAGCGTCGCCCTCGAAAGCTCGGGCACGATGAAGAACGCTGGCACCGGCCACTCCGCCCTCTGCGAGCTCAACTACACACCACAAAATCCCGACGGCACCGTCGACATCACCAAAGCCGTGAAGATCATGGAAGCCTTCGAGGTCTCGAAGCAATTCTGGGCCTATCTCGTGCAGCGCGGGCTCCTCGGTCGGCCCGGCGCCTTCATCAACGCCGTCCCCCACCTGAGCTGGGTGAAGGGCGAAGCCGACGTCGACTTCCTTCGCCGCCGTTTCAACGCCTTGAAGAAAAACAACCTCTTTAGCGATCTAGAATACACCGAGAGCCACGAAGACCTCGCCCGCTGGATCCCCGTCATCACCGAAGGGCGAGACCCCGCGCAGCCCATGGCCGCCACCCGAAGCTTCCTTGGTACTGACATTGATTTCGGTGCGCTAACCCAGCTCCTCCATGATCATCTTGTGAGAGCGCGGCGCGTGCCCATCCACCTCAACCATGAAGTGCGGGGGCTCCGGCAAAACGAAGACGGCACCTGGCGCGTGGAAATCCGCGACCACATCACGAACACCGACAAAGTCGTCACCGCGAAAAAAATCTTCATCGGCGCCGGCGGCGGCACCTTGCCCCTCTTGCAACGCTCGGGCGTCGAAGAAGCCCGGGGCTACGGCGGCTTCCCTGTCAGCGGCCAGTTCCTTGTCTCCAGCAATCAAGAGCTCGCGAACCGCCACTATGGGAAAGTCTACGGCCAAGCCCCCGTGGGCGCACCACCCATGTCCGTTCCCCACTTGGATACCCGGGTCATCGACGGGAAGAAGGCTCTCATCTTCGGCCCCTTCGCCGGCATGACGACAAAATTCCTCACCCACAGCTCCAACCTCGACCTCCTCCGCTCCATGCGCGCGGACAACCTCAGCACCATGCTCACGGCGGGGCTGCAGAACATCCCTCTTGTGGGCTACCTCCTCACCCAAGCGAGCATGAGCCACGAAGCCCGCATGAACGCCCTGCGCGAGTTCATCCCCGGCGCCGACTCTGACGAGTGGACCCTCGTTCCCGCGGGACAGCGCGTGCAGATCCTCAAAGATGACCCCGAGGTCGAGGGAGAAGACATCCTGCGCTTCGGCACCGAAGTGGTCAGCGCCCGGGATGGGTCACTGGCAGCACTCCTCGGCGCCTCCCCCGGCGCGTCCACCTCCGTCTCCACCATGATCGATGTCATGAAACACATCTTCCCCGAATTGATGGGCTCCGCGCTGACCCGCCGGAAGTTCTTGGACCTCATCCCTTCCTACGGCCAGCGGCTTTCCTCCAACATACCACTCACCAAAGTCGTCAGGGCCTGGACGAGCGCCGTGCTCGGTCTCCATCCCGTCGTGAGCTGCCGCGCCTCTCTCGAGCCCGCCCGCCGTACCCCATGAAAAAGTTTCACAAAGTCCACATCGAGATCAGCAACATCTGCAATCTCCAATGCAGCTTCTGCCCGGAAGTCATCCGGGAGAAGCGCATGATGGACATCGACCTTTTTCGCTCCATCATTGCCCAAGTGGCGCCCCTCACGGACCAGGTGGCCTTCCACCTCATGGGAGATCCGCTGGTGCATCCCAAGCTCGCTGAGTTCGTCGCCATCTGCGGCGAATACGGCGTGCCGATTTTCATGGTCACCAACGGCGTTCTCCTGCGCGACAAAAACGCGGAGCTGTTGCTGCACCCCGCCTTCCGCCAAGTGAATTTCTCGCTGCACAGCTTCCATGACAACTTTGGTGACGCGGACCCCACCGCATACCTGGAGCGCATTTTCGCCTACACAGAGCGCGCTTTCGTGCAGCGCCCCGACCTTTACATCAACTACCGCCTCTGGAACCTGCAAGACCCCCGGGGCACCGGCACACAGAACCACGATATGCTTGCCCGCATCGAAGAGCGCTTCGACGCGGTGGTGAACCCCGGCGCCGACGTGCGCATCCAAAAAAGCCGCCGCCTGAAAAACCGTCTCTACCTGCATTTGGACACCGAGTTTGTTTGGCCCGCTCTTGAACTGCCTGTGCTAGGCGTGAAGGGCACGTGCAAAGGCCTCTCCACCCACTTTGGTATTTTGGTGGATGGCACCATCGTGCCCTGCTGCCTTGATAAAGAAGGCGCCATCCCCCTGGGCAACATCCAAGAGCGCCCCGCGGCTGAAATTCTCGCTGAGCCCCGGGCCCAGGCCATTCTCAAAGGGTTTCGTGAGCGACGCCTGGTGGAAAGGCTTTGTCAGTGTTGCCAGTATATTGAGCGCTTTCAGAAGCCAGTGTCCTGAATCACATGCGAATCAATCCGCTGTTTGGGGCAGATTGCCCTGATCATGTCGCCGGGGTGCGCCTTGCTTGCGGCGGAAGATCACCAGCATAATGGACGCTCGAATCGAGATCACCTCATGAGCACAAATAAATACGTACTGTTGGTTGATGATGACGAGGACATGCGCACCGTGGTTGCGGAGGTACTCGCCATGGATGGTGTGGTAGCGCAATTAGCTTCATCCGGCGAAGAGGCAATTCAAAAGCTCACTGACGCCTCCAACCCCAAACCTAGCCTCATCCTACTGGATCTCATCATGCCCAAAACTGATGGCCTGTGGTTCTGCAAAGAACGGGAGAAATACCCCTCCCTCTCGGACATCCCCGTGGTTGTTCTTTCGGCTGACAACCAGATATTGGCAAAAACGCTGGGCCTACCCGTGAGCGGCGTCCTTACGAAACCGGTGAAGATTGGCGATCTCTACGAAGTGCTGCATCGTCATATCCACTGAAATTATAAATTCATGTAATTGAATGACGCCCTATTTCATGGTCTAAGCCCCCCATGAAACTCTTCGCAGTCCTTATCGCGTCGATCATTTCTCTTGCCTCCCCTGCCTGGTCCGAGGAGCACATCACCCGCTCCCCCAGCACCGAAATCGATAATTTCGAAAACCTGTACGTCCTGACCGAGATCGACCACCGGTGGCGCAGCTCGGACCGTTACATCCCCGGCGCCGTACTGCTTGAGCAGGCCTGGCGCCCCATCGGCCCGGCTCTCCTCCATCAATTGGCGGACATGAGCCCCGAGGAGCTGTCTTCCGCCGTCCTCGACCTGGTCAACGTCAACAAAGGTGTCGCCGAGAACCTCTTCAAGATCCGTCAAATGGCCCGCCGGCTCCGCGCCCTTGAAGCGCCCTTCGCCACCGATCAAGACGCCATCGACGGTCTCCTCCAGCCTGAGCTGAACGACCTCGTGCGCGGCCTCTCTGATGCGCCCGTGGCGGGCCGCCGCCCCGGCGAGTTCAACTACGTCACTCACCTCATGCAGCGGGCTGCCCTGCGCTCACCACTGAACAACGACCTCTATAATTTCCGCATGGCCGCGGGCCATTTTGTGTCCGGTGCTTATCTCGATCACCATGTGACCTACTCCCTCTTCTCCCGTGGTCGCTCCAATCGCCCCTTCCTCGTCAGCATGGGCCAGGAACAGGTGCTCGATATGCTGGAGAACCTGCGCTTCAGCGAAAATGACGTGCAGTACCTGAAAAAGAAACTGCAAACCATCGACCCCATTACCCGCGAGAAGAATGTCCCTGACGCATTCTTCGACTACCTCCGCACCTTCCGTTTCAAAGGTCGGGTGCGCATGGTGCCCGTGGGTACCCTCATTTTTCCTGGCGAACCCATCCTGGAAGTTGATGGCGACCCCATCGAAGCCCAGATCGTGGAGACCCTTGTCATCCCATACGTCAACATGATGACGAACTTCGGCACCAAGGCCGCTCGGGTGGTCATGGCCGCCCATGGCATCCCCGTCGCTGAGGGCGGAACGCGCCGGGGCGCCGCCGGCATCTTCTCAGGCCTCGCCGCCTACCTCGCTGGCGCCGTTGGCACATCCAACACTGAAACGGGCTCCGTCTTCGACGTATCCGTGTACGGCAGCGCCGCCCACGCCTGGTTCGGCCTCCATGAAGGCGACTACAACCAGGAGATCACCCAGCTCACCGCCCTCCTTGCCTATTCCCAGCTCTTCCCCAGTGCCACTCCCCCGGCGGATACCTATGGCGTCGAAGAAGGCGTCCGGGCCGCCGTGCGCGCCCGGGGCCGCGACCTTCCCGGCTTGCGCCTGGACTCCGCCCTCCCCGGCAAAACAAAATCAGAGACCTCCCGCATCGCGGCGCAGATCCTCCGGGACCTTGGTTATGAAGTGGGTCGCGGCGGCGTAGCCATCACCTACAGCGATGGCATCGATGAATACGAAGAACAGCGCATGCACCGCGACGGTGCTGAAGTGCACAGCTTCCTCGTGGGCGGCGAACTCGCCGCCCCTGGGGATTCAGGCAATGCCAACATGGTCTACAAGCTCACGGAAGTGCGCCATCTTTCAGACGGGGCCATCATTGACCCCATGAAATTCGCGCCAGGTAAAGTAGGCGAGCCCGGCCGCAAACAACTTTGGCGCCTTTTTGAAGACCGCGAAAATGGCGCCATGGCGCGGGATGTGATCACCGAGTGGGACGAGGCGTACACCGCCCCCGAGGGCTTCCGCGCCGTGCCCCTCCTCAGAACTTCCCTGGAAAATGGCCACTGGTCCGTGCCCCGGGTCAGCGCCCAAGAGAGTCGTGCTTACGTCGCACGCCAGATCCCTCTTCTCTCCGCGGAATTGCAAGTGATCCCCACACGCGTCGAAGATGCCCGCTACGTCGGCACCCCCTACACCGTGGAACGCTCCCCGCGCCTTCGCGCTCGTGCCGCGGCCACCGTGGCGCGCCTGGAAGTGGGCGAACACGCACCCTACAGGGTGGGCGTCTACTTCGGCTCCTTCGACCCCGTGCATGAAGGCCATGTGGCCCTCATCCGCAACGCCCGCATCGCCTATGGCCTTGATGAGGTCATCGTCGTGCCCACTGGCGATTCCCCCGCCCTGAGTAGAGAGAAGCACTACCGCTTCAATGCATCGGAACGCACGGCCATGCTCCAGCGCGCCCTCCGCCATATTCCCGGCGTGCGGATCCACGACACCCAAACCTCCGGCCGTACTCGCTTCGCCATTGATTCCATGGCGGAGCTCGAAGCGGAAGCGACAAGAGCCGCCGACTCCCATAAGCCGCGCATGTCCATCATTGGAGGCGAAGACCTCATGGCCGACGTGGGCACTTGGCACCGCGGCAGCGAGCTTCTCACGAGCTACAGCTGGATCGTGGGCCGTCGTGACGGCGGCGAAGGCCGACTAGCCCCGGCGCTGGCGACAGCAACGGGCTACCGCGTGCTCAGCCCCCGCCACTTAGTCGCGCCTGAAGGAAACCGCACCATCGAGCTCCTGGACACTCCGGGCCTCATCAGCGCTTCCTCCACCGCGCTGCGGGCCCGCTACGCTGGAGTACAAGCCATTTTCCACGAGGTGGATGCGCTAAAAACCTTCTGGCAGGGCATGCACGGCGTAGCGAGCGGCCCCCTCGCCGTGGCTGGCAGCATTGAAATCACCCCCAACGTAGCGGCATTGAAACGCCTGGCCTTCGAATCGGACGCCATCAAAGTCGTGGCCACGAAAGACAGCCATACCGGGGCTGAAGTCCGCAATGCTCACCTCAACAGCGAGTTCCACCCCACGGGCGCCCATTTCCCAGCCCATGCCATGCGCGGGCTCCCCGCCACGGACCCCCAAGGCGATAGCCGCATTCCTGAAGTGGAAGTCTTCCCCGCGAACCGCATTCTTACTGTTCCCCACATGAATGAAGGCGCTGATGGGGCCTCACTGGATTTAGTGCCCTTCGACGTGCAGGCCCACGCCGACCAGATCCTGGATCCCCGCACGGAAGTCCTCATCGAGAAGACCGGCGAGGCGAGCTACGACTTCTTCGTCAACCCGCGCTCGGAGCAGATCTACGACCGCCTCAACCCCCATCGCTCCATCCCCATTTACGTGTATGGCGTGGCCACTGACTTCTGCGTGAAGTTCGCCGCCTTGTCCCTGGCCCGCGCCGGCCACCAGGTCTTCATCATCGAAGACGCCATTGCCGCCGTATTCCCACAAAATGTGGCCGCCGTGCGAGAAGAGCTCGCTGCCGCCGGTGTACGCTTCGTCCGCACCGCCGACGTGCTGGCCCAGTTCGGCCAGTGCAAGCCCCTCCTCGAACCTGGCGTATCCCAGCCCTAACCCGGTACACTAGGCACAACCTGCCCCTCGGGTCCGTGCCCATCCAGACCGAAACGATAGACGGGTATGAGTAAACTCTACATCCGCTTGCTGAGCATCTCCGCCTTCCTCATCGCCGTCACTGGCGCGTCGTTCTCCATTGCGGGCCTCACTCAACTCTTCGCCGGCGCACCGCGCTCGGTGGCCTTTATGGCGGCCTCACTCGAATTCTCCAAGCTCGTGGTCACGGGCTTCCTCTACAGGTACTGGGGCCACATCAGCCGCACGCTGCGGGTTTATCTCACTTTCGCAGTGGTGGCCTTGGTCGTCATCACAAGCTTGGGCATCTTCGGCTATCTGTCCAATGCCTACCAAATAGCGTCCCTGGGCCTCCGCACGGAACAGCTGAATCTGAAGAGCGCCGAGGGCGAGGTCGCTCGCATCCAAGGCCAAGTGCAGCAATACCAGCGCTTCATCGACGAGATCCCCAATAACCGCATCTCCCGCAAGTTCGAGTTCCAGAAACGCTACGAACCTGAGATCAAACGCCTGCGGAAACGCTTCGATATTGTTCAGCGGGACTCTGAGATCATGAAGGTCAAGATGCTCGCGACCCACACCGAGCTGGGCCCGGTGGTTTACGTCGCTGAAACCTTCGGCGTCTCCACTGACACCGTGGTGCGCTTCTTGATTCTGCTCTTCGTTTCAGTATTCGACCCCTTGGCCGTATGCCTGGTATTCTGCTTGAACCTGGCCATCCGCCTCCGTGAGAAATACCGCGGCAACGAAACCCGCATCGGAGCCCATGCGCTGGCGATCCCCATCGACCACCGCAAAAGCCGCAAAGCGGCGTAGACCGTCGAGAAGGGGCCATCTGCTTAGTGCTTGAGGCCCTTTTTTTCGCAGTAATAGTCGTAGCCGTCTTCGTACACGCGCATTTCACCGTGGTCGATCTCGAAGACCCGGGTGGCGAGATGCCGCAGGAAGTGGCGGTCGTGGCTCACTAACGCTACGGTGCCCTGGAATTTCTTGATGGCCTCCAAGAGCACTTCGCGGGAGCGAATGTCCAGATGGTTCGTGGGCTCATCGAAGACAAGAAAATTCACGGGATTCGCCAGAATTGTGGCGAGCAGCAAACGGCTTTTCTCCCCACCAGAGAGCACGGACACTTTTTTGTGCACTTCATCGCCGCTGAACAGGAACGCGCCAAGGAGGTTGCGCACATAGCCGATGGTGGCGTCAGGCACGCGGTTAAACACTTCTTCGTAGGCCGTGAGGCCGGGGTTGAGCACATCAAAAGAGTGCTGACTGAAATAGCCCACCCTGACACCAGCGCCAAGAGTGGCGGTCCCCGCCGTGGCGGGGGTTTGGCCGGTGATCACTTTCAGGAACGTGGATTTTCCCGCGCCGTTCACCCCCACGACCGCAATGCGATCGAGGCGGCGAATGGTACCCGTGATGCCGCTGAAGACGGGCTTTTCATCACCATCGTCCCGCAACCAGCTCTTGGCGAGGCCCTGCACCTGCACCACATCGTTGCCGCTGCGAGGGGGTTCAGGGAAGGAGAAATGTATTGCTTGCTCTTCCGCGGGGATCTCGATGCGATCGATTTTCTCGAGTTTCTTCACCCGGGATTGCACCTGGGCGGCGTGTGAGGCGCGAGCGGCGAAACGAGCGATGAACTCCTCTTCTTTGGCCAGCATATCCTGCTGCTTTTTATGGGCGGAAATGAGCTGGTCGTTGCGAATGGCGCGCTCCCGCTCATAAAAATCGTAGTTGCCCGTATAGGCGGTGATGGCCTTGTGCGCGATCTCCACGATGCGGGAAACAATGCGGTTCATGAACTCACGGTCGTGGCTCGTCATGACGAGGGCGCCCTTGTAGCTCGTCATGAGCCACTCTTCGAGCCACATGATGGACTCCACGTCCAGGTGATTGGTGGGCTCGTCCATCAGGAGCACGTCGGGGTTCAGAGCCAGAATCTTCGCGAGAGCGATACGCATCTTCCAGCCGCCAGAGAAGCTCTCCACGGGGCGATCATAATCGTCGGGACCAATGCGCAAGCCTGTCAAAATCTCTTTGGCGCGGGAATCAAGGTCGTACCCCCCGCGCTGCTCAAACTCGCTTTGCACCTCGCCGTAGCGCTCCAGCAGCGCAGCCATGTGGTCGTCAGAAATGGGGTTGACCGCGCTGTCTTCCAGCTGCTTCTCATACTTCGCCAACAGCGTGGCGAGCTCGGACACCCGGCCAGCGCCGCCCTTCACTTCCTCCAGGGCGCTCCGGCCCCGCATTTCGCCCACGTCCTGGGAGAAATAGCCGATGAGGGTGCGGTCCGCGATGTTCACCGTGCCAGTATCCACATTTTCCTTGCGGGTGATGATGCGGAAAATCGTGGTCTTGCCGGCGCCATTGGGGCCCACGAGCCCGATCTTATCCCCAGGACGCACCTGGAAGCCGCCGTTCTGGAAAAGGATTTTATCGCCGTACTGCTTAGCGATGCCGGAGAGATGAATCATAAGAGCGTGAAAATACCCTAAATCAAGACTGGATGGAATCTGAGATTGGTCGCACCCCATGCTTCCGGCCCCTTCAATATGGCGCGACCCACGGCCACCAAAGAAATCATTTGAGAGGACAGTGCTTCATCGATGAAGCGCCCGTGCTCAATGCCGCCCACTCCTATGACTGGAGTTGAGACTGCTGACTGAATCATGGCTGCCTCCGTGAATAAGTAACCCTCACCAGAACGCTCCCGTGGCCTTCTCCATCCGCCGATTCCCGATGAAACATCGATGATATCTAGACCCAAGGCTTCCAACTCCTTGGCGATCCATAATGCATCGGTGGAGCGCAATCCCCCATCCAAGAAGTCTTGCCCAGGCATCCGAACGGCGAACAGCAGGTTCCCATGGCGTTTTTTGGCTTCATCGATGATCTCAAAAAGAATCCGCGCATTGTTTGCGATGGTTCCTCCGTAAGCATCAGACCTCCGGTTGGTGATTGGCGAAAGCCATTGATTGAGACCGTAGCCGTGGGCCGCGTGCAGCTCAACCAAGTCAAAGCCCGCCGCCTCCGCGCGCCCCACGGCTACCGCGAAGGCGTCTTTCCACAGGGCGATCTCCAGCTCCGACATGGCGTCGGGTGTTTCCATGTTTTGATCTTTCACGGGCACAGGCACTTGGCTCGGCGCCATAAGCACGCCGCCGGTGAGGTCCCGGGACGTTTTCCCACCCGCATGAGTGAGTTGGATTCCCGCCAAAGCACCCGATTCATGGATGACTTTCACGATCCGCCTCAACCCCGCGATGTGGGCATCGCTTTGAATGCCAAGCTGATGGACTTCGCTCCGGCCTGATGAGTGGACATAGGTATACTCCACCATCACGAGTCCGGCCCTGGACTTCGCGAGGCTCGAATAGTGCGAAACCGTTTTCCCTGTCACAATCCCGCTCTCGTCCGCCGTCTCTGATGCCATCGGAGGGACGACCACCCGGTTCCCGAGGCTCTTCCCATTTCTGAACTCCAGTTTCGTGAATCTGCTCAATGCGCTCGTTCTCATGGTTGGCAAGATAAACCTCCCTTCGTCATTGAAAAAGAAACGTATTTGAAATATTTGTTTCCTTTATGGAAACATTTGAGCTCCGGTATTTTCTAGGGGTCGCGAAATTCGAGAACATTCACCGGGCCTCCGAAAAGTTGCGGGTTTCCCCCGGCTCGTTGAGCAAAGCCATCACTCGCATCGAAGCTGAATTGAAAACCAAGCTCTTCTCGCGAACCGGGCGCAACATCAAACTCACCGACCAGGGAAGGCTTCTCAAATTGCGCGCCTCGCGGATTATCCAATTGGAAGAGTCCGCACGCATGGAGATCGCCGGCCATCACGGTCAGATTCAGATCGTGATCGCGGGCCCGGAGGTTTTGCTGTCGAAGATGGGCCTGAACATCACGGCGGACTTGCAAAAGCGCCATCCGAGCGCGACTTTCGAGTATCACGCCTGCGATGAGGAACGGGCCCTTGAGGACGTGGCCCATGGCGAGGCGCATCTAGCGCTCATTACAGGCGATGTCCCACCCGGCTTAACCGCGAAGACTCTGGCTGAATCCAAGTTTTTGACCGTCGTCGGCCCTGGTCACCCCTTGTATGCGCGGGCAAAAGCGAAGAGACGAGTCTCCGTTGATGAAGCGCTCAAGTATCCATTCGCAAGCCCCAGCCGTCCCATACTGGGAAGGGTTGGCCTCAAACAGTCCCTCGATGGGTGGCGAGACGATAAGTTCACGAGAAATGTGACGTTTCTCACCACCAGCCTCAAGCTGCTTGAGACCCTTGTGACGACGGGTCGCGCATTGGCCTACTTGCCTGACTATTATGCCGAGCAGCTTGATGTCCTCCCGATCAAGGTCACGGGATGCCCCTACTCCTGTCTTCAAAAAATAAAGCAGGTCGCACGCCGACCGGAGGACATCGGATGGCTGAGTCAGATTTTCTAGCCTCGATGCGACGGTAATTTCGCCTATAAATCAGCGGTGCTTACTTCCCAAGTGCTGAAGCCGTTGGTGATCATGGCGCTGGGCATTTCGAACAGGTCGCGATCCCGCCGCATCAGATCGATATCGCGGGCACTGGCGGTGATGGTGCCGGCGATATCGGGGTTTCCGAAGAAAAAGGGGTGATTGTGCAAGTTAGCCTCAACACGCCACCCGTGGCTCACGGCCTGTCTCAATCGCGGCATGATTGGTGCTGCCGTAACTGAATCAGTGGCTCCGGTGGCGAAGAGCACCATGGTGCGGGGTGCAGGGTCATTTTTTTTCAAAGTGAATGCGATAAACTCCGAGGCGATCAATTGATGGTGCTGACGCATGTTGATGCTGAGCAGCTGCTCATAGAGCAGCGCCTCTAAACAAGAGATACCGCGGATTTCACCAAGAGCACCGTCTCGGATGGCATCAAAAAATGCCACCTCAGCCCTCATGTCGTGGGCAGCAAAAATAACGCGCTGGCGCCGGAGCAATGCCCGTTGGTCTCTGGGGTCGGTGTCAATCAGGCTGGGTAGGGCGGCGCGATAGCGTGCGAGCAGACTTCCTTCCATGGCGGAGCTTTGTGCGAGCGCAGCGTCATCATCAAACTCAATCTGCAAGAGCGTGAGTTCAGGGTACTCTGCATGAAAAAAAACTGTTTTCAGCGTCGTCGCGGGCCACTGACACTGGGCGGAGGCCATGACAGGTGTCAGCAATACGAGCAGGATATCGAACCGAAGCCACTTCAAATCAAGCATTTACACACCCATTGAGCACTGTAAGGGTCTGACAACGGGCGTCAAATACACTAAAGTCCCCCTAGAGGCTAGGGGCCCTACCAACGATGCTGCAGGAAATCCAATGCTCTACCCCTCTTGACCTCTCCTCGATCGCTCCCATTGTAGAAACACGGGGTGCCTAGCCATGGAAATTCCTTCTCTCATTCCTCTGATTCCTATCCGAAACACCATTGTATTTCCTGGCACGACCATCCCCTTGGTCGTAGGTCGCCCTAAAAGCGTCGCCGCTCTTGAGGCTGCGCGTAAACGCGATGGCCTTCTTATCGTCGCCCACCAACGCAATGTCGGCTCTGAAGACCCTCAGGGCGTTGATCTGTACTCCATCGGCACGCTGTGTCGCATCGAAAATGTCGTGGACACCGACAAGGGGAGTTACCAAATCATCGTCACTGGCCTCGCACGCTACAAACTCGTTGATGTGTCTTTGGAGAATAACTACCTCGTCACCCGGGGCGAAACGGTCAGCGACGTCCACGGTGATAACACCCTGCGCCTCCAAGCCCTCTTCGCCAGCTTGAAATCCCTGGCTCTGGAATTCATCACGCTGCTGCCCGTGGCCCAGGAGCCCCTGAAAAAACTGCTCCACAAGCTCGACGACCCCTCGCAGCTGGCCAACCTCTGTGCGGCTTATCTCAATATCTCCATGCCCCAAAAGCAGGAGCTCCTTGAGGAGACCAGCCTGGAAGTGCGCCTGGAGAAGCTCATTGAGATCTTGAGCAAAGAGAAAGAGGTGCTCTCCCTCCAACAAGAGATCCAAGAGAAGATGTCCGAGCGCATCGGTAAGACCCAGCGGGAACATCTGCTGCGGGAACAGATGCGGGCCATCCGCGAAGAGCTGGGTGAAGAGGGCGCCGATCTACAGAATGAGTTGCGCAAAAAGCTCGCTGACGCGGGGTTGCCTGAAGAGGTGAAAAAAATCGCCGATGAAGAGCTGAAGCGCATGGAGAACCTGCCCGCGGCGTCGGCGGAGTACCACGTCATCCGCACCTACCTGGACTGGTTGGTGGCAATGCCTTGGAATAAAACCACTGACGATGCCATTGATCTTGAGCGTGCCCGCCAAGTGCTCGATGAGGATCACTACGGCCTGGACACGGTGAAGAAGCGCATCCTCCAATACCTCGCCGTGGCCAAGCTCAAAAATGATCTGCGGGGCTCCATCCTTTGCCTCGTGGGCCCTCCCGGCGTGGGTAAAACCAGTATCGGCGCCAGCATCGCCCGCGCCCTGGGCCGCAAGTTCGCCCGCGCCTCCCTGGGCGGCGTGCGGGACGAATCCGAAATTCGCGGTCACCGCCGCACCTACGTGGGCGCCATGCCCGGCCGCATCGTGCAAAGCATGAAGCGCGCCGGTGTGAAGAATCCTGTTTTCATGCTGGATGAAATCGACAAGCTCGGCGCCAGTTACCATGGCGATCCCTCGGCGGCATTGCTTGAGGTGCTGGATCCAGAGCAAAACAATGCATTCACTGACCATTACCTCGATGTTCCCTTTGATCTTTCCAATACGTTCTTCATAGCCACGGCCAACGTCATGGACACCATCCCCGCGCCTTTGCGCGACCGCATGGAGATCATTGAAATCAGTGGTTACACCACCGCTGAGAAACGCCACATCGCCCGCAAATACCTTTTGCCACGGCAATTAAAGGAGCATGGGCTCAATGAGGGCCAAGTCGCCATCACTGATGAGATGCTTGATCACATGATCACCCACTACACCCGTGAAGCGGGGGTACGGGACCTCACTCGCAAGGTGGCCACGCTGTGCCGTTACACCGCCGAGGCCGTGGTGCTGGGCAAGGCTGTAATACTGAACGTCACCATCGATGTCCTGAAAGAGGCCCTGGGCCAAGAACGCCATCATCCTGAAGAGTCCCCTCGCTCCGTGAAACCCGGCGTTGTGACGGGCCTCGCCTGGACCCCCGTGGGCGGCGACATCCTCTTTGTGGAAGCCACCCATATGCCCGGCAAGGGCGGGTTCACTCTCACGGGCCAGCTCGGCGACGTCATGAAGGAGTCCGCTCAGATCGCCTTGAGCGTGGTGCGGGCCTCCGGCGGCATGCTCGCTAGCCAGGTTGAGTTCGACAAGCGCGACCTTCACGTCCACGTGCCCGCGGGTGCCATCCCCAAAGACGGCCCCTCCGCTGGCGTCACCATGTTGACAGCGTTGGCGTCGCTGCTCACCGACAGGCCCGTGGACCCCAAGCTCGCCATGACGGGCGAGATTACCCTTCGGGGTGCGGTGACCCCCGTGGGTGGCATCAAAGAAAAGGTGCTCGCGGCCCATCGCGCTGGGGTGAAACGGGTGATCCTGCCCAAGCGCAACGAAGCGGACCTCATCGACGTGCCCGATGATGTGAAGCGTGAAATGCAGTTTCACTTCATCGATAACGTGGAAGAGCTGCTGGAACTGGCTCTCGGGCTGAAAGAGCTGAAGCTCGTGGCGAAGCACTCCCACTGGGAATCCACCAAAACACCTGCGCTAAGCGTAGCCCCAGTGTCGTAGATCGTCGAGAAAGGGCCAGCTGCGAGGATTTCCGGGCAGGAGCCCGGAAATCGGTCAGCGTAGCTGCGCCGAAGCAGGATGCGTAGGCGACGGGAGGAGGAGCCCGGCGACCAAGG
>CAYHWW010000011.1:38748-44778 GCA_964360145.1 uncultured Oligoflexia bacterium | reverse complement strand
TGTTTGCGCGTTAGTTACCCCCCCCAAAGCCCTGGCCGATGCCCCCCCATCTGCCAGGGCCCCCCTTTTAGTCCGCGCCAAATTTAACCGTGCTCGTGCCCACCTCACAAAAATGGACCGCGCCATCAGAGACAAAGAGGTGGACCTCACGGTCTATGCGACCCTCAACCCCGACGGCATGGACGACGAAAACACTTCCTTCGAGTACGATGTGGCCCAAACCCATGTGCTCTTAAAAAAATTGCGGGCTCGTCGCACGGAGTTAGCCGCTGCCCTCAGCGCCGCCGCGGCACGCTACAACGTGGGTTTCGCGGATTTGCGACCCTCACGGGGCTACGCTTCGCAACGTTAGCTCGCTAAGGCAATGGAAATTATTGGGCCCTTAGATCACCCGTTTGCCGCGGTTCTTCAGCGACAGCGTGAGCACGAATTTCGCCACGGGCTCATCACCCGTCTTGGACGGCACCGTGGCCGTGATGTGCACGGGCATCTCCACACGCTCACCGCTCTTGATGGCACGCTCCACCAGCGCCCGCACGCCGGGGCCGTCAACACAGGTGAAGTGCGTATCGCCCTCGGCGCGTTTGAGAAATTTCGCATGGAAGTCCTTAAAGACTAACGCAACGGTACCGCCCCTTTCTTGAATGAGCTTCATGGCGATCAAACCGCCAGCCACGTCGGCACCGGCGGAGAGCACGCCGAAGTACATGCCATTCAGATGATTTTTGGTGCGGCGATTGAGGGGGATGCGCACCACGCAACGATCGTCCGTCAGCTCTTCCACCGTGGGAGAGATGTAGAAGAGCATCGGGATTTTCAAGAACCCGAAGGCCCGGATGTAGAGCGTGTTGCGCAGCTTGGGCGGCAGTTTATCGAGGGCTGTTTTCGCGATGCTGGTGAGTGAAGTCATTTTTTTTCTTCTAACGTATTTGCTGCTTCAAGCAAGCAAGGGTGTATTGAGCTGCGAGCTCGGTGGTTTTTCTGCAATCCTCGGGAGAGCCCAGCACCGGGGCAACCTCCATGACGTCCGCCGCCACCAGGTCGAACTCCTGGCCCAAAACCTCGATGGCTTGCAACACGAAGGCGGAACTCAAGCCATGGGCCGCGGGCGTGCCGGTGGCGGGGGCCTCTGACTCATCGGTGCCGTCGATATCGTTGGAAAAATAAATCTGCTTCACACCGAGCTTCTTGAAGTGAGCGCAGATTTCCGCGAGCACTTGATGGGCCGGCCGTGCATTGATCTCGTGGGCCCAGTATTGCTTGACGCCGGTGGTGGATTCCCAGTGCTTCTTGTCTTTCAGTGTTTGGCGGATACCCAGTTGCACCAGACGCCCCTCCTTGGCCTGGCCCTTGGGCGTGCCCTTTTTCAACAGCTCATTGGCGTGGTAAGTCCACGTCGTGTAGCAGTATTCCACACCGTGGCGGCTTTTCAGCAAATCCGTATGCGCGTCGGGCTGCACGATGCCGAGCTTGCCGGGGTATTTTTTCGCGAGAATTTCACTCACGGGCCAGGCCACGGAATGATCACCGCCAATGACAAAAAGACGAGCGGAGGGTGCGCGCTTTTGCAGCAACTCCAAAACATATCGCGTCAGTGACAGCGCCGACACAGGCATCTTTTTTCGGCTTGCCGCCGACACCGAGGCAAACATCTCGGCCTGGCAACGACTGATTTGCTTCGCCGACAGCATGCTGTCGTGAAGCAGGTGTGGATTCACAAAGACATCTCCTAAATCCAGCACCACGCCAGACCTCACCCAATCCCGGTAGGTGCCGCTTTCGAGCAGCGCTTCGCGCACGCCGCGGGGACCATGGGCCGCGCCGCGACGAATGCCCGCCCCGGTATCCAGGGGCACGCCCAGTAAAATCACCTTGGGGCTCAGCTTGCCCTGGCTGAAGCGCTGCAGTTGCTTGCGCCACAGCGCCTCGAGTTCCGCCATGTCCGCATCGGCCCTGGCACCAAAGAGCGCGTAATGCCGCCGCTGCACGCTGAGGGCGCCTCCCGCGCCGGCGGAGAAAGAGGGGATGCCACCGCCAGGGGGCCGCAGCGCGGGCTCGATGTCCTCAAGAATATTTTTCATAAACCTGGAACCTCAGGGCGTGGACATTTTTCTCATCGGCGGAACGAAATTCTTCGGACTTGAGCTGCCACTGATTACCCAGCTCCGGGAACCACGCGTCACCCGCGACGTCCGCTTCCACCATCGTAATGTAGATGCGGCCCAAAAACCCCTCCAAAACACCGGGGCGCTGGTCAGCGGCAAGGGCTGCGGCATAAATGCGGGCGCCACCGAGCACGAAGGGCTCAGTATCCTGGGGGGCACGCTCTCGCACGGATTGCCACGCCGCCTCTAGAGATGGCACCACTGCCACTTCCGGGGGCGCACCAAGGTATCCCGCACCACTCACAACGATGTTCGTGCGATCGGGTAGCGGCCTGCCAATGGACTCATAGGTCCTGCGACCCATGATGATGGCGTGCCCCCGGGTGCGGTCGCGGAAATATTTCAAATCCGCCGGGAGATGCCACGGCAGCTTATTGCCGACGCCAATGACCCGAGCTGGCGTCATGGCGACAATGAGGGAAGCTCGTACCTCGCCCATCCATCACACCGCAACCGGTGCCTTGATGGCGCCATGACATTGGTAATTTTCTAAATTGAAATCCTCGTAGCGGAAGCCAAAGATGTCCTTAACCGCGGGATTGAGGCGCATTTGAGGTAGCGGCAGCGGGTCCCGGGAGAGCTGTAGATTCGTCTGCTCCATGTGGTTGAGATAGAGGTGAGCATCGCCCAATGTGTGCACAAAATCCCCGGGCTTCAAGTCGCACACTTGCGCCACCATCAAGGTCAACAGCGCATAACTCGCGATGTTGAAGGGAACGCCGAGAAAAATATCGGCGCTGCGCTGGTAAAGCTGGCAAGAGAGGCGGCCGTTAGCCACGTAGAATTGGAAGAAGGCGTGGCAGGGGGGCAGTTTCATCTTGGGAATCTCACCCACGTTCCAGGCGCTGACGATGAGGCGGCGGGAATCCGGGCTTGTTTTGATCATGTTGATCACTGCGCTGATTTGATCCACCGTGCGCCCATCCGCGCCGCGCCAAGAGCGCCACTGTGCGCCATACACCGGGCCGAGGTTGCCCTCCGCGTCCGCCCACTCATCCCAAATGCTGACGCCATTGTCCTTCAAGTAACGCGTGTTCGTGTCGCCCCGCAGGAACCAAAGAAGTTCATGGATGATGGAGTTGAGATGCACTTTCTTGGTGGTGACGAGAGGAAACCCCTCCGCGAGATCAAAGCGCATTTGATGGCCGAACACACTCAACGTGCCCGTGCCCGTGCGGTCTTCTTTGCGGGCCCCGTTTTTCAACACGTGGCGCATGAGATCCTGGTATTGCTTCACGGCACGTCCCCCACTGCAGGTATTTCATTTTTCAGGCCAGGCGTCAGCATGGAAAAAACTTACCCTAAGAGAAAAGTGCCGGGCCACGCGCAGGCGGTTCTTGAAGACCTCAAGAGCTGGGTTATCCTAGGAAGATGCCACAAATTACGCTCCTCGCCATCCTCGCCGCGCTGATCACGTTTTTATTGACCAGCCCCATCCGCGCCCTCACACCAGAGGAGCAAGCCGCCCAGGACAAGATCAGCGAGGAGACCAAGGCCCGCCCTCTGACACCAGACGAGGCGCAGCTCATTTCTGAGAAGATAAAACTCATGAAGCAAGAGCACGAGCACCGCCAACGGCTCTTGGACGGCGCGGAATAATCGAGCTACGACGCGGGGCGCGATGCCTGACGCCCATTGCTGCATTAATGTCCGCCCCCAGGGGGTCGCACTATGCGTCAGTTATTCAGGGTTTATATATCTCTTTTTCTTACACTGGGGGCCCTAGCGCTTCCAGTATTCGCAGCAGACACCACGGTTCGCTGGACCGGACGTGATGACGCGGACGCAAGCCTTAACCACGTGCTGGACGTCATTGCCGCTCGCACGGGCTACCTCCTCTCCGCCAGTGACTTCCAAACTCAAGATGACCGGGACCTTGCCCACACCCATTATCTGCGCCTCGCCCAGCTCTCCGACGGCCTGCCCATCGAAGCCATGACCCTGCGCCTCTGGACGGATCGCGCCACGGGGGCCCTGGTGCAAGCCGAGGCCCAGCTGCAGGAGCCCACGGAAGCACGGACGCGGGCACAACGTTTCAAAATCGCCGGTGGTGATTTACTGAGCATACGAGCGGCCCTCGATGGCGGGGCAACCATGCGATTGGTGCGTCAAGCAATCACAAGTGCCACGTCCGCCGCACCGGACGACCGCCGCATCAGCCACGTCACCTGGCAAGATCAGTGGCAAGGCCCCATGCCCGTGCGCGTGGTCACCGCCAAAGCCCATCGCGGGGCCCATGAGCTGCGTATCGAGCTCCTCACCCGCCGCATCATCGGCCACACCTATACGGAATATCCCCAACATGGTGGTGCTACCGCCACACGTGCGAAGAGCGCGGGTGACGCCAGTGATGAATTCACCCTGCCAGCCCAGGTGTACTCCATCTATGAGTTAGTGGAGAGCACGGGCCAAGTCCTGGATCGCATCCCTGGCGAGCTGAAGTACGTGAAGAACCGCGTGCAGACCGCCGCCACTGACCCCTACGCGGGCCTCCGGTGGCGCCGTTATCTGGAAAGCCAGTTCGACCCTATCCTGGGCGAATCCGACCTGGGCCGTGCCCAAGGCTACTGGTCCATGGGCTGGTTGAGGCGCCAAGGTGCCGCCCTTCGCGCACGATTGCCCTCCCGTGAAAACGGCTTCGAAACCGGCGGTGTGGCCCTCATGGGCCGTTACGTCACGGTGAACCTCCACGCCGCGGCACCAGAACGCTTCACAGGCCTTGATTTCACGCCGGGTTATTCCGCGCAGTTGCGCCCCGACTGGCGCGAAGGCATCACGGACACCGGCGAACCCTCCTGGGAGATGGTGCCCACGGGCGCTCGCACCGGACGCCCCCTGGCCACCGCGGATGAATCCTGGAACCGCCCGGCACGTCGGCTTGCGGACAATGACCCGGCCTCCTACATCAACGATGGCTTCGACGAGCTGCAGGTGTATTTCGCCGTGAACCAACTGTTCGATTCTTTGCGGCCCATGGGCTTCACGGACCCGGACCTCGCGGAGCGGCCCTTCCATGCCTTTCTCTTCGACCCAGACATCTCCATGCGCAACAACGCCTACTACACCGATGACACCATTAACTTCACCACCTACTCCCCGGGCGAACAAAACATGGCGCGGGACAACTCCACCATCTGGCACGAGCTGGGCCATGGGGTCATGGACCGCCTCATGGGGGACATGCTGCATCTGGCGGACACCGGTGGCTTGTCCGAGGGCATGGCGGACTTCGTCGCCCAACTCGTGGTGCAAGCGGTGAGCAACGGCGAGGCATTCCCTGGGTCTCAAGACTTCCGCATCATCAACAACACGGGCTTCTTCCTCACCAATGAAGTTCACGATGATGGTGAGGCCTACGGAGGCGCCATGAATGACTTCCTCCAGGCTACCATCCGCGCCCACGGCCGCCCGGGGCTTGCCATGGTGTCTGACGTGGTGCTCGAGGCCATGCGCCTCTGCCGCGACAATCCCCACCTCACGGCCCGGGATTGGTTCGAACACATGCTCTTTGCTGACGAGCTGGGCCGTGTCGGCGTGCGTGAGCCAGGCCAGCTCCGCGAGCTCATCATCGGCACATTGGCGGGCCGTAACTTCCGCTTGGACAGTGACGAAACCGCTAGCTTCCGCGTCACTAACGTCACCAGCAGCAGCGAACTGGGTAGCACGGGCCCTGGCTCCCGGGGTCATCCCATTCTCGTGGAGTTGGCCGCTGGCGAAGAGTCGTCCTTTGACTTAGAGGCCGCCCTACACTCCGCCGGGGCCTACCAGTTCCGTTTCCCCGTCACGGTGAAGGTCAGCTACAATGGCTGGGCCCTGCAGGGCGGCATCCGCTGGGTGAACGAAGACCTCGGCCCGCAGGTTTTCA